>CAZVEM010000006.1:0-53921 GCA_964626165.1 uncultured Nannocystaceae bacterium
AATCTCAGCCTTCTCACAGGCCTCCACGAAGTAGGCCCGCTCGGAAAGAAAGCCGTAGCCGGGATGGATTGCCTGCGCGCCGGTATCGAGCGCAGCTTGAATCACCGCCTCCGCACGCAGATAGCTTTGGGCCGAAGGGGTCGGCCCGATGCACACCGCCTCGTCCGCCTCTTGCACGTGCAGCGCGTTTGAGTCGCCTTCGCTGTACACCGCGACCGTCGCAATCCCGCGTTCCTTGCAGGTCCGAAAGACGCGGGCCGCAATCTCGCCACGGTTCGCGACGAGGATCTTGGAGAACGGTGGTTGCGTCCCGGCGCCACTCATGGGCCGCATCGTAGATCGCTCTGCGCTCGATACCGACGTCGATCGGCCGAGGAACGCGAGCTGCAATGCCGGCTACTTGGGCACGGGCGTGCGGGTCTTCGCGCCTTTCGCGGGCGCGGCTGCGGGCGCTTTCTTCTCGGCTGCGGGCTCGGCTGCGGGCTCGGCCGCCTCTTGCTCGGCCCCCGTGGCCTGAGGCTCATCCGGCGCTTCGGACTCGGCGTTCCCGGTCGTGGCCGGCTCTTGCGGCTCGATCACACGCTCGCGCGGGCCATGGTGTTGCCCGATCGCGTCGTCCTCGTGGCCGATCGGCGTGGCCAGAGCCGGCGGCGGCGGCGGCGGCCACATCGAGGGTGGTGCCTTGTCTGCGCAGGCGAGCGTCAACGCGCACAGCGTCACCGCGCCAACGCCGATCGTGACGCGACGAAGCACCAGCACAGGCGGCAGCACATGCGGCATGACACGAAGCATGGCACGGGTCCTGGCGCGAGGCTCAAGAGGAGTCCGCGCCTGGGCCAGCTCGCCATCAGTCCGCGTCATCGGCGTCGTCGTCCGCGACCTCGTCGTCGGCGAGATCGTCGTCATCGCCCAGCGCGACGTCGGCTCCGACATCGTCATCGGCGACCACGTCCTCATCCGCGTCGACCTCTGCGTCGTCTTCCGTGAGGCGATCGGCCTGAACCGCGTCCTCATCGTCGTCATCGGTGGTGCTGACAACCGCGTCGGGCTTGGCGGAACGACGAACGCGTCGCTCTTCACCTTCCTCGCCGACCTCGCGAAGCTCGTCCTCGCCGTCCTCGTAGCCCTCGCCCTCCTCATCGTCATCGCCGTCGCCGACCGCGAAGGACACCGACTCAAGGAAGGTGTGCTCGCCGCTGGTGTTGCGGTACGCGAGGCGCTGCTCCTCGATGAACTCACCGATCACGCTACCGACGTCCTCCACGTAGCGAACGCGGCCGTCCTCAATTTCGCGCAGGGCGGTGACGCCCTCCTTGTTCTCGCACTCCACCATCGCTTTCCCACGACCCTCCGCGAGCGCTCGGGCGCGGCGGGACGCGAGTACGGTCAACGCAAAGCGGTTTGGGACCCTTGCGAGGCAATCTTCGACGGTGACGCGTGCCATGGGGGCGGGAGTATGGACACGTCCCCAGGGGGTGTCCAGCGCCGCGGGAACTCAGCGACTTGTCCATCTGGGTCGGGGCGGCGGGAACGCAGGCCACGCGGACGTGATCGCCTGTGTGCCAACTCACGGTTTACGGATATCCGCGATCCGAAGAGATCGGCGGCCGTCGTTGCCCGGACGGCCCACCGCCGAACCGAGCGCGCGCGCGGCTACATCTCGACGAGCAGCTGTTGGCCGCGCTCGCGCAACTCGATGCTGTCTTGAACCCAGCGAACGAACTCTCGCGCGACCTCGGGATCAAAGTCGAACGCGCGCGCCAGATCGATCAACGCCTCGTACTCGCCCTCGACGATCACGTTGTCCGCCATCGCAGCGCTGACGGCCTGGTAATAGAGGAAGATGCGGGCCTCGCGATGCTTGACCTGGCGAGCGACCGCGAGCAGGTCGCTCGGCTTGCCGAACTCCTTTCGCACCATGTCGCGCTCTTCCGGGAGCAACATCATCTGCCCCATCAGCTCTTCGACAAAGTGACGCTCGCTGTCGGAGACCTGCTCGTCGCGCGACGCCATGATGGCGACGCAGCGGGCAACCGCGACTTGTTCTTCGGGGGTGATCAGTTCGGCGATCGGGAAGTCGAACATCTCGGCTCTCCTGCGCCGCAGGCTAACAGAGGTGCGCACCTGTGCGTGGGAATTGTTGCTTGTGATCAGCGCATCGGCGCGGCCCTTGACAGTGCCACGAGGCAGGCCGGACGCTGGCGACCCCGTGCGAGCGCTATTCCCGCTGGTGGCGCTCGGTCTGCTGACGGCGCCGCCCATCGACGATCCCATCGACGCTCCCAACGCTGCGGCCGATCAAGCCGTGGTCCCGCAGGACGCCGGCGAGTCGACGCGGGTATCGCTCGAAGAAGGCCCGGCCGGCTCACGAGCCCAAGGTGACGCGCATGGTCGCCCAAAGATCGAGCCAGAGCCGGCGCTCAAGGATGCGGTGGCGGTCGAAGGGCCGCCCCCGCCGAGCCCCCCCGCGGGCTCGCGTCCAACGCCGGAACGCATCGGCTCGCGCTATCGCACGGTCGTGCGCCCGCAGCGACGTCGCGACGGACGCGACGCGCAACGCCGTCTCGACGCGCGCACGCCGGGCCTCTCGACGGCGATCGAGCTCGAGGAGGAAGAGGGCGTGCGCATGGGCGACGCCCTGCCCGATGTCTTGCGCCAGCGCGCCGGCATCGTCGTGCGCTCGATCGGTGGCCTTGGGCAGTTCTCCTCGGTGTCGCTGCGCGGCTCGACTGCGGCGCAGGTCGAGATCTTCCTCGACGGCGCGCCCCTGAGTCGGAGCCAAGCAGGCCTTGTCGATCTGGGCGCGATGCCGCTCGACACGCTGTCACGGGTCGAGGTGCATCGCGGCTATGTCCCGATCCAATATGGAGGCGCGACCATTGGCGGCGCGATCGATCTGGTGTCGCGTGCCAGCTCGGGACCGGCACGCCTTCGCGTCGGAGGCGGCATGGGATCCTTCGGCGCACGGGAGGCACGCGCATCGATGTCGATTCCCCTGCCACGTGGACTCTCGCTCGGGGTGCATGCGGGCTACGGCGGATCAGAAGGAACCTTCCGCGCGTTTGACCCGGGCTCGACCCCGCAGCTGGAAAGCGACGATCGCTTCGTCCTGCGTCGCAACGCCGGATTCGATCGAGGGCTCGCGCAGGTGCGGCTCGATGGAGAGCGCTCGGGCACGCGCGGCTCGATCCAAGTCCTCGGCATAACGCGTCACCAAGGCATTCCGGGCCCGATCGCAGCACCCTCGCGCGCGGCCTCACTGCAGAGCCAGGAGCTGCGCACCGTGGGCCGCATTCAACGCGACCTCGCGGAACTCAGCGGTGCCCGCATTGAGTGGGTGAGCGCCCTAGGCGTGTCGGCGCAGCATTTTCGCGATCCCATCGACGAGCTTGGCGTAGGTGTCGACAACCAGCGCGCGTGGGGACTCGATGCCTACGTCTCACCACGGATGCGACTGCCGCTGTGGCGCGCGGCCCACCTCGGCATGAGCGCCGATGGACGCTTTGAGCAGCTCAACGTGCGCGAAGCCCAGCCACCTCAAGATCCGCTACTCGGGTCGGGCGACGCGATCCGACGACGAGGTGCCGTCGGGCTTGGTGTCGAGCTCGAACAGCGTCTCGCCAAAGGACGGATCTTGCTCGTGCCGGCGTTGCGACTTGACGCGATCGAGAGCCGCTTCCGACAGCCGCCTGGGGAGGGTGAGTTTGAGGACGTGGGCGGCGACACCACCACCTACGCGGCCTCGCCCCGCCTAGGGACGCGCTTCCAACTTCACAAGGTGGTCTCGCTTCGTAGCTCGATCGGCCGGTACTTCCGTCCGCCGAGCTTGCTCGAGCTGTTTGGCGATCGTGGCTATGCCATCGGCAACGAAGGGCTGCGAAGTGAGACAGGCACATCGGCGGACCTTGGCGTGGTGATCGATGCTCGCGTCGGACGCGGCTGGAAGCACGACCTTTATGCACAGGTCGGTGTCTTTGCCGCCGACGCGCGCAACCTGATTCAATGGGTACAGGCCGGGAGCGTGGTCCGCCCGGAGAATCTCACGCACGCGCAGACGGGCGGCGCCGAGCTGAGTTTCTCGTGGTCGGGACTCGATCGCGCCTTGATGTTGCGCGCCGACTACATGCTCTTGGCCTCGCGCAATCTGTCGAGCGATCCGGAGATCAACGGTGCTCCCCTCCCCGGCCGACCGCTCCATCAAGGCCAGTTGCGGCTCTCGCCGGGCTGGGAGGCGCCAACGCGGAGCGGTTACATCGAACCGCGGCTGAGCTATGGCCTTGAAGTGGTCGCGCAGAACTACCTCGACCAGAGCGCTCGCTTTGCCCTGCCTCCGCGGGTGCTCCACAGCCTTGGCATTGAGCTCCACATCGATCGTCGCGTTCATCTTGCCGTGGATGTCCGCAACCTCACCGATCGCATCAGAACCACTTGGACGCCGCCGATCTCAAGTGTCGGACCGATCCCGGTCGCGGTCACAGACTTCATCGGTTACCCGCTTCCCGGACGGAGCATCTGGGCCTCCTTGCGGATCGATCTTGACTGGACGGAGGCCGATCGGGAGCAACGCCGACAGCGCCGCGCGGCGCGCTGAGCCCGACCGGATCGAGAGCGTAGAATGGTTCAAGCGTCCGACTCCGAGCATCGCCGCGACCTTGGGCGTGCTTTGAGCGATCGAGTACGCTCCGGCCCGTGCCACTTTCCCGCCGAGAACTGCTGCTTGCGAGCACGGGCCTCCTTGCGGCCTGCGTGCGCGGTGACGTGCAGAAGAGTGGCCCGCGCTTCGTCTCGGCGAGTCTGAGTTCGGACGAAATTCTGTGGGCGCTGGGTGAAAAGGCGCGCGCGCAGATGGTGGGTGTCAGCGCGCTGGTCGACGATGAGCGCTACAGCGGCGTGGCCAATCGATGGCCGCAGGATCTGCCACGCGTGGCAGGCAAGGCCGAGGAGGTCTTGGCACTCGAGCCGAGCTTGGTGTTCTTGAGTGCGTATTCAGTGCCCGAGACCGCTGCGGTCCTGCGCTCGAGCGGCGTCGAGGTCGCCATGCTGGGTTCGTGTGACGGCCTCGCAGATTTCCGCATGCAGATCCTGCAGGTCGCGAGTGCCTGCAGAATGTCTCCCACCGGCGACGCGTTGGTCCGCGTGCTCGATCGCCAATGCGATGCACTCCGTGCTCGCACGGCACAAATTCGTCGGGCGTCGGGCGATCATCTGCCGCGGGTCTTGTGCATCGTCGGCGATCTCGTGCCTGGCAAGGGCACGACCTTCGACGATGTTTGCGGACTTGCGGGCGTTCGCAACGTCGCCGCAGACGCCAACATCAAGGGTTGGTCGCCGCTCAAAGATGAACTGCTGTTGACGTGGAATCCCGACTACATCCTTGTGCCGTGCGTGACGGAATGCGACGCCGACGCACAAGCGGTGCGGGCGCGGCCCGGCGCGGGCGAACTGCGAGCGGCGGTCGCCGATCAAGTGCTCGCATTGCCGCAGTCGATGGTCTCGTCGTCATCCGCCGCGATGCTCGATCTCGCTGCCACGATCCAGACCAGAATCTTTGCGCTTGATGTCTTGCCCGCATTTCGGCTTGAAGGTGGATCGTGACCGAGCCACCGGCGCCCGCGGGCTCGGAGCGCGACGCAGGGCGCGCGAGCGCATCGACTCGAACCGTCTGGCTGGTGCCTTCGCTCTGCATCGCGCTGGTCTGTTCGATCGTCGCGACACTGAGCGTGGGAGCGGCTTCGGTGGCGATCGCGGACATCGTCGCCACCCTCCGCGCGGGGCCGCGCGGCGGACTCCCCTTCACCATGATCATCTGGGGACTCCGGCTCCCACGCATCGTGTTGGTGGCGATGGTGGGAGCAGCACTCGGTCTCGCGGGCAGCGTGACGCAGGCCTACTTTCGCAATCCGCTGGCGGAACCGGGTGTTCTGGGCGTGAGCGCTGGTGCGGCGCTCGGCGGGGCGGTCAGCATTGCGCTCGGCATCGGCGTCTCAAGTCTTGTCACGGTCCCGATCGCGGCATGCATCGGTGCCGCCGCGGCGCTCTTGATCCTGATGCTGCTCGCGCGCGACGGCACTGCGACGACGCTCCTGCTCGCGGGCGTCGCACTCTCCTCGCTGCTCGGTGCGAGCCTCAGTTTGGTGCTCGCGAGCGTTGTCGGTCAACGCGACGAATCTGCGCGCATCATGATGTGGCTGCTCGGCAGCTTTGAGGGAAAGACCTGGGCGCACGTGCTCGCCGCGACGCCCGGCTTGGCGCTCGGGCTGCTCGTCGCAATGCTCATGCGCCGCGATCTGGAGGCCTTGGTGCTTGGAGAGGTCGTCGCGGAGTCGATGGGCGTCGCGCTCTCGCGTCTTCGCACCGCAGTGATGATCTGCGTGACGGTGCTGGTCGGCACCGCGACCGCGAGCGCCGGCGCGATCGCGTTCGTTGGCCTGGTTGCTCCGCACGTGGTTCGTCTTCTCGGTGGACAGAACATGCGCCAGCTCATACCGGCGGCCGCACTGATGGGCGCCTGTCTGTTGGTCTGGGTTGATGCGCTGGGGCGATGGTCCACTTCGGTCGCCTTGCCGCCGGGCGCGATCACCAGCCTGCTCGGCGCGCCGATGTTCTTGTTCTTGCTGCGTCGCCACGCCCGCGCGCAAGCGACTGGGAGGGAGACGTGAGCGGGTCTTCCAAGTTCATGCTGCGCGCCGAGCAGCTGAGCGTGGTCACGGCGGGCAAAACATTGCTTAAGGACCTGTCACTCGCGATCGAGCCTGGGCGCTGCTTGGCGATCCTTGGCGCAAACGGAGTGGGCAAATCGAGCACGCTCCGTACACTCGCAGGGCTCACGCCCTGTGGCGCAGGTCGCGTCATGCTCGGCGATCTCGACGTCCATCGGATCGAAGCCCGTCGACGCGCGCGCGCGCTCGCCTTTCTCCCGCAAGCCAGCGTGGGGGGCGAGGATCTCTTCGTCGAAGAGTTGGTGATGCTCGGTCGCACACCGCATCGTGGGGTCTTTGGCCCCCCCACGGCCCACGATCGTGCCGCTGTCGACGCGGCGCTGCGACGATGTTCGATGCTTGAGCTTCGCGCCCGCCGCGTCCGCACGCTGTCGGGTGGTGAGCGTCAACGCTGCATGCTCGCGCGCATGCTCGCGAGCGAGACGCAGGTACTGTTGCTCGACGAACCCACCGAGCACCTCGATCCCGGCCAGGCACAGCGCTTGATCCGAGAGCTTCGATCGCTCGTTCGCGGTGGCGCTACGATGGTGCTCTGCCTCCACGACCTCAACCACGCCGAGCAGCTCGCCGACGAAGCGCTACTGATCTTCCAGGACGCGACGTTCCTGCACGGACCGACGGCCGATGTGCTACGCGACGATGCGATCTCGCGCGCGCTCGGTGTCCGTGCGATGCAGCGTGCGGGTTGGCGCTTTGAAGCCGAAGCGTGATCGAGGCCAGATTCGAACGCGCAATCGATCCCGGTTTCGAGCCCGGCTTCGAGCCCGGTTGCGAGCCCAGTTTTGATTTGGTACCCACCATCAGCATCACGCTCGGCAGCCCGTCCTTGGAGGTCCCCGCGGCGGCACTGGAACGGAGCGGTGCGTCTCAAGCGCGCCGCCGCCTGGGAGGCCGCACCGCGGTGCGGTCGATGCGATCCCCCGCCGTCCCGGCGGAGATCGGTCCCGCGGGCCCTCAGATCCGTCTTTTGTCAGGCACTTGCAAGAGGCGATTCGTGGACCTGGATGGGGCTCATGGGCTGTTTTGACAGCTTTTCCTGAGCTCGATGCAAGGTGCAACCGCCTTGCATTTGCATTCACGGCTGGTAGGGTCGCGGCTCGATGGAGACGACCCACCAGGCGCTCGGCAACGGGGCACATCGCCCTGCGCACGCCGCCCGAACGTCCTCTCCGATCCGCGAGGCCGGTCTCGCGCTGCGTGAGACGTTTTCGGCGTCCGAGATCGCCACGCCTGCGTCAGCGGCGACATCGGGAACCGGCCACATCGAGGCCGCAAACGTCAAAGCCTCTCAGGCGTCTTCGCAGGCAGACCCTCATGACGTCATGCGGCGCGCGGACACGTTGGGAAGCGGCATCGGCTTGGCATGTGCCATCCACTGCGCGGCCGCCCCCCTGCTGCTTGCGGCCGCGCCTGCGGTTGGTGTTGGCTGGCTACTCGATCCACGCATCGAGCAGATCGTCGTCTCGATCGTGTGCGTCATTGCGGGCTTCAGCGCCTTCGCCCATGCGCGCAACGGCCGGGCGTACTGGCTGTCGGGATCGATGCTCGGCCTTGCCAGCGTGTTGGCGTTCTCGCTGCTCGGTCTCCTGCCCGTCCACTCACAAGAGTCTCTGACGCTTGCGTGTGCCTTTGGTCTGGCTGGCTTGCACCTCTACGCGGCGCGCGAGCTCGATCGCAAGACCCTGCTCCGCCCCCGGAGCTCCGCCACGGTCGCGGCGCGGACCTGCGATTGCCCCGAGCCCTGCGGGCCGTAGCGCGGTGTCGGCTCCGAGCTTGCGGCGCCACGCCGCGGGCGTCGTGTCACTTCGACCACTGCACGTGGAGGCGTGGTCCCCGTCGAACCACGAGCCACTTCCGACTCGACCCCATCTCGACCCCATCTCGACCCGAGCGGAACCCCGTCTGGACACTGTCTGGATCCTGCGTGGATTCACGCGAAAGCGCCGGATGGAAACCACCAAGCGCTGCGCATGACCACCAAGATCCAGATTGTTGTGCACGGTGAGCAGCCCGCGTTCTTGCAGTGGCTCGACGACCTTGTCACTCGAAGTCCTCTGCCCATCGCGGACGCAAGCGCAGTGACCGGCGTGCTGATGCGTCCTCCGGCATTGGTGGCGACCCAGGCGGTACGGACCGCCCCAAGTCCTCGCCTGCTCGTCTTGGATCATGCGGCTGGCTGTGCGTGTTGCATGGGCGGGCCCGTACTCGTGCAGGCGCTTGTTCGCGCATTGCGAGTCAGACCGAGCTGGCTCTGGCTCGCAACCTCAGGTCATGCGGGTGAGCGCATCGAGTCGGTCGTGTTTCATGAGCCTGGCCTGGCGAAGTATCTGCGGCCGCTCGCGCCGCTGGTGTGGCGGTCTCCGGCCGCGAGCGACGACCCCAACCTCGAATCACGCTGGCCAAGCGCACGCATTCTCGTCGCGTCGCCGCCCGACGACTCGCACGTTGCAGGCGGCCAGGGATGCCCCGCCGATGCAAGCGATGTGGACCCGGCAAGCGGCGTGAACCGACGCAGTCTCGCAGAGGAGCACGAAGGGCGAAGAACGACGCGCAAGACCGACGTGGACGTGCGATCGATCGCCGACCTCTCCGCCCTTGAGGCGCTCTGCCATCCCTAGCAGGCTGTCGAAAATCCCACGCGGCGCCTGGCCGCGCGGGGACCATGCAGCCCGTAGCTGATTTCGTCCGCCTCATGGGAGGCAACGGGCTATCCTGCGTGTCGTCGGCTATCGTCCGCGACATGGCGAGCCTCCCCCGTCTGCGCCTCCATACAATCGGTACCAGTCACTTCTGCGAGAAGGCTCGCTGGGCGCTGCAGCGCGCAAAGATCGACTTCGAGGAGCGCGCCAGCGCGCCAATCTTTCACATGGCCGCACTACCTCGCGGCAAGAAGGGCTCGTCGACGCCGCTGCTCGAGCTGCGCGACGGGACGATTATCCAGGACTCCACCGCGATCTTGCGATGGATTGATACGCAGGTCGATCCATCGCGCCGACTCTTCCCCGACGACAACTCGATCGCCGCGCAGGTCGAGGCTTGGGAGGAGCGCGCGGACGCCCACCTCGGTCCGGCGGTGCGGCGCTGCGTCTACGACGAGCTCCTCCCCGATCCCAAGGCGAGCCGCATGGCATTTCAAGCAGGCGCGCCGCGGGGCCAATCGGTCGCCGTCGCGGTGCTCCGTCCCGTGATCGCCAAGGCAATTCGCAAAGGACTTGGCGTCCACGGTTCGCGCGTGTTGAAGTCGCGCGAACGCTTGCATGAGCTGCTCGATGAAGTTGACGCGCACCTTGGCACGGAGCGCCGCTACCTCGCAGGAGACCGCTTCACCGCCGCCGATCTGAGCTTTGCCGCTCTCTTTGCACCGCTGATCATGCCGGCGGGATACGGACCCGCAGGCGCGCAGTTTCATGTGCCGCCCGTGCTCGAAAAGCGAGCCGCGACCTACGCGGCCCGCCCCAGCGGCCAGTACGTCGAGCGCATGTATCAGCAACACCGCAACGAAGTCCTCTGAGCGGACAATGCCGCGCCTTTCAAGCAAGCAGGGCGAGCCGGGTGACGACGAAGCCTCGTCGCCCCCTGCGACCTTCCCCGCGCAGGTCTGGGCCTTGGTACGGCAAGTACCGCGCGGGCGCGTTGTCACCTATGGACAAGTCGCGACGATGCTCGGCTCGCCCAGGCTCGCACGCCAAGTGGGATGGGCGATGGCTGCGAGCGGCAACGCCAAGCCCCCCGTGCCATGGCAGCGCGTCATCAACGCCAGCGGTCGGATCTCGGGGCGCGGCGAGCATGAACGCGCGGCCCTACAGGAACTCTTGCTCCGACGAGAGCGGGTCGTGTTCGACGCGAGTGGGCGCGTCGATCTTGCGCGTTTTGGTCACAGATTTGATGCGTCGGAGGCCATTGATTTCACCGCGAAACGCCGTTCGATCGCTCGCGCTGCGCCGGTATCTCCGCGGACATCCGCGGGCGCAGGACCGCGTGGCACCGCCAAAGGCGGACCCGTCAAACCTCCACGTCGCGGCGCGCGATGATCTCGGCGGCGAGCAGCGGCGTCACCTCTCGCGAGAGCGCGCGGATATGAAACACGCGAGCCTCAGAGCTTGCGGGTACGGCGGTGCGAAGCTCGGTGTCTTCGGGATCAACAAAGACGATCGTCGCACCGTTTCGACTCGCGAGAGCAATCGCGTGATACGGAAGACTGGCCGCGCCGCTGCTCCCGATCACGAGCATGAGATCGGCGTCGGCGGCCTGCGCGAGCGCTTGGTCCGAACGAAATAGCCGATCGTCATAGGACTCGTCGAACCACAGCACGTGGGGCCGGGCGACGCCGAGGCCATCGGGGAGCATGAGCGCGTCCCATTCGTCGTCCTCGATCGCAAGCGCGGCCTCGCGGCCACTGTGCCCTAATGTCTTCATGGCATCGAGTCGGCGCTCGACCAGCGCCGCGGGGACCCGATGCAGCGTGATGAGATCTTCCGTGCTGAGCCGGCGGCGGCGTTCCGCGAGCTGCCCGTCGGCGCCCACAGATGCGCGCATCCATGCGATATCGCCGTGCACGTAGAAGCTGCGCGCGTCCGGGCTTCCAGCACGACGATGCAGGCCGTCCACGTTCTGCGAGATCAATGCGATGCCCGCTTTCAGGCGCGTATCAAGCTCTGCAAGGGCTTGATGCGAGGGGCCCGGAAGCGCGCGTGTACATACCGCGAGACGATAGAGGTACCAGGCCCAAACCTCCCGGGGCACGCGCTGATACATGGCCCGCGTTGCCATCTGCTGCGGATGGAAGTTCTGCGAACCAACCCGCCAGTATCCCTCGGGGCCGCGAAAGGTCGGGATCCCGGATTCCGCCGAGACCCCTGCGCCTGTCAGCGCCACCACGCGCTGCAGCGAACTGGCCGAAATCGCGTCGTGGACTTGCTCATGCAGCGTCGCCATGTCGCGATCCTGCCACATGCGCGGCGCGGGCAACCATCACGCGCACCGATTGCCGGCGCATGGCGGCCTCGATGGATCAGCGACCGGGCTGTGCCCCGATGACGGCGCGCACGACCAGCTCGCCGTTTTCTAGCGATGCCTGGCTGGCCCGCACGGCGAAGCGCTGTCGTCCGATGTTGAATGCAATGCCGGCGCCGATCCCTTGTGCAAAGCTTTGAGTCTTGCGCGCGAAGCCAGCCGCGAGCAGGCCGAGCTTGACCTTGGTACTGCCCTTCACGTCGACCATGACCGCATCATCCGTCGACACCACCAACTGTCCCTGCTGGATCGAGACCTGAGGCGTCGCCGCCACTTCAATGTGTGCGCAGTCCTTCTCCAGCAAAAAAAGGTGCAGTGTCGCGGGCCGGGTCGGACCGCCGCGATAGCCCGCGCGCAACCAGATCGGTCCTTTGGGATCGGGCTCGCCTTCGAGGCTCCAGCGCTCGGGCAGGCGACCGGTCGTGAGCCCCCAGTTGAGCAGCGAGGCCGCCGCGGGAAGCGTGGCGCGAGCATCGAGCTGCTTGGCGCTGGGCACAGGCGTCCCTGCTTTGGGCCCGCGCAACCCGGCGGCCGAGAAGCTGCTCGCGATGTCGACCACCAAGCGCTGCTCGTGATCGTACACGTCGATCCCCGCGACCGGGATGTCAGGAAGATCGAACTCCAGCTTGGCGATCTCACCAAGCTCACTCGCGACGCGCTCTCGCAACGTGGCCCAAATCTCATCGGCAAGAGGTCCCAGGCTCTGCTCAAGGACCTCGGCGATCTGTCCTTTGCTCGTGAACGAACGCGCCGCGCTGGGGAGACGGTCCCAGATCACCGCGGCCAACGTTGCACCCGCCCCCTCCGTGAGCTTGGGTCGTACGCTGCGGATCGAGTTCGCGTCGATTCGTGCCACCACGGAGTTGCTCGCACGGTCGAGCTTGGGTTCGACTTCGACGACCGCGTCGAGTCCGACCAAGGTCTTTGCACCCGCCTGCTGGCCGGTACGGACCGCAAGCTGCACGACGAAGGCCAACTTGCCGCGCGGCGCGGGTCGAACCCGGAGTCCCTCGACCTTGAGCACGGCCTTACCCAGCGAGACGCCCATGACCTCGGGCAGGTCGAGCGCTGGCGCAGGCAGATCCGCGAGTTGCGACGCGAGGAGGATGTCGAGCGTCCGATAGCTGAGCTGCAGGCGGAACTGCGAGACCGGCTGTTGACTCGTGGCGGCCTGCCCGGCGTCGAAGTCCGCGAGCTCGGATTCGATCTTGCGGCAGGTCGACGAGGCACATCCGCTAAGCATGTAGAGCGCGATGAGCAAGGCAGCCGCGAGCAGTCCGAGCGCGGCATAGGTCGGGGCATTGCGAGCGGCTGGCACCGACAGACCATCTCGATCGGATGCCCCCATGTCGGCGCGCGACGATCGTGCCAATGCGGAGGTCGGATCATCGCCGTCGAAGGCCGGGCGATAGGGCGTGAAGGGCTCGTCGTGAAACTCGATCCGGAGCAAGAGATCACCGGCCTCTCCCCCGTCGCGAACGCCACCCTGCCCGCGCAAACGCAGCGTCGCCCCCTCCTGGAAGCCCGCGGGAATTCGCAGATGGATCTGCCCCTCCGGCTCAAAGGAGGAGCGTGCCCGCGCCATGCGTTCCCCCGCAAAGGGGAGCCGCTGTGCAAGCGGCACCAAGACCCCGTCGGGGTGCCCGATGCAGGCCCTCGGCACCTGGACCGTCGCACGCAAGTCCTCGCCCCGCGGGACAGTTTCATCGCGCTCCGCGAAGATGCTGCCGAGCTGCTGCACCCATCACCTCTAGCACAGCGCCGACGCCGTTGTCCGCACGACGCCCCCCTCTGCGCAGTGTCAAACTTCGAGCCCTGTGCGAACGGCAAAT
This sequence comes from uncultured Nannocystaceae bacterium, assembly GCA_964626165.1. Taxonomy (GTDB): domain Bacteria; phylum Myxococcota_A; class Polyangia; order Nannocystales; family Nannocystaceae; genus CAZVEM01. Next base: position 13,565 of record CAZVEM010000006.1, read on the forward strand.
GCGGTGCGGTAGGGGGGTGGGTTAGTCAGTGGATTCGTCGAGTGCGCCGGCATAGATCGAGAGATCGTCGTCACGGACAAATCCGACCAGCAACATCCCTGCCTGCGAAGCGAGCTCGACGGCGAGGGACGATGGCCCCGACACTGCGGCAATGGCCGTGACGCCGGCAGCCAGGGCCTTCTGGACGATCTCGAAGCTGATACGACCCGAGACCAGGAGCACGGACTGCGCCAGGCGGTCACGATGCAGGCGCCCCGATCCGAGCGCCCATCCCACCACCTTGTCGACGGCATTGTGGCGGCCAACATCTTCGCGCGCGACCAGGAGGCCTCCCTGCGTGTCGAAGAGTCCCGCCGCGTGAATCGAACCGGTACGTGCGAACAATGGCTGGGCTGCGCGCAGCGTGAGCGGCATAGCCAGCAGGGCGGCTCGAGTCACGCGAGCGTGCGGCCGCGATTGGAAGCGGACGCTTGCCATCACGCGCTCAATGGACGTCTTGCCACATACGCCGCAACTACTCCCGACGTAGGTCCGTCGCTGGTGTTCGAGACGCGGCTGTCCGGCCCGCGTCCGCACCAAGACGACATTGTCTTCCGAGCTCGGATCTTCAACGCGATCGCAATGGCGCACGTCGACGACCTCGTCCAGATCGTCGACCATTCCCTCGGTAAGCAGAAAGCCGCGGGCCAGCTCGAGATCATGCCCGGGCGTGCGCATGACGACGGCGACCGAAAGTCCATCGACACGCAGCTCAAGTGGCTGCTCGACGACGAGCATTGCCTCGTCGCGGACCGGATGACCTGCGCGAATTCGCAAACGCGGGCCCGCGATCCAGCCATCGTCCTCAGCTTCGCTCACCACGGCACCATACGTCGTGCGGTCAAGCCCGGACATGGACGCATACGAGGTGCCGAGCTGCGGGAGCAGCGCAGCTCCGGATGGGCTCGGATCGCGGCGCTCGTCTGTGCGCATCGCCTCATCTTGAGCAGGCACCCGCGGGCACCTTTTGCTGTAGGATCGCGGGCGCCGCTTCGCGGCTGATGACCGATCATGGTGCGCGCGACCCATTCCGCTCCCCAGGACCCCGCTGCCATGAAGGGCAGCTTGAAGCGGACACCGTTCGCCCAACTCCTGCGCGAGATCGCGGCGCTTCAGGCAACCGGCAGCTTGTACTTGCTTGAGGGTGAAGCAAAGAAGGTCGTCTTCTTCGAGCACGGACGCCCGCTCTTTGTGCGGAGCAACGTGCTGAGCGAATGCCTCGGACAATTTCTCGCCAGGGAGGGACTGATCACACAGGATCAGTGCGACCGCACGCTGGAGACGATTCGCCGCACCGGCAAGAAGCAAGGCGAGCTGTTGGTGGAGATGGGTCTGCTCAGTGAGGGCAACCTCGCCTACGCGCTCGTCGCCCAGGTCCGTCACAAGCTCTTTGACATCTTCGGCTGGGCCGATGGTCGCTACCAGTTCAAGCCCGGACCACTGCCCGCGGGCCAGGGCATCAGCCCAGCGCTCCCGGTCTCCGCGGTCATCGTCGCGGGGATGGTGGAACACCTGACCCACGACGCAGCGCTTGAGCGTCTCACGCCGCACATGCACCTCTTTCCCCGCTTGATCGGCGATATCGCTACGCTGGGCGAAGAGGTCGCGAGTGTCGATCTCGATCGCTTGGCATCGCTCGATGGGAGCAACTCGATCCAAGAACTCCTCGACGAGTCGAGCGAGAGCGCGGGGCCACCGAGCTTCGCGGCGCTCTTGGTCGCCGCCTTCGAGGCGGAGTTGATCGAGTTCGCATCGAGCCGCGCGCCCGCCACGGCCATCGAGCCCTCTGCTCACGAGCGCGCCCGGGCGCGGGGTGACGAGGAGCTGATCCCTGCGCACGAGCCCAGCCACTTTTGTCGCGATTTCGAGGACACGCCGATCCCTGGCAAGCTCCCCGAGCGCCCCTCGGTGCTGGGTGCTGAAGACGACGCGATGTTTGCCGACGTCGACGGCGCCGACCGTCCGGCGAGCCAACCCGAGGCCGCGGCCGTCACAGAGGGCACTGCTTCACGCGCACGCGTTCCCGGGCTTGAAGACCTCGTTGCGGCAGAGACAGATGACATCGACGAGACGTTCGAGAACGACGAGGTCGAGTTTTTGGAAGAGGCCGAGTCTCTCGACGCGGATGACCACGGCCTGGCCGCGCCGCATGACGAGGACGAGGACGAGGACGAGGGCGCGGCCGCGCTGGCTGAGCCGGCGCTGAGCAACGACGCTGTCACGGCGCTCGCAGATCCCGACGCGGAGATCGACGACGATCTCGCGCTTGATGTCCCCGCGGACCTCCTCAGTGGAGATGAGCTGGACGACCTCGCGCTCGAGCCGGGACTTGAAGGCGGTGACCTCGGCGACCTGGGTGACGACGTCGATCTGAGCCTGCCAGAAGCTGCCGACGAGGGCGGTGACCTTGATGGCGCACCGCTCGGCGCCGAGGCCGACGGTGGCGCATTGGACGAGGACGAGGATCTCGACGAGCTCGATGAGCTCGATGAAGTCGAAGAGGCCGACGCCGCGGAGGTCGACAGCGACGACCCGGAGATGAAGGCCGCGATGCACTACGCGCGGGCCGAGATTGCCTTCTCGCAAGCGGATTGGGCCACCTGTGCACAAGAGCTTGAGGCCGCCTACGAGGTCGGCCTGGATGTCCCCGAACTGCATGGCATGTTGGCCTACGCGCGCTATCGCGGCGCCGAGGATGGCGCCGAGATGGTTGACCACGCGCTCGAGCTCCTCGACTACGCCGAAGGCCTCGATCCTGCGCTCGCCGTGCTCCACAGCTACCGAGCGGCGATCCTCTTCGAACAGCACCGCATGCATGAGGCAGAGGCGGCGCTCGCCGAAGCGCTCCGTCTAGATCCCTACGAAGAGCTCGCGCTGCAAGTTCGAGATGGCCGCACGAGCTGAGCACGCGCCGCTCGAGGCCGTGCTGGCGCCGCTGCTGGCTTCGCTGCCGACGCATGTCGAGGTCGAGATCGATTCGCCGCGCTGGAGCTTTATCAAGCGCACCGACGAGGGACTCCCCGCGCTCATCTCCCCCCTGCCCTGCCCCTTTAACTACGGCCATCTGCCCGGCACCACGGCAGCCGATGGCGACGCGATCGATGCGATCGTTTTAGGGCGGCGGCGCGGCCGCGGACGGACCGGACGGCTGGCTGTGCTTGGCCTGGTCGACTTCGTCGATCAGGGCGTGCTGGACACCAAGTTGGTGCTCGGGCCCAAAACGGAGCATCGCCGCCGCGATGGTGCTGCACTCGCGACGTTCTTCTTCGCGTACGAGCGCTACAAACGACTCAGCGCGACGCTGCGAAGCGTCACGCTGAGGTCGAACTCCCCGCATGGGGAGGAGATCGCGACGCGCGGCATCTATTGCCTAACGCGTCGTGATGAGGCCTGGCGACTTAGTCGATGGCCGGGGTCACGCCCATCTCTTTGAGGAGGTGGTCGCCGCCGTCAACGGCATCAAGCATCCACAGCATGTAGCGCACATCGACCATGATCGCGCGTGTCACCTCGGGCAAGAAGATCCAGTCGGATGCCATCGCCTCGTAGTTGCCATCGAAAGCCAGGCCGACCATCTCGCCCTTGCGGTTGATGCAGGCCGAACCGGAGTTGCCTCCGGTGATGTCGAGGTCCGCGAGGAAGTCCAGCGGCACCTCACCGATCTCTTCGGCGACGTAGGGGCCAAACTTCTTGGCAGCGATGGCGTCACGCACGTTCTGCGGCGCGTTGAAGGGCTCGCTGCCGGTGTGCTTCGCAACCATGCCCGAGACGCTTGTGAACGGCGTATAAACGGGCTTGCCCGCGCCGGGGCTGTAGCCGCGCACGGTGCCATAGGTGACACGAAGCGTAGAGTTGGCATCCGGTGCGATCATGCCGCCCTTAAAGGCGCGCAGTGCTTCCACGTAGGTCGGACGCAGGGCCGCCATGATGCCGGCGTGCTTCTTGGCCCGCGCGTCGGCCTCTGCCGTGATGCCATTGAGCGCGTGCGCGAGGCGAAGCATGGAGTCCTTCTCGGCCTTGGGATCCTTGGCGCCTTTGGCAACGCCCTCAAGGGCGTTGTAACGCGCGATGACGTTGGCCTCGGTGCCCAGCTTGGTGCCCTTGTAGAGTTCGTCGACCTTCGCCTTGATGCCGGCGCTATCACGGGCATCGCCCACGATTGCGTTCATGAGCGTGGTCGGCTGCTGATCGGCCGGCAACTTGGCGGCGCGCTCAAGCGCGAGCACCAAGAGCGCCTTGTCCATGCTCTCGTCATAGCCGCGCTGGCTCGAATCCAGGCGGACCTTGAACTCGGCGAGCTCTGTGGCGGAAGGCTTTTTGGCCCCACCCGCGGCCAGGTTGCGCAGTTGCATCGCGCGTCCAAGGAGCACGGACGCTCCGAGGATTTCGTTGGCCGCCGCATCTTGCTGTTGGAAGGCATAGACCTCCCGGTCGGCCGCATCGATCTGCTCGAGCACGTTGCCGTACTTGGCGCTGCGCTCGGGCGTCGCTGCGATCCAGGCCTTGAGCGCGGCCTCCTCGTCGGCCTTGGTCTTGGCAAGACCGCCGCCAATCAGGCCGTCGAGCATGCCCTTGTTGTTGGTCAGGCCGTTGCCCCATCCACGAATCTGGCGGTTGGCCTTCACCGCAATCGCCTTGTCGGCGGCGCCGAGTCGCTCGAGCAGCTCAATGCCCTGCTCGTAGCGAGCGATCGCGTAGGGGTAGTACCAGTCGGCGGCGTTCTTGGCCTCCAGCGCGGTCTTGAGGCGATTGGTGCGACCCGGATAGCCGGTCACCATCACCAGGTCGCCGGCCTTGAGGGGCTCGGACGCCATCTTGAGGTGGTGCGGCGGCACGTAGGGCACGTTGTCGGGGCTGTAGTCCGCGGGCTTCCCATCCTTGCCGACATAGGCGCGCAGCAGCGTGAAGTCGCCGGTGTGTCGTGGCCAGCGCCAGTTGTCGATTTCACCGCCGAAGACGCCAACCCCGGCATCGGGCGCGTAGACCAGACGAATGTCGCGAAGCTGGAGCTGCTCGATCTGGTAGTAGACCGCGCCCTCAAAGTAAGAGGCAATCGTGCAGGTGACGTCGCTCCGACCGCTCTCGCAGCTCGACTTGAGCTTGCCGCGGTTCGCATTGATCGCGTCGAAGCGCGCGGTCGGATCCGCGATGGTCTCGGTCCCCTTGAGCACCTCGCCCGTGACCTCCTTGAAGGCGGTGGTGACAAAGATGCGCTGATTGGGTCCGGCCCAAAGCTCATCTTTGCGCTCGCGCGCCATGTAGCCGATCTCGATCAGATTGCGCTCGGGGGTCGAGTTGTACTGCAGGGCAACAGGCACACCGCAGTGATGGTTGGTGGCGATCAAACCTTCCGGGGAGATGAACGAGCCAGAGCAAAAGCCCAGGCTGACGATGGCGCCGAGCGGGAACTTGGTGGGATCGGTCAGCGCCTGCGGGTCGTAGGCAAGGCCGAGCTCTTTGAGCGTGGCCGCGTGGTCCGCCATCTGCGTCGGCATCCACATACCGCCGGGATTCTCAAAGCCCTTCTTCTCGACCGGCGGCGTGCCTTCGACGTGCTCGGGCGTGAAGGTGTGCTGAGAACCGTCGTCACGGCAGGCGGGAAGCAGGAGCGTTGTCAGCGCGAGGGCCGAAACGAGGGTAAAGCGCGTCTGAATCCACATCACGCGGGGAGGACTACCAGATAATTGCTCTCGGTAGTTCTGTGCGGCTACGCCTCGGGCTCAAGCCCAGGATCATGGCGTACGCGGGATGCGAGTCAGCTCACGCACCCATGGCGCCGACCGAACATCAGCGGTCGTGGGCTGACCTTCGCGGGGCATGGCAAGAACCTCGCTCGGCCCGCGGCGCCGGTGCTCCGCGGATGATCGCACTTTGCGCGGGTCCCGAAAGAACGGCACGGATGGGCCTCCAGGGGTCCGCTGCTACCCTCCGGGCCCTTGTCGGCGCCCAACATCACGCTGCTCGTCGCCAACCCCAGCGCCGCGGGTGGGTCGGCGGCCGCCGTTCTCTCCAAGGCGATGGCCGCGTTGGAAGACCGTGGCCTGTGCCCCGAGCTCGCCACCACGAGCGTTCATGTCGGCCCGCCCACACGGCTCTTGAACCGCTTACGACGGGGCGATGTTGCTCGCGTCGCCTACCTCGGTGGCGACGGCACCTTTGCCGAGGCTGCCAAGGCGATCCTCGGCGCTAAGGAGCAAGCCGGGATCGACGTCCCGCTCGGCCTGCTGCCGATGGGCACCGCCAACAACCAGGGCCGCTCCTTCGGCGTTCGGGCAGGCGCCGCCGCGCTCCGCCGCAACGTCGACATCCTCGCAGCAGGCCATGAGCGAGTGATCGATGCCGGCGAGATTCAGGTGCTTGGCGACGATCTGGCGGTCCTGGGCCAGGATCTGTTCTTCGACAACTTCTCGATGGGTCTCTCCGCCAAGATCCTTCGCGTCCGGAATCGTTCACTCGAAGCGGTCCACGGTCGACCGATCTTGCGTCAGCTTTGGCGCGGCCACGTCGCCTACATCGGCGCGAGCGCCCACCGCTACTTTGGCACGCTGGCACAGGGCTGGTCCTTCGGCGTCGACGCGATCTGCGACGGTACTCCGATCAGCACGCCTCGATGCACCGACTTCATCGTGAACAACACCGCGCTCTATGCCGGCGAGTGGGTCTTCGATCGGGCTGCGGCACCCGATGATGGTCGCTTTGAGTACGTGCCGCTGACGAGTCATGCGGCCTGGATTCAGGCACTAGCGGTTCATCACAAGAGGTTGACGCTCCTCGATCCCCTCGCGCCGCGCTACCCAAGCGCCAGCGAGATCGAGCTCCGCGTCCGCGATGGGGCCTCGATCCCGAGCCAGATTGATGGCGAGCAGTGGCTCGACGTCCGCCACGTCCGCATCGGCGTGCGTCCCTCCGCGTTGCGAGTGATCATCCCCGAAGGCGGGAGTATCGTGTAGCGAAGTGATGGCGAGCGGGTGCAAGGGAGGGGCGCGTCAGCAGCGTCGGTCATACGGACGGTGTGGCCGCGCGGCCGCACGCCAAGCGCAAGGAGGGCCTCTCCTCCGTCTCGCACTGCTGCTCCTCGCGCCGCTGGTCGCACTGCCCTCTTGCCTCGCCCTGGTCGCAGACGCGGAGGAAGGCGACGAAGAGGACATCGCGCAAGCGGGCGACGCGACGCCCCTTGAGATCGATACCAAACTGCGCAGGTTCACGTCGTGCCGCGACAGCCTTCGCGCGGTGGTCGTCCCAAGCACATTGCTCTACCAGGAGACGGTGTCGTTTGGCGGTCGCCAGCATCACGGCGTCACGCCGGCGATTGATCCCGTACCCCGCAGCGCGCTGCGCAATTGCCAAACGCTGCTCCGTGAGGCCCCCGCGATGCGCCCGCCGATGCCGCTGCTGGAGGATACGACGGAACGGCTGGTCGCGATCGCCGGGCAATACAGCGTGATGTCGCAGGTACTGCATCACGCCCTCGACACCGACGCGACGGCACGGACCAAGGCAACACGGGCACGCCTCGCCGCGCTCGATCCGGCGCTGCGCTCGCTCGCCGCAGCATTCAGCGTGACGGACCGTGTCCTGGGTGTGCGCGTCGATGGTGAGCACAGTCAAAACGATCCGCGCTTGCTCGAACAGCTCGAGCGTGACCAAGGCGCCTTGGAGTATCGGTCGCGCGCGCTTATCGTGCATTCTCGTCCGCTGATGCGCTGTCTCGCCGGTGACCGAGTTGCCCTCAGCTCCTGTGGCGAGGCGGCGATCTTGGCCTCGGAGGCCTATCAGGCCTTCCTCATCGAGTACGAGCGCGACCAGACGGGCGCACGAGAAGCCTTCTGGATGCGTTCGTTTGTCGAGGATGCCGAGAGCTTTCACGAAGCAGTGCTGACCTTCGCGAGGCGGCGCGATGAGGATGCGCGTGAGCTCCTCACACAGCGCTGGGACGCCCTGCTTCGCGCCGCCGACACCGTCGATTTCGAGTTCCCCTAAGCGGCCAGCCGGTCGACGCTTGGTCTCGACCGCTGCCGGTCGCCCGATCATGCCTGGCGGCTTCGTGGCATGATGCAGCCGGGATGAGCAGCGCGCGGCGCAGGCGAGACAGCGGCGGCGGGCGACGCGAGCGACCCAAGCTTGTCGGGCGCACCAGCCCAGCAACGCTGGTGGCGGTCCACGCCGTTGCCCCCGAGCCCCGTCGCGAGTCGTCTCCCGCCGGGAGCGCTCCGACGACGCGAGCCGCGACGTCGAGCGAAGCCTTCGGGCTGGAGCGTTGGACGAGCACGATCTGTGCGGTCGTCGCCCTGCTGGTCGCCTATGCCAGCATCCCCGGTGCTCGAGATTTTTGTCTGGACGACGCGTGGATCCACCTGTCCTATGCCAAGAGCGTTCGGCTCGGCGATGGCCTCAGCTACAACCCGGGCGATTGGGAGACAGGCGCGTCAAGCCCACTCTGGGTGCTCGCGCTCGCGATCTGGCCGATCCCCGCAGAGCCAGTGCGCTCGGTCATGCTGCTCGGGGCGCTGTTTCACGCCGGGACCGCGGCCGTGACCTCAAGCGCCGCTGCATGCCTCGCACGGAGTCGCGCAACCAATGAGGAGCCGATCGCTGTTTGGGCGGTCGCGCTCCTGGCCGGTCTGCTGACCGCTGCGATGCCGATGCTCGTGCAAGGCGCCACCTCCGGCATGGAGGTCCCCCTGTGTGCGCTCTTGATCTCGGCGGTGATCCATCGAGCGATCAACGAACGCGCGGGTCAAACGGCGATCTTGTCCGCGCTCGCGGTGTGGGCACGTCCCGAGGCGCTGCTCTTTGTCGCACCGCTCTCGCTGGCCTGGTCGATCCGCGGGCAGTTGCGTGTCGGGATCTCGATGTTCGCCGGTGCAAGCGCAGCCTTAGGCGCTTGGATCACGTACTGCCTGCTGGTCTCCGGCTGGCCCTGGCCCAACACGCGCTATGTCAAAGCGCCGGGACTCAATACGGAGGGTATCGGCTACCTCCTCAACGAGGTCCTCCCTTCCCAGCCATGGCTGATCTCGCTCGGCGGTGCAGCGCTGGTAGGACTCGCGCTCTGGCACGAGCAACGAAGTCGGCGAAGCGAGCTACTCGCGCTGATCCTCTGCTGGGGCGCGGCGATGGTGGCGATCGCGATGACGCGCACGCTGCACGAAGGCGTCCTTTTCTTTGAGGCTCGCTATTTCGCTCCCCTTTGTGCGGTGCCTGCGATCGTGGTTGCATTGGGCTGCGTCGATCGACGGCCCTGGTTGCTCGTTGCCTGCACGGTCCCGATCGCGATCATGAGCACGATCGGCCTGGCCGAAACGCATGCGCAGCAGCGCCGCCAGGAGGAGAACGTGCGGCGCCTTCACACGGCACCGGCGCTCTACATCGCGCAACACCTGCCGGCAGAGGCCGTCGTCGCGGTCGAGGGGGCAGGAGCGACCCGATTCTTCACGCCCCGCGAGATGACCATCGTCGACATGCTCGGCCTCAACCACAGCCGCCTCGCGCACGCGGAAAGCGACGCCCAGCGGGCATGCAGACTCGCCGATACCGAGCCGGGCTGGCTCTTACTGCCCGAGCCCTTCATCGAACCCCTCAGCGGTGTCTTTATCCTGCACGAGGAGCGCGTCTTTGAGGACCTCGACTTCGCGCAGGTTCGCGAGGCGCACCCGATGCGGGTCGTGTTGTTCCGCTCCGACGGACTGAGTCCGAGATGGGCCCAACGCTGTCGCCGCGTGCCACCCGGCACCGAGTAGCGTGCGATCCAACTTGCCGCAGGTGGCGCGTGCGCTCAGTGCTCGGCGGGCAGGGCCTTCACGTGCGGGCGATCCTGCAGACGAGTCTTGCAGAGCCGGTCCCAGAGGAAGGACGCCTCACCAAAGTTCGCATTGGCGTGGGAATGGTGGATGTTGTGGTACGCGGAGGTGTTGAGCCATGCGTGGGGCAGCGTCGCCTCGAGTAGCGCGACGCGGACACCACAGTGCAGATAGAAGTTGAGCAGCACAAAGCCGCCCACAAGCAGGACATACAGCGGCGCCCAGTGCGTCGCTTGCGGGATGCAGATCAACGTGACGGGCCAGAAGGTTGCGAGCGCCTCGAATGGCGCGACGGCAAAGCCCGAAAACGGCGTTGGGTCGCGAAATGCATGGTGTTGGCGGTGGAAGCCAAACAGCAACTGCGTGTGCAACAGCCGATGCTTCCAGTACAGCCACGCATCGATCACAACGAGGCCTAGAAGCGTCTGCAGCACGATTTGCCACACCGCAATTCCCTGCTCCGAAAGGTCGAAGACCATGCCGGTCGGGCGCCCGGTCCGCCACATCGCGATCGGCCATGCTGCCAGCGTCGCCATCACCCACATCGCCCGCGCGCTCTCAAAGGCTTCGCGACCGATCGGCGGCGGCTTGCGTCGCTCGCCTTGAATGCGGGTGCCGATGCGCATCGAGAGTAGGTGCACGATCCCAGCACCGCCCAAGATGGCGACGCAAAGCGCCGCAAAAAGCATCGCGAAGCTCGTGTACCAGACCCAGGGATCCCAGCACAAAAGACCGAGCGCGAGGAGCACGAGCGGCAACGCCGTGTCGATCACATGGTGAACGCGGTAGCGAGCAGGTACCGACATCGCAACGCGGAAACGCTACGGGCCGCCCCGGTTCGCGTCAATGGTCAGCATCCTGCGACCCGCACAGCCTCCGAACGTCAACAAGCCCTCGGGCATCGAGAACCGGTGAGCCGGGACGCCCGCGGCCGCCGCTGTCGGCTGCTCCGGCCGCGTCCCTGAGCCCATCATGCAGGACGTCCCTGATCGGCTCAGCCGCTAGCTTGAGCTCCAGAGTTCGCCCGCGACGTTGTCGCTCGACGCTCGCCCAATCCTAGCAGTCGGGGCAGGTACAGCTCACGTCGTCGCCGGACTCGGAGCAGGTCTCGAACTCGTCGCAAACCAGTCCTCCGACGCATTCGCAGCTCAGTGAACCACCGCAACCCGGATGGGGCTCGACGCACTCGTAGGTCGTGATCCAATTGCTGTGGACGACGCACTCCTTGCCTGGCCCACAGTCCGCGCACGAAGGGACAAAGTCACAGTACGCCGGCGGGACGCATGCGCCGGTGTAACAAGACTCGCCGATCTCGGGGACGAGGCCCTCCTCACAGGGTGGCGGAATCGAATCGCAAAGCACCTTGCTCTCGTCGCACGAGAACGGCCCCGCCACGCATGCACCGGATTGGCACGACGCGGTCTTGATCCCCACCGACGTGCACTGATCGACGAAGCACTCCTGCGGGCACGAGCTAAACACCTCATCGACGGGGATGCCGTCACAGGTACAGCAGTCCGAGACGAGCTGGCAGTCCGCATCCGTCACACACTCCACGCCCTCGCCATCACCATCACCGTCTCCATCGCCATCACCATCACCGTCTCCATCGCCATCACCGTCGCCGTCGCCGTCGCCGTCGCCATCGCCGTCGCCATCGCCGTCGCCGTCGCCATCGCCATCGCCATCGCCATCGCCATCGCCGTCGCCGTCGCCATCGCCGTCGCCGTCGCCATCGCCATCACCCGTGCTGCCACCGGCATCACCGCCTCCGGAACTTGGAGCGCACGCCAGCAAGCCGGGTGCGAGGACGGCAACAACAACTAAGAGCGCCGCCAATCTGGCGCCAGCGAACGATGAAGGAGCAATCAAGCGCATGACTCAGCTTGCCTCAAGTCATGCGCGTGTGCAGCTATCCTCCTTCGACAAACTGCTAGCCTCGACACACTGCTAGAGCATGCGTCGGTAGGGACTGTCGGCGGTCTGCGATAGCACCTCAAGCAGCTCAGTGAGGCGCGCTCGGGCCCTCGACTGACTCTGCTGGGATGCTCGCCGCCCCGTGCCACCCTCGAGCTCCTGAAGGACCGCAACGAGGTCAAAGCCTCGATCGCTGAGCCACTGTTGCTCGGTCATATCCAGGTATCGAGCGGCCCAGGTCCACTCCCAGATCGCCCGGCCAAAGGGCACGCCGCCCTCACTTTCGGTCACTGCAAGCGCGGTTTGGGTTTCACGCGCCAGACGGGCAAGTCCGCCGCGCAGATGTGCGACGTTGGGCGGAGCTTCGTCGCGGAGCTCAAGTTTGCGGCGGCTGGTGCGGACCGTGATCTGGCCGATTTCCGCGGCCGCCAGCGGCAGCGTCACCGCGAGCCCAATCGCATACATCACGGGCAGCAGCACCGTGACATGCAGCAGGGTCGCGGCCGCAGCAGCGATGGGCAGCGGGATGATCACGCCGAGAGCGAAGTAGAGGAGTGAGAGGCTCCGTCCACGCAGATCGAGTTCGAGTTCTCGCGCCGATCGCTCTGCTTGACTGCGGGCGATCTCCTCGCGCGCCCTGGCAGCAGGTCCCGCGCAGCGATCGCGCGAGCTCAGCTGCCGCGCGTCGCTACGAAGGAGGAGCCCGTCCACTCGCTCAGGATGTCACGGGGTACGCGAAGCGCCAGCCAAAGCGTCCGACTTGCGGCGTCGCAGCCCGAGCAGTCCAAGTCCGAGCAGGGTCATGAAACCGAGCCCTGCGCCCGCGTCATCCGAGTTGGCCACAGAGCAACCTTTGGCTTGCTTGCTGGCATCGGTCTCTGGCGGACCACCGGCATCGCTCGAGCTGCCTGAAGCGCCCGAACCTGACGAGTCATCCGACGAGCCACGGCCCGTCGACGAGCCGCCATCACCGCTCGAGCCGTCGCTGTCCGACGATGAGCCGCCCCCCGCGTCGGCGACCGCCCCCTCGGCGCCAAACTTCTTACGCCGCTCTTCGGCCTTCTTCTTCTTGTATTCGACGTAGCTGGGTGGCAGCTCGGGGAGTTTTTGGATCATGCGCGGGCCGCCAGGACTCAGGCGCTTGTAAGCGCCCGCGCTTGGGAGGGTCGGCCCGGTGGGTGGCGCAACGGCAAGCAGATAGCCAGCCCGACGATTTCGCGCCTCATCCACGCTGTCTCCGGTCTCGACCGCGAGACCGCGTTCGCCCATCCCGGCATAGAACACTTCGCACCACGCGCCCTTGTCGACGAAGTATTGCGCGATGGCCTTTGCGCGGCGCTCACTGAGCGCTTGGTTGTCGGCCGGATTGCCGACGGTGTCGGTGTAGCCCACGATGTAGAGCTGCGCGGTCAGATTGGCGTTGACCGCCTTGTTCGCCTTCTCGAGGCGCTCAAGCTCGTGGGCCAACACCGCCCATGCCTCGTCCACCTTCGGGGCCTCCCCTGGCTTCACGTCATGCTTCCCGCTGTCGAAGATGACCTCCGTGTGCGGGATCTCGAGCGACCAGGGCACGCGCTTGTCCTCCGAGAAGCGCTGCAGGTCGTCCTCGCCGCGGAACTGCACCATGAAGATCTCGTCGGGGCTATTCCACGAGACCGTCACGGATGAGCCCGCCTCGACAACTTCGGTGTAGAGGCGCTCGTGGATCAGCTGTCCATCGGTGTTGTAGACCTTGAGCTCATAGTTCGAGAGCGTGAACGGCGTCTTGTACGTGACCTGATGGCGGTCAACGATGTCCTCGCGCGTGCTCTTGAGCTCAAGGTTTCCCTGCTTGCCAGACGCGACCGAGCGCTTCACGACAAACTCGAAGTCCGCCATCATGTCTTCGGTCTTGATCTTGACCTGGTAGGTGACGTTGGAGCCCTTCTGAGTCCAGCTCACCTTCTGCTTGCTGCCCTTCCGGACCTTGTAGGTCTTCGAGATGCTAAAGCCATCATCGCCTTCGACCGTCACATCAATGGTGCCGACGTCCTCTTGGACGTGGACGATGACGTAGGCCTGGCCTTCGGCGTCAGTTTGGCTCGAGGTCTCGTAGCGAAAGGGCTCGCCAAAGAGCAACAACCAAGAGAGAGGGAGCGCGAGAAGAGCAGATGTGAGTGTCATGGGCGCTGACTCCAGTTGAAAACTAGCACAGCCCAGACGCCGACTTTTGCGCAGAGTTCCACGCCAAGATTCGCGAAGCCCGTGGGCTCACGCACACGCGGTGCCAGCGGGCTGTCGCTGCGTCTCGCCCCAACATCGCGACGCGTCGAGCGGATCTCAGCCCGCCGCCGGGGGCTGCCCGTGGCGCACCACCACCACCGTGTGGATCCCACCACGAACCATGAAGTCGCCCTCGACCAAAAGCCAGCGAGGATCGAGCAACTCGACCAGATCATCGAGGATCGAGTTGGTCACGGCTTCATGAAACGCACCTCGATCGCGATAGGACCACAGGTAGAGCTTGAGGCTCTTGAGCTCCACGCAATGAGCCTGCGGCGAATAGCGGATCCGAATGGTCGCGAAGTCGGGCTGACCGGTCTTGGGGCAGAGGCAGGTGAACTCCGGGCAATCGAATCGGATCTCGTAGTCACGACCCGGCCGGGGGTTCTCGAAACGCTCAAGCGTGTTGGTCTGGGTCGACACGGCCGGACCATGCACACGCAAGCTGCGTGGCGCAAGCTTGCTCGCGCAGCTTGGTCATTCCGATGGCCCGATCGGCAAGAGCGCATCCACGATGCGCCGTGGCCGGCGCGGCCGCAGTGCGGCCGCCACATCCCAGGGCCAAATCCCACGGCCAAATCCCACGGCCCAATCCCATGGCCAAATGCCTCCACCAAGAGCCGAGCCGGCAAGCACTTGCCATGGCCTGCCAGACGCGGGAACCGCGTCGTCGTGCGCATCATCTGACTAGCGGACGTGTGGGGTCTATGGTAAGAGCGCGACCCCCACGGTGGCTTTAGCTCAGTCGGTGGAGCGCCGGGTTGTGATCCCGGAGGTCAGGGGTTCGAACCCCCTAAGCCACCCCACCTTTTCTCGCCGGCGATGCGGCGTTTGTTCGTAGGTCTGGTTGTTGCTTTGGCGCGATGGCGAACGACGGACCCCCGTCCTCGCCGCGGCCGGGGCAGACCCGTGAACGGACTCGCAGCCAGTAAGCGACGCACACGCCCCCGCACGGGCTCACGACCTGAGGCCGACGTGTTGCTCGCCCCGCCCGCGCCGGGATACGTGGTGCAGCTCGGCGCGTTGCACCCTCAGGCGCGAAGGTGGACGCCACCGTAGTAGTCGAGCACCGCCGCGACGATCGCTTGCGTGATGCGCTGACGGCCATCACTGCTGGTCAGAATCTTTGACTCTTCCGCGTGATCGAGAAATCCGACCTCGGTGAGGACGGCGGGCATTTGTGCCCCAAGCAGCACATCGAAGTTTCCTTCGCGCACGCCGCGATTGTTTCGCCCGGGGAAGAGCTTGGCGTGGTGCTGTTGAATCGCGCTCGCGAACGTCAGCGCTTTGCTGCGACTCGCCTGCATCGCGAGTGCGCGCAGCATGTTGTTGGCCTGCGCGCCTTCCTCAGCCCCGCTTTCGCCCTGGGCAAGCTGGCCATGGCTTGCGGTCGCAAGCGCTCCAGCCTTCGCATCGACCACGAAGGTCTCAAAGCCGGACTGCTCTTTGGTCGGCGACGCGTTCGCGTGGATGCTCAAAAAGAGGTCGGCGTGCTGCTCGTTGGCGAAGCGCACGCGATCGGCCAGGGTCAGCGTTCGATCGCCGTCGCGAGTCAGCAGAACCTTGGCGTGCGGCATTCGAAGGACGAGCTGCGCCGCCACCGACTGCGCCAGCAGCAGGGTGATGTCCTTTTCGAGCACGTCCCCGGCGATGCTTGAACAGCCGCTGTTGTCGCCACCATGACCGGGATCGATGACGAGCAGGAAGGGTCGCTGCACCGTGGGCTTGGGTGCCGCCGCCGCGACCCCTGGCATCATCACCGCGGTACCCGCCGCAATCGCCGCGAAGCCCAGCATCCCGCGCATAAAGGCGCGCCGACCCACGGCCGCCGGCGCTGCGGCGAGCACCCCATCTGCGCCATTCGCGCTAATCGATGGGTCTGTCTCTCTGGGATGGGTGCGGTGATGTGATCCCATGTAGGACATATACACACGGCGACGAGACGGCCCAAATAAGTCGCCGGCCTCTACGAGTGGGGCGGCCGGATCACGGCGGAGCGGATGCTATGCTCCCCTCCGCCCCCGAGATCGCGCGTTGGAGGACACGTCGCCAAATACCAGCGTGCGCGTCTTGGGAGGGCTCATCGCCGTCGCGGCCGTGCTGCAGATCATTGCGGTGGTCGTACTCCAGATTCCCAAAGTGGCGGAGCTGGAACGGGCGGCCACCCTCGGTCCGTCCCGCGCCATCGCCGTCCTTGGCGGATTCGGCATCGCGCTGCTGGTCGCCTGGTTGCTGCGCGAGCGCACCGGGTTGGCCGTGGCTGTCTCTGTTGGAATTCTCGGCGCCTCCTGGCTCTGGGGCTCGACGCGCGGCAGCTTGCTCGCGCTCGTCTTGCACGGCGAACTCATCCTTTACCACTTCACCGTGCTGGCGAGTGTTGGCCTGATCGCCTCGCTCGGTGCGCGTTGGCTCGGAGATGCCGTGCTCGCAAAACGAGCGCTGCCGGCCGCTGTCGCGGCGGTCGCAGCGTCGATCGGAACCATCTCGCTCCTTGCCGCTCACGTGATGGCAGGCGATGAGGCATCCGCGGCCGTCGCCAAACGACTCGCGAGCGTGGGCGCGATCGCGGGCCTCGTCGGGGTCGCGCTGTTTTGTGCGCTCTCGTGGTCCCTCGCGCGCTCTCGTCGTGACCTTATCGCCGTCCTGCTGATCTTGGTGCCCATGGGATTGCGCATCGTGATGGCGCGGGCGGACATGTTCGCGGGCGGTCCGCTCACGCCCCTGGGTGCGAGCTGGGTTGGTGTCGCCAGTGTGATCGTGGCGGTCGCGATCGTGATCTTGCTGCGACCCACGCTCCCCCTATGGCTGACGCTGTCGCTGGCCCTGGTATGCGTCGCCGCATCTTCGCTTGGCTACTTCATTTGGGCGCATGGCTATGGCCGCGTCGAGGGCGGCCTCGATCCGCTCTTGCGCTCGCTGTTTGGCTATGCCCTCCCCTACCCGCAGACCATCCCCCACGGCATGGTCGCTGCGTTCCTGCTGATGGTGTTTTGCATCCTGCTGGCGGTCTACGGCAATCTCGTGTCCGCGACCGAGCGAACCCGCGGCATCGGGCTCCTCCTTTGCGCGTGCGCGGGGCTTGGCATGAGTAGCCCACAGCTTGTCCTGCTTATGATCGCGGGACTCTCGTTGCTCATCGACGCGGGCCGAACCCTTGAGCCCGACGAGGACGAAGACCCAGTACTGGCAACTGCGACGCCGGCCGGGATTCGCATCGAAGTGATGGCGATGCTTGACGCCCTCGCGACCCGACTCGGCGTGGACGAGCCCCTACTGATTGAGCACGTCGGCATGCTCCGCGGTGATCTCGAGGGCGTGCCGATCGATCTTCGCGTGCGCCTCCGCGACACGACCGCAAAAACCGAACTGGTGCTCGGCCATAGCCTGAGCTCGCACGCGCTTGTGGTGCTGCGACCCGATGCCGGCCACGGCGGTGCTCGGCCGGCGCACTTGATTGGCAAGACCCACCGCGCGGACGGGGACCTTCGCGCACTCGAAGTCGTCGGCGAGCGCGTCCTCGATGCGGTCCACGGCCTACCCGCCGCGCTTTGGGAGCTTCACGATGCGGGCACCCGGGTCGAGATCAGTGGCATCGCGACGGCAGACGCATGGGAGGCGCTGATCCGCGCTCACGTCAAGCTCCTGCGTGCTGACTCGTAGGCCGCACAGGCGACTCGAATGCTCCGCACGTCATCATGGCGCAGAATCGCAGCACCCTCTCCCTACCTGGACGGGTCTCAGCCCCGGACCGCGCGAATCAACTTGTCGAACCAGCCCGTCGAGCCCGCGAGCTGCTCGAGCTCGCCGTCGTCGAGATAGATGCCACCGCAGGAAAAGCACTTGTCGACCTTCACGCCACGGAACTGGATCTCGGTCAGCTCCATGCCGCACTTCGCACAGCGCATGAAGTGCAGCGCCTTGAGGCGCTCGCGCTCTTCCCTGTCCAACTCCTCGCGACGACGGCCCACAGCCTCGCGCTGACGCTCCATCTCAAGGCGGAAGAAATACTCCTCCTCGTTCTCCGTCGGCTTCTTGGTCACGCGTGGCTCCCCTTCGCGCTGCATCCTGCCCGAAATACCGCCGACCTCCAAGTAGGCCGGGCACGCGCCTCGGGCCGAGGCAGCCCGAGCGCCTGCCTTCGCTGCGCCGCCTCCCATTCCCGATCTCTGGGATTCCCGATCTCTGGGACCAACCTGCGTTCACGCCGATTGCGGCCGCGTGCGCGACCGCGGCACTGCAAGGAGGTCGGCCAGGAGCAGCGAGGTCGGGCTTGCGGCGGGATCGGCTACATGCCCAGCGACTCAATCCACGCGACCACGGCTTGGTAGCCGGCATTGTCGACCACCTCGGTCCCAAGTGGGGGCATCTGCGCCCCGTTGCCGCGCTGACTCATGCGATAGGCAACGGCGGATTCGTCGGGCAGCCCCGCGACGACGCGCTTCGTTCCCATGAAGTCAGGGATGTTTGTGTTGAGGACATCCACACCGACGGTCGTGACGACAGTGTCGAGCGCCTCGGCGCTGGTCTGCTCTGCCAGCACATACATCGACATCATCTGTGCGCCCAGTCCAGTGCCCAGGTTGTTGTGGCAATGCGAGCAATTTCCGTGCAATGCCCCAAATGCCGCTTGCTCGACCGCGTTGCCGGGCATCACGTGCCCGGCGTTGGGAACGTCGCCGTCAAGGCGGGCGTTGGTCACGAGCTTGTCGATGTCGATGTCATCGGAGGCCCCCACGCCGGGCAGCTGAACGTAGGAGAAACCCAGCACGCGCTCGGGCACACCGCCCGCATCCGGACCGCCATTGCCGTGGCAGCTCAGGCATTGATCGGTCGACGGCACGTCGTGATTCGTCCCGCTCGCGTCCACGACCCCGTCTTCGACGAGATCGGCCTCGGTGTGGTCCGAGTTCCAGAGGTAGGTCGCAAAGACAAAGTCGTTGGGGCCAGGGCCAAAGCGATGAATGAAGCGCGTCTCGATCGCGTTGCCGCCGACTGCAAACTCCTTCCAGAAGCTGGTGCCGACCGGAAACGCCCACACGTTGAGGTTGGTGGCGTCGATCGCCTCGCAGCCGGGCAGGTGTACCCAACGACGTTTGGCCGCGGCGTCGGACCACAGGGCGTACTTGGGTTCGTAGTGCCATACCCGCGGCGCGAGCACGTTTGCCGCAAGGTCCGCGTACAGACCGGTCTCGCTCAATGTGCTGGGAGCGGTCTCGAAGAGGGGCACATCCTCATTCGGATCGCAATCGCCGAAGGGATCGCCGTCCCCATCGCCATCGCCGTCGCCCGCGGCGTCGTCCGCATCACCTTCCTCGCCACCACACCCGATGGTGGCGCCAGGCGCCACGAGGAGGGTCATGCAGCAGGCAACGCGTGCAAGATTCGCCTGAAGAACGCTGGTCGGCATACGCGCACAGTATCGGTCGGCTGCGGCGGTCACAACGCATCCACGGGTCGTCCCGTGTTCGCCCTGGAGAGGCCGAAACCGGCGGCTTTGCGAGAACGCCCCTCCGCACCGGGGGCGCTCGATTTCGCAACGCCGGGGCCGTGCACGGACTGTGGCCCCATGCTTCCCATCGCCGGAGTGATCCGCCGGCGTGACCCGGGGAACCCGGGTCACATGGCCTGGCCCAACGAAATCCCTCATCCTCAAGACAATCCGACATCGGGGGCAGCACGGACCGGCGCTCCCCACCCTCTCTCCGCGATCCGACCGCGGCGGAAAGGTCATCCCTTCCGCCCGCTTGCCGAGGTCATGCCGTTGGCGCTCGCCGTCGCGTGCGGCCTCGGGCTCGCTGCTTGCGGCGACGAGGCGTACGACGGTGGAGCCTACGACGGCGGCTACGACGGCGGCTACGACGGTTCGGACCAAGGCGGTGGAGATGGTTGGGGCGATGGCGATGGCGATGGTGATGGTGACGGTGACGGTGATGGTGATGGTGACGGCGACGGTGACGGTGACGGCGACGGTGACGGCGACGGCGAGTGCAACGTCGACGATGATGTCGTTCTCTATCTCTCGCCCGACGACAGCAACTCGATGTCGGCCCCGATGATGCTGGAGTCCGCGATGGCCCAGGGCGGTGGCATCAACCAGACGCTCTACTGGCTGCCCATGCGCACCTGGGAGTTCTTCAACTACTTCGACTTCTCCTACGCGCCCGCGCCCGCCGGCGATCTCGCGATCTATGCAGACCTCATCGAGCTCGACCAGCCCGGAACGTGGAGCCTGCAGCTCGCGGTCGCGAGCGAAACACGAACCAACGCTCAGCGCGCCCCCATGAACCTCGCGCTGTCTCTCGATACTTCGGGATCGATGGGTGGACACAGCCTCGAGATGCTCAAGGAGAGCGCACGTGCCATCGCGGCGATGCTCAAGCCGGGCGACCGGATCTCGCTTGTGCGGTGGGCCAACAGCCAGAGCGTGTTGCTCTCAAAGCATCAGGTCACAGGCCCGAACGATGCGACGCTGCTGGCCGCGATCGAGGCACTGACGGCGGATGGTGGCACCGATCTCGATGCCGGCCTCGCCGCAGCGTACGACCTGATCATGCAAGACTTCACGCCAGGCCGCATCCATCGCGTCGTCTTGATCTCCGACGGCGGCGCCAACCTCGGCGTCACCTCGAAGGAGCTCATCGCCCAGCGGGCGGAGTACAACGGCGGCGATGGCATCTATATGGTCGGCGTGGGCGTCGGGAGTGGCGGCCAGTACAACGACGCCTTGATGGATGCGGTCACCGATGCCGGCAAGGGTGCTGCCGTGTATGTCGGGAGCCCCGAGCAAGCGTGGAGCGTTCTCGGCGACAACTTCGTCAATACCTTCGACGTCGCAGCTCGCGACGTGCAGATCGAGCTCATCTTGCCGCCAAGCCTCTCCATCACCAAGTTTTCGGGCGAGGAATTTGGCACCGATCCGACCGAGATTGAGCCGCAGCATATCTCTCCCAACGATGCGGTCGTCATGATTCAGCAGATCGAATCGTGCGCCCCCGAGTCCGTCTCTCCCGACATGGCCGTGACCATCACCGCGCGCTTCGAAGATGCCAAGACCTTCGAGACTCGCAGCGTCTCGCGAAGCATGACGATTGCCGAACTCCTCGCAGCGGATCATGCGGCTCATCTGAAGGGCACCGCGGTCGCGGACGCCGTCGATGCGCTTCGTCGCCGACTCTCCGGCGATGACAGCGGCGCTGCGTCTGCCGTTGTATCCATCGACAAGGCGCTCGCAGTCGGCGGGGCAGACTACGACCTTACTTTGCTGCGCACCGCTCTCATGAGTCCGAACTAGTGGACACCAAGCCGAGCTCGCTCGGTCCATTCGGTGACGTTGGTGGCGCCGCCTCGTTGATCTCGAGGCTTGCGCCACCTTTCGTCACTGTCGTACGCTCCCGCTGTGGCCCCCGCGAAGTTTCGCGCCCGATGGGCCAAGCAGATCGTCGGCGCCTGCAAACGCATCGAGGAGCCTCAGCGAAGCGATCTACTCGCTCGGATCCCAGAGTCCGTGCGCGTCGCGGTCCGCGGCTCGGGCCTGCTGGACTGGCTCGACGAGCCGTCCTTCCTGGGCTTGTGTGGCGCGATTCAGGAAGGGGATGATTGGCCGGCGCAGGCGCACCTGTGGAGTCGGGCAATGTCGCTCGCCCTCGATGCACCGCTGCTCGCACCACTTCGAGCGGGCGGCATGGGTATCTTTGGCAGGAGCCCTCGCGCGCTCCTCCGCATGGCGCCACAGACCTGGAGTCTGCTGACGCGCAACGCCGGCGTGGCCTCGTTCGCGCCGGCGGGAAGCGGCGGAGTGCTCAAGTTTTCCGCATTGCCGCCCACCTTGGCTGCGCACCCAGGATTCGCGAGCGCGTTGCGTGGCTACGCGCAAGCCACAATCGATTGGACCGGACATCGGGGAGGAGCGCTTCCGCTCCCAGACCAAGATCCTGCGACACTGGCCTTCGAGATTGCGACCGAGACCTGACCGAGGTCGATGAATGGAGAGTTCGATGACGTGCGCAGCGGCAGCCGCACGCCATGGAAATCGAGAGGTCCGTTAAGGCGCGTCGCCGTCGCCTGCCTCTTCGGATCCGCCGCCATCGCCACCGCCGCCGCCAGAGCCCGCCTCGGCGGTGCTTCCGTGTTCGGCGATATAGGCCTTGGCAGTGGCATCGTCGGACTTGACCTTGAGAAGTCGCTCGTAATAGCCGACGGCCTTTTGCACCGAACCGTTCTTCGCAGACACGCTCGCGGCCCCACGCAGGGCGATGATGTGGCGAGGCGACTGCTTGAGTGCCTTCTCATAGAAGGTCAACGCGCGTTGACGATCGCCGATGCTGTCGTAGCCCTGAGCGAGGCACGTGAGCACATCTAGATCGGTTGGCTGACGATCGAAAGCCTTGAGCAGCGTCGAGATGCCAGCCTGCGCGGAGCCGTTCTCGACTTGGCTGCAGCCCTTTTCGAGCAGCGCACTGAAGCTCGATCCGCCGCCGCCGGTCTTTCCGTCCCCCTCGCCCTTGCTCGTCTCACCCTTACTCGTCTCACCCTTCCCGCTCTCACTCTTCCCGGTCCCGCCCTTCCCGGTTCCTTCGGGTGTCTTCGAGCCGCTGCTTCCCCCCGGATCTTGAACGACCTCTGCAGCAGCCGTATCGGCCTTTCCTGCGACCGCGAGGACGCTACCGCCGGCGCCGGTCCCCGCCTCGACCGCGCGCGCGACAAGGTGATCGTCGGTGCGCTCAATGATCTCGGCCGCGAGTCGAGAGGCCTCCGGAGTTCGGCCCGTACGTACATAGACGACCAGGAGCGCACTTGCGGCCAAGCCCGAGCTACTGCGAGCGCGGAGGCCATCGATCATCGCAGCATTGGGCTCGGGGAGTCCGGCAGGCTCGCCACCGGTCGCCGCGCCACCATCATCGCTCCCTACAGCCCCCCCGGCCGCGCTCCAATAGGGCGCTGCCTCAACCATCAATCGCAACTCGTCCGCGCCCGATGGCGGCAAGAGTGCGTCGATCTCCGCGCGATCACGTGCCTGCGCGAGCTTGAGTTGGGCGCGGGCAAGCGTCAGACGCTCGCCGAGACCGTCGACCTTCTCGAGCATCGCCAACGTGTCCTTGGCGCGCTGTAGATCATCATTCGCGCGGGTGTTGAGCGCCTCAGCGTCCTGGGGGCGAAGGGCTGCCGCCATCTGATAGGCGAGCGCGCGCGCACTGAGGAGATCGAGTTGCGCGAGGCGAAGCTCCGCGAGCTCTTCGGGCGTGTGTGCCCCCGAGTCGAGCGCACGCTGGATCTTCGCCTCGGCACGCGCGACTTCTGCCTGTCCCATCGAGACCCGCGCATCGATAGCCGCATCAACCTCGAGGACGCGAGGAACCGCCTTGGCCTCGGTGTTGGTCCCGGCCGCAGGCTGCCCGAGCGAGAGCACCATGCGTCGAAGATCCGGTTGTCCAAAGACAACCGCCGCGCCGGCGAGCACGCCGACGAGCGCGATGACGCCGACGGGAACGCGGCGACGCGGCGTCGCGTGAGCATCGGTCCGATCGCGCGCATCTCCGAGAAGACGGCCATCCGCGCCGTACTGACTCGGCGGTGGGGCTGTTTGCGGCGGTGGCGTGTAGGCCGGCTGTGCGGGCGGAACCGCGACACTGGCTGCCGCCGCAACCGGGGCCGAAGTCGGCCGCGTGGGCGCGGCCGCCGGCACGGCGGCCGCGGGTTGAGGTTGCGTGACCGCGACGGAGGGTCGACCCGCACCGACCATCTCGCTGCTCGGCGGACGACCAGCGGGCAGCGGCGGGCTGCCGGGAGGTGTGGGCGGACCGGGATCCCGCGCGGTCACTCGAGCCGCCTGAGCAATCGAGGGCTCGCGAACATCGAACGCGCCGGAGGCTTCGCTGGATCGCGCGGCACCTCCGCGACCACCTGCCGCTTTGCTGGGTCCGCTGTCTGCCGCTTTGGCTGGCGCGCGAAGATCGACCGCGGGAGCGGGCGGCGGACTGGGCGGCTTCGCGCGTGAAAACTCGGGGGGCGCGGAAGCGGGCGACGCCGAGTCTTCCCGTTCTCGACGAATCACTCGGCCCTCGCCGGCAAAGGGCGGCGGCGGGGCGAGCAGCGCACCCTCTTCGTCATCGTCCTCTGGAAGGCGGATCATTCCCGAGTCCCGCTTGGGGAGTCGGATCAGGCCGGAGTCCTGTGTGTTGACCGTGAGCAAGCCTGGCAGCGACTCCATGGGCTGCATCGGCTCAAGCACCGATCCCGGCCCCACCTCGCCGACCATGAACATATCTGCGAGCTCGGGCATCTCGCCGACGGCGAGCCAAACCTTGCCCGTACGTGAGATCTCGTCGCGCGGATCGATGCGTCCCTCTTCGATCCAACTGCGCACCATCTCGAGGTCGGGCACGTTGTACTGGTCGCCCTCGATGGTTCGAATCTTCCACTCCAGCTCTGCGGCTGCATCGCGCCGAACTGTGAACACGTGGGCGCACACCGAGCACCGCACCGTCGTCTCGGGCGTGCGCAGCTGGCCATCATCAAGCGAAAAGCTGGTCGCGCAGCTTGGGCAACGGACGATCAAAGCCCGGAGACTCTAGCAAATCGCTGATGCGTCCTTAAACCCCCCACCCCAGACTATCGACGGGGCATTCGACCGATCCAAGACCCCACAATCCGCGGGAAACTGCCTCGTGAAAGCTCCGGGCGCGCCCCACACTCGACCGCCCCGCCCAATTTGTCTCAGGACGCCGAGTATCGCTGTCGTCGCGCCTCGTTTCGCGAGCCCCGGGCACGCCACGCCCGTTCCCCGCGCAAACCGACCGCGACGTGGCGCGACGGCAGCGAGGTACCCGCCTTATCGGTTCATCCCTTATCGGCTCATCAAAGAGAGGATCGAACCGACGACCGCGCCCGTGAGCGCCAGCGTCAGGCAAAGCGCGAAGGCCTTCATGGGCATCGGGGTCGCATAGCTCTTCTCAAGCCCCGCCTCCACCTTGCAGTTCGGGCAGTGCTCAGGAGATTCCGCCGACTCAAAGGCGTGGTGGCAGTAGCTGCATGCGTAGCGCATTGCACCCACGGGTTACTTCGCAATCCGACCGCTGTCAACGCGAGAGAGACGATCTCTCCCGCGCCGCGTGCCGGCGGCCGGCCACATATCCTCGCCAGACTCCTCCCGCGGGGCAGCGCGCCATCTATCTCACCGGGCGCCTGGCGCGGACGACACCCGTCCCGCTGCGTGTCACCCTTCCGGCATGAGGGTCCTCCTCATCGAAGACGACGTGCGGCTGGCCGAGCAGACGGCGGAATATCTGCGCGAGCACCAAATTGAGGTCGAGCTCGCGCACGACGGCGAGTTGGGCCTGGTTCGGGCGATCCGAGGAGGGCACGACCTGGTGCTGCTCGATCTGATGCTGCCGCGTGTCGACGGACTGGAAGTCTGCCGCAAGCTCCGCGAACGCAGCGCGGTGCCGGTCATCATGCTCAGCGCGAGGGGTGAGGCGCTCGACCGCGTGCTCGGGCTCGAACTTGGTGCGGATGACTACCTCGCAAAACCCTTCGCGCCGCGCGAGCTGGTCGCTCGCATGCGCGCGGTGCTACGTCGGGGGCGGGGCGCGGTGGCCAACGACGAGGACGACCATATCGTCTCGATCGGCGAGCTGCGGATCGACGCCGCCAAGCGCAAGGCGACCGTCGGTGACGCGGCGCTCTCGTTGAGCGCCTGGCAGTTCGACCTCCTCCTCACGCTCGCGCGGGCACGCGGCCAGGTCCTCGACCGTCGGCGGCTCTACGAGCACGTCGCTCATCTCCGTGGCGCAGACACCGGCGATTACGACCCCTCGGTCGATCGCTCGATCGATGTTCATCTCAGCAAGGTGCGACAAGCCCTCGCCAATGCCAAGCCCGGAGCGGAGGCGCTCCTGCGAACCGTCCGAGGCGTGGGTTATGCGCTCGATGACGAGCATGCGGGTGGGGACCACGATCGATGAGCAAAGATCGGCCGTCCGCCGCGAACCCGACGCGTCCGCGGCTATTCTGGAAGATCTTCGTCGTCTTGCTGGTGTGCGTCGCATTTGCAGGCGCGAGCGTGTTCACGCTCTCCATCGCATGGACACGAAGTTTCTCGACGACATGGGTCGATGAAGTCACCAACGCCCTCGACGAACAAGAGGCCGCGCTGCTGGAGCTGAGCTCCCATCCTGCAGCGCTCGACGAAGCGGTGCGCAAGATCGGCTCGCAAGCTGGCGCGAGCTTGCGAATTTGGTCGCCGAAAGAGGTGCGGGCGCAAGTCGAACGCGGAGAGCTGCCTCGGCGCGACCTCAACCGCGTGCGTCGCGGCAGGACCGTGGTGCGCAACGATGAACCAGCTCGCGGCACCATCGCTTATTGGCCGCTGATCGAGCCGGGATCTCGTGACCTCGTCGCGGTCGTTGAGATCAGTCCGCCGCGACCACGCCGCGGCTGGTTGCCTCTCGCGCTCATCCTGGTCAGTGGGTCGATCGCCGCGGGCGCGTGGATGTTGGCGCGAAATCTCGCGCAACGTCTTGAGAGGCTCTCGCAGGCAACTCAGCGGATCGCGGCCGGCGAGCTCGACGCTCCAGTTGGGTCATCAGGTGCTGCTCAGCGTCGCCGTTGGTTGGACGACGAGATCGATGACGTGGCCGATGACTTCGAGCGCATGCGAGAGCAGATTTCTGTGCTCGTCGAAGGACAGCGCCGGTTGCTGGCCAATGTCAGTCACGAACTGCGGACGCCGATCGCCCGGATGCGTGTGACCCTCGACCTCGCCGATGAGCGGCTTCACGATCCGAGGTATGCGTCGGAGCAAGCGCTCACCCCTGTGCCGATCCACCCGCGCGCGGCCATCCCGGCCGATACGTTGCCCTCGGCGAGCGCAGACGCCCTCGACCGCAGCGAGGCGGCGCCGCCAGGGAGCGCCGATCTCCGTCGCTCGATTGCGGATCTGCGGCTCGATCTCCGTGAACTGTCGGCGCTCGTCGACGATCTGCTGACCGCGGGGAGGCTCGAGCTTGGCGATCGGATCCGCAAAGAACCTACCGACCTCGTCGCGCTCTTGGACGCAGCGGCCGATCGCTTTGCTGCCGAGCTTGAGTCCGACGGTCCCTGTGAACTCAATGTTGATCCGCTCCTCATCGACCGGATCATCCGCAATCTCCTCTCGAATGCGCGGCGCGCCACCCCCGACGGCGACATCACACTTCGCTGCGTCGCGCACGGAGGCGATGACATTGTTGTGGTCGTTCGCGACGATGGCGACGGTATCCCGAGCGAGCTTCGCGAACTCATCTTTGCCCCCTTCTCGCGTCTCGACGCCGCTCGCGATCGCGATCGCGGCGGCGCGGGCCTAGGGCTCTTTCTTTGCCGACAGATCGCTCAGGCGCACGGCGGCAGCTTGGTCGCGCGTGCGCGCACCGACGGCCAACGCGGGGCTGAGTTCGTGCTGGTGCTTCCGGGTACCTGTCGCATGAATCCGCCCCTTCAACCTTCCAACCAGACGCGGTAGGAAACGGCGTGGCGCTTGACTCCCCACGCGTGCGAGCTGCGGTTGCAGCCATCGCGGTGCTGCACGCCCTGGTCCTGGGCGCCGCCGCCTCCACCCTCCCCTGGCGCGCGCTAAGTTGGTTCGCGATCGCAAGTGGCGTGCTGGCGGCGCTGCACGTCGCGACCGCGGCCACCTGCGTGTTCGCGCCCCGGGCGGCCGCGCGAACCTGGCGGCTCACCAGCGCGGCTAGCCTGCTCTATACCGTCTGGTGGACGGTCACCGGTCTTGCCGCGGCGCTCACCCTATGGCGGATCTATGGCTCGCTTGGCGCGGGCCTTGGCGTCGCGTTGCTCGCCGCCCTCGGGAATATCTGGCTCTTCGGCATGCCGTTTGCGATCTGGGGCCTGTTCGCAACCCGTGCGCCGGGGCCAGGGCCAACAGCTGCAAGCTCGCGCGATGGATCGCAAGATCCAGCGGACGCATCGCGGCACGAACGCACCGCAGAGCAGGTGAGCGACGCCGCGCACAACGGCACGAGCGCGGCCTCGCGCGCGCTCCTCGGCGGATCGACCGCGATCCTTCTCGCGGTGTTCGGCTTGGGTGCGCTTCGTGGCGGCTCGACGTCGCTCGCGGCAGAGGACGTCGACCTCCCGCTCGAAGATCTCAGCGGCACGCTCGCATCTCTTCCACCTCCGGCGCAGCACAGCAAGGGCAAGCGACCGGGCAAGCGAAAGCTCCCGCGTCTGAGCCTCGCCGGACTGCCGGCGGCGAAGTGCAGCAAGCCCCCGACGGCGACCAACGACGCGACCGCGCTCGTCATCTACGTCAATCACGATGGCAACACCCGCCTCGACTGCGTGCAATCGCCTCCGTCTCGTCTCGGCGGCGTGCTCGATGAGCATCTGCGCACGCTCGCCTCGCGCGGGCCGGTGCTCATCGAGCGACTGGTGAGTTCCGCGAGCATTGGCGCATGGTCCGGTCCACTCGGGTCTCGACGCCGCGAGACCATCGCGTCGCCCTGGAACGCGCTCGATACCCTGGTCGCGCCCTTCGAGCTCAAGCCGGGCGTCGACGCGGCTTGCCTTGGCGTGATGTGCATCCCCGCGACGCAGCTCGTCGCGGAGAGCCGCTTCGTGAACGGTCGACCGATCGCGGCGATCCCGGACCTCCGCATCGGCTTCTCTTCCGAGGACCTGATCGACTCGCTCACCAAGGGCGAGGGCGAGCTCCGGGGCTCAGCGTCGCTGCAGCGCGTTCGCACGCGTGCCGTCGTGCTGGGACCCGAGGGCGCGCGCGCGCTCGATCGCGGTCGCACCGCGCGTGATGCTGCCTATCCACTGGATTCCTTCGCGGGAGGCAGCGCCGACCGAGCCCAGCGCGCCGCGTCCCGGGACGCCGAGAGGCATCCATCCCTCCGAGCCAGCGATCTCAAGATCGCGGGTGATCTGGCGCGCGACCACATCGTGCGTGCCCAGGGGCCCGACGGAAAGTTCCGCTACCAACTCGATCCCTACACTGGAGAAGCGCGAAACTCCGCGCTCGTCCTGCCTCGGCAGGCAGGGGTGACCCTGGCGCTCTGCGAGCTTGGGGGCGATCGGAAGGATGTCGACAAAGCCGTGCGCAGCTCGCTGCTGTTCATGGCCGCCCGCCGCCGCGACTTCGGATCGCAGCATGGGCTCGCGACCCGTGCCACCGCGCGCGTTGCAGATCTCGGGAGTTCTGCACTGCCGCTGCTCGCCTTCTTGACGTGTCGCGATCGGGTCGGAGAGGTCCACGACGATCTCATCGCAGAGCTCGGACAACTCATCCTCGCGCTGCAGCGGGACGATGGT
This sequence comes from uncultured Nannocystaceae bacterium, assembly GCA_964626165.1. GTDB lineage: Bacteria > Myxococcota_A > Polyangia > Nannocystales > Nannocystaceae > CAZVEM01. The sequence goes on from CAZVEM010000006.1 coordinate 42,889, forward strand.
GGCTTTGCGCCTGGCTGGGAGCGAGATACGGACGCTCCGCAGCAGGGTCCAGATCCGCTCTTTGCCCCCGGGCAAGCGGTCTTCGCCCTGATCTTGCTGCACGATTTGGCGCGCACCGAGTCCATCGACGGCCTGCCCAACGCCGCTGAACTCGAGATGCGTGCACGCAGAGCGATGCGGTACTTCGGAGAACGATATGCGAAGCACCTGATGTCCGATTTCTTCTTCGTCGAAGAGAACTGGCACTGCTTGGCCGCCCGAGCAGCGCTCGAACATCTGCGCGAAGAGAGCTACGAGCGTTTCTGCCTCGACTACGTCTCGTTCAAACGCCGCCTCCTGCTGCGCGAAGCCAGCCGAGTGGACGACGCCTTCGTCGGCGGATACGGCTTTGGTAACCTCGTCGCACCGCAAAACACACCTACCGCGGGGCTCGCAGAGTCGATGGCGGCCGCGCACGCCATCGCGCTTGCGCGCGGTGAGCCCACCCAGGCCCTCGAGCAGGACCTCAAGCTCGCGCTCGACTTCCTGCTGCGACAGCAATGGCGCGAGCGAGATCTTTTCGTCGCGAGCCGCCCAGTGCTGACGCGCGGAGGATGGTCCGAGTCGATGGTCTCGCCGATGATGCGCATCGATTTTACGCAGCACGCTTGGGCTGCAATTGGGCACGGAGGCGCAGCGATTGGACCGCTGCTGGATCCGGAGGCGAACGCTCGCCAGGAAGCGCAAGATCGCCAGGAGCTTCACGAGGACGATGTCGACGCCGAGCCATCTTCCGAGTAATCCGCCGCACTCGGTTGACGACAGCCCGGCGACGATCGAATCGCCGGAGGGTTTCACCAGCGTCGCGCGACCGTCTTGGTCCTCGGGTCACACGCGGGCCACGATTGTCACGCTCGCTCTGCTGCTCGCGAGCCTCAGCGCATTTGTGCGCGACCCGTCGACGCAGGACTCCTTTCCCTTCTCGACCTTTCCGATGTTTGCGTCAGTTCGGACCACGCCACAGCTTGCGCATCTGGTCGCGGTCCGCTCGGATGGGACACGTTATCGCGTGCCCCCCAGCGCGCTTGGAACCGACGAAGTGATGCAGGCGCACGGCACCATCCATGCTGCGTCCAAGCATCGAGACGCTGCACGCGCCCTGTGCGAGAAGGTCGCCGCGACGCTGCGGGAGTCGGGCCCTGGTGACCTCGTGCGCCTTGAGCTGGTACGCAGTCGCTTCGATCCGATCGCGTATTTCGTCGAGCCCGACGGACCCGATCGCCCCTTGGCACGACGCGTGGTCACGCGCTGCTCGATTCACGACAACGCTCGGAGCGAATCCGGGCCCGCTGCGACCACCGAGGACCCAAGCGCGTCGTCGAGGGCACGCGATCCGCATTCGGGAGTCAGGCCGTCGTCGCCGGAGGAGCCGCGCTAATGGACTGGTTCTTCAAACCATTGCCGGCAACACGCATCGCGGCCTTGCGCATTCTCGTGGGCCTCTTCGCAACGATCTGGCTCCTCGTTCGCGCGCCGGCACTGGTCGGCCTCGCATTTCGTCCCTCCGGGCCATGGACTCCCGTCGGACTCTTGGCGCTGTTGGACCTGTCGGGTCAGCCGCCGCCCGCAGCGCTGGTGCTGCTGACCTACGTGCTTGGTATCGCCACGGGCATCGCATTCACGTTGGGATTGCGTTTTTCGATCAGTGGGCCGCTCTTCGCCGTCGCGCTCACCCTGCTGGGGACCTTTCGTAGCTCGTTTGGGCACATCAGCCACACCGAGCATCTTCTCGTGATTCATACCTGGCTCATCGCGCTGAGCCCTGCCGCCGATCGCTGGTCGCTCGATGTTCGGAGCGCGCGCGTCCGGTCGGCTTTGTCTCTGCCCTCCGGATCCGGGTCGACGTTGTTGTCGACGGCGCCCGCGGGCTATGGTTGGCCAGTCCGTGCGCTCATCTTGTTGACGGCGGTCGCGTACGTCATTGCGGGCGCAGCCAAGCTAAGGATCGCGGGGATGCATTGGGGCGATGGCGAGGTTTTGCGCGTCCACGTCGCATGGGACAACCTGCGCAAGATCGAGCTTGGCGATGCTCATTCACCTCTGGGCGCCTATCTGGTGCGCTTTGAAGGCCCTTGGATGGCCCTCGGCCTGAGCAGCCTCGTGCTTGAGCTCGGCGCACCGCTAGCGCTGGTCCACGAGAAGATCGGACGGGCTTGGGCGCTGTGCATGTGGGCATTTCATGCCGGTGTCGCCGCGATCATGTTCATTCTCTTTGCGTATCCACTGAGCGGGGTTGCGTTCGCGTGCCTGCTACGGCCGGAAGAGTCGTCGAGACTCGCGCGCGTGGGGGCGTGGTTGGAACGGACGCCCGACACCCCCGGCAAGCTGTGATGCTCGTTGCGCGACCCATGCCGCCTCCGCGTCCGCCAAGCAAGTCGCGCCTGACACTTGGCGTTTTGGCTTCGCTGCTATGCTCCTGCCATGAAGGTCGCGGTCACGGGCGCATCAGGACTCGTCGGTACGGCATTGATGCGCGCCCTGAGCAGACGCGGCGATGAGGCCGTGGCCGCGACCCGTGGCGGCCGCGGCGGCGAGTTGCAATGGAGCACGGAAAAGGGCTTTGAGCCGCCTGACGCACTCGCTGGCTTCGATGCGGTCGTGCACCTCGCCGGAGCCTCGGTTTCGGAGGGCGCCTGGACGCCGGCTCGCAAGAAGATCCTGATGGATAGCCGCGTGGAGGGGACCAAGGCTGTCGTGCGCGCCATTCAGGCGGCGGGTGATCGCCGCCCCAAGACGCTCATCAGCGCGTCGGCGCAGGGCTTTTACGGCTACCACAAGGAGACGCACTTCGACGAGAGCGGCCCCCCAGGTACGGGCTTCCTCGCGGAGATCTGCCACGCATGGGAACGCGAAGCTCAGGTGGCGGAAACCCTTGGTGTTCGGGTGGTGCGCCTGCGCATCGGGCTGGTGCTCGGCCAAGATGGCGGGGCCTTCTCGAAGATGGCCCCGATGTTTCGGCGGCGCATCGGCGGACCGATGGGTAGCGGCCGTCAATGGATGAGCTGGATCCACCTCGACGATGTGGTCGGGATGATCCTGCATGCGCTCGATCACGACACGGTCGAGGGGCCGATGAACGTCGCTGCGCCGGCACCGGTGCGCAACAAGGAGTTTTCCGAGGCCCTCGCCAACGCGCTGCACCGCAGCAGTTGGCTGCCCGTCCCCAGCTTTGCACTCCGTCTGGCGCTCGGTGAGATGGCAGAGATCGTGCTTGAGGGCGCCTACATCGAGCCTCGGAAGGCACTTGAGACCGGGTACACGTTCCGGCACCCGACCCTGGACGGTGCACTCGCAGCGCTCGTGGCCACGTAGCTGCATCGAAGGCTAGCGAAAGCGACGTGAGACAACCCTAGGCCGAGAATCGCTCTCCCCCTACGGGGCGGCGTGCGGCCGTGTTATCGGTCCACATGCCCGCAACGCCACGCACGTCGCTCGTCGCTTCCCGCCTCCTCGCGCTCGCCCTTGGTCTCACGGCCTCGGCAGGGCTCGGCTGCGCCGCGCTCTTTGGTGAATCGGGCTCGAGCCTGACGCAGAGCGTGGCCTGCCCCGAGTTCGGCAGCGGCAAGGCGATGGGCGTGAAGTACTCCGGCAAGGCCGAGCTCGACGCGCAGATCGGTGCCTTCGTGCAGGCTTCCGCAGACCTCAAGGCCAGCGTCAACGCGATTGAAGGCGAGGTCGCAGCGGCGTGCAAGCGCATGGGACAAGATCTCGGCGTCGACGCGAGCAAGCTCGAGGGCAATGACGACATCGGCGGCAAGGTCAAGGGTCCTTGCAACGCCGTGGCGGCCAAGATCGAGCAGATCGTCAAAGCCAACGGCTCTCTGCAGGTGAGCTACAAGCCGCCTCGCTGCAAGGTCGACGGCAACTTCGTGGCCAAGTGCGATGCGGAGTGCGGCCTTGAAGTTGATCCTGGCAAGGTTGAAGCGAGCTGCCAACCTGGAAAGGTCTCTGGCTACTGCGAGGGCACCTGCGAAGGAAGCTGTGAGGGCACCTGCAACGGCGAGTGCGAAGGCACCTGCAGCGCCAAAGATGCCCAGGGTCGTTGCGTGGGCTCGTGCAATGGCACCTGCAAGGGCAGCTGCGATGCAACCTGCCACGCGGAGTGCAAAGGCCAGTGGAAGGCGCCCAAGTGCGATGTTGCAGCCAAGCCGCCGCAGGCCCAGGCGGACTGCTCGGCGAGCTGCAAGGCCAGCGGAGAGTTCAAGGCCGCGTGCAGCAAGCCGGAGGTGGTCGTTCAAGGTGATGCCAAGGTTGAGGACCTCAAGAAGCTGCAAGCGACCTTGCGAACCAACCTGCCCGCGCTCATCAAGGCCCAGATTCGCCTCGGCAAGCAGCTGGGCGGTCAGGTCAAGGTCGTCGCGGATGCGGGCGGCCGACTCAAGGGCAAGCTCGATGGCGCGGGCGCCAAGGCAACCGCGTGTGTCGCCGCCGCGGTGAGCGCGATGGCGGACGTCTCGGCCAAGGTCAGCGTCAACGTCCAGGTCAGCGCGAGCGTCAGTGGCAAGGTTGGCGCGAAGTCGGGCTGAGGAGTGCAAGAACGCGGCTGAGGTCGGCTCGCGCGGCAAAAGTTGCAGCGAGCCGGCCCGCATGCTTCCCGGCGAGCCGGTTGATCGCGTAACCTTCAGGTTACATGCATGCGCTCGATGCACTCGGCAGTCCGATACGACGCCAGATCCTCTTGGAGCTGCGCTCGCGTCCGCTCACCGTCGGTGAGCTATCGAACCGCTTTCCGATCAGCCGGCCGGCGATCTCAAAGCACCTGCGCCTGCTGACCGAGGCGGGTCTGGTCGAGCCTCGGGGCGAGGGCACTCGCAGCCTCTACTCGGTACGCGTGCAGGGCTTTGCCTCCGTCCGTGACTACCTCGACGATTTCTGGGACAGCGCACTGGGTAAGTTGGCTGCGCTCGCCGGCGAGGAGAAGGACAAGTCTCACCCCCGCGGCCACCCTGCCGCGCGAACGCGCGCGGGCGCGCAGGTGCGACCAACCGCGAACCAGACCACACGAGCGCGACGATGATCCCCTCGCACCCACCGCTGCACAAGTCAGTGCTGCTCCCCTGCAGCCAAGAAGAGGCGTTCCGCCTCTTCTGTGACCGCATCAACGACTGGTGGCCGGTCGAACGCCGTCACCTCGATCATCCCGAGAGCGTCATCTCGCTCGGGCCCGAGCGCTTCTACGAGTCCGATCCGACCGGGCGCACGCTCGAGCTCGGCAAGGTCCGCGAGTGGAAACATCCCGAACGCATCTCGATCGACTGGTATCCCGGCACCGGACCCGAACAACCGACCGCCGTCGAGGTTCGCTTCGTGCCGCAGGCCGCGTCCACACGGGTCGAGATTGTCCACGGACCTGGACCCAACAGCCTCGAGGCCTTTCCCCTGCGAGCGCCTCGCTACGATGCCTCGTGGGACCTCGTGCTCGCGGCGCTGCTCCACCACGCTTGACCATTGGAAACCATTAGGTTACCAACGGGGCGTGTCTGAGGTGCAAAGAGACGAGGCCGCGTTCCGACTGAGCTACTCCGTGTCTGCGGAGATCGCTGCGCCCGTCGCCCGCGTCTGGGCCCTGCTCACGGACGCCGACGATTTTCCGAGATGGAATCACACCGTCACCGAGCTGCGCGGCCCAATCGCGCTCGGTCAACGTCTCGCGATCAAGGTGCCCATTTCCCCGCGCACCTTCACCCCGAAGGTGACGACCCTTGAGCCGGAGCGCCGCATGGTCTGGAGCGACGGCGCTGCCCCCTTCTTCAAAGGGACGCGGACCTTCACGCTCGCGCCGCGGGGCGACGCCACCAGCTTCTCGATGGTGGAGGTCTTTCAAGGGGTGATGTTGCCGCTCATCAAGCGCTCCCTCCCCGACTTTCGCCCCGTCTTTGCGCAGTACGTCCAGGATCTCCAGCAGGCCGCACAGCAGGTGACTTAATGCCGAGCAAGAAAGCCACGACCCAAGGTACGCCCGAAACCCCCTGGCAGCTCAAGACTCCGCCCGGGACGGCGGAGTACACCGCCTATCGCGATCCGAGCGCCAAACCACCCGCCTTGGTCGTCCAGGTCGGCTCGACCCAACTGCGCTACGCCTTGTCCTGCATCGATGATCTCCACGCGATGTTGCGCAAGCACGGAGACTGGATCGAGTTGGGTTCGGCCGATGAGAACAAGCCTGTCAAAGAAGGCACCGTCGAGGCTTGGGCCCGGTCCGCCGACAATCCTGTGGGAGGCTTCTACGGCCTCAAGAAGGGCCTGCGTGGTCGCTTCGCGATGTACGTGCCACCGGTGCTCGAAGCGCTCGGCCTCGCCGAGGTCGAGCACAACCCCCGTAACAACAAGATGAGGGCGCGCTGATGACTACGCGCATTGTTCAAGTCCGCTACCGCCTACACGCCGAGCGCGTCGACGAGAACCTTGCGCTCGTGCAGGCGGTCTTCGCCGAGCTCGCGGAGCGCAAGCCGCCGGGTCTGCGCTACCTCTGCGCCCGCGACGAGGACGGTCGTACCTTCTTCCATCGCGCCGAGATCAGCACCGAGGATGGCTCCAATCCCCTCCTCTCGCTTCCGACGTTCCAACGCTTTAGCAGCACGATCGCGCAACGCTGCGATGAGCCACCGTCAACGACACTGCTTGAGTTCGTCGGCGAGTACGCGGCCGACTCCTAGCAGGCTGTGCACGTCACCGCGGGGAGTGCATGGACATGCAATCGCCATGCGAAGCGACCTGCGAAGAGGCAGAGTACCGGGCACACGGGCACACGGGCATACGGGCATACGGGCATCATTGATCGCTGAGCGACAAGGGTTGCTTGGTGAATGCGCGTCCCGGCGCCGTAGGATCTTCTTTTCAGCCTGTAACGCGCGTCAACGCCTCGGCGTGTTTGGACCGCTGGATTCGCGTCGATGCGGAGGTGGATCGATGGACGGCCGTAGCGGCCCTCGGAGCGCGGCCCGCCGCCTGAGTTGCGACCTGCCCCGAGACCGAGTGACACTCGGAGGCATCGCGCGCGAGATCGAGCATCCGCCGGCATGTCGGTGCTCGATATCGACTGGAATGTAAGCCGCGACGCATTGAACCGCCGCGCCACGCCCCGTAGCGTTGGTGACCTATGAGTTCGATGGATGCGACGCAAGCCGGTGGGTCGTTGGGAGAGACGCTCGCCGGCGAGGGCGGTCCATCGAGCAGCCCTCAACCGCCTTCGTCGCAACCGTCGAGTGCAGTGGTTGCCGCGGACGCCTCCGACGCACAGCCGAAGTCGGGGGCCAAGGTGGGTCGCTACATCGTGCTTGAGAAGCTCGGGCAAGGCGCGATGGGCGTCGTGTGGTCGGCTTGGGATCCCGAGCTCGATCGCCGCGTCGCGCTCAAGCTCCTCAAGCACAAGCGAGGACGCGGCGCGGACGAGCATCGACTACGACTGCAACGCGAAGCCCAGGCGCTCGCCAAGCTCAGTCATCCCAACGTGGTCGCGGTCTACGACGTCGGGATCCACAACGACCAGCTCTTCGTCGCGATGGAGCACGTCGACGGCAAGACGGTCGGGAAGTGGGTCCAGGATGACAATCCCAGCGCCGGCGAGCGGATCGCAGCCCTGCTTGCTGCGGGCGAAGGCCTGGCCGCTGCGCACGCCTCGGGACTGGTGCATCGTGACTTCAAGCCGGAAAACGTCATGATCGACGGGCGCGGCCGAGTGCGCGTGATGGACTTTGGACTTGCCCGCCAAAGTGATGGTGGCGCGAGTGGTGTGAGCGTCACTGCGACGCTGCCACAGGATGTCGGCCTTGCCCGGGAGGGCTCTTCGCACTCGTCGGACACGACCACAGATGGCGTCCCTCGATCTCTTGCGGGCTCGGTCGTCGAGGGAGCGCCACGATCGCAGATGTCCGGGAGCGGCTCTCAACGATTGGACATCACCGTTGCAGGCTCCTTGGTCGGCACGCCCGCATACATGTCACCAGAGCAGTTTGAGGGCGCCCCCGCCGACGCTCGGAGTGATCAGTTCTCCTTTTGCGTCACGGCTTGGGAGGTGCTGGTCGGTAAGCGCCCCTTCGCGGGCGAGTCGATCGCGGCGATCGCATTTGCAGCGTCGCAGGGCACGATTGAGTCCCCACCAGCAGCGTCGATGCTCGACGCGGCCCGGCGGCGCGCGCTCGAACGGGGACTTCGCGCAGATCCGACGCAGCGTTGGCCCGACATGAAGGACCTGTTGCGCGAGTTGGGGGACCGGGTACCCACACGGCGTCGGGCGTGGCCCATCGTCGCGCTCGCCATCGTGGCGGGCGGAGCCGCGGTCGGATACGCGCAGCTCGAGAAGTCACGCATCCGGGGGGCATGCGCTTCCGCCGACGTGCAGCTCGCGGGCACCTGGGATGCGGCCGCCAGAGCCCAGCTCAAAACGGGCTTTGAGGCGTCCGCGTCACCGCTCGCGCAAGAGATGGTCGGCCGAGTCGAGGAGTCGCTCGATCGCTGGGCCACAGCCTGGGTCGAGACCGCGCAGCCCCTATGCCTCGGGGAGAGCAAACTCCCGTCGCAGCTCGCCCTACCCCAGGCGCGCTGCTTGGCCAACGCGCGAGCCGAAGTGGACGCGCTGCTGTCGGTGCTCCATCACGCCGATGCAGAGGCCGTGCGGCGCTCGCTCGACAACGTACAGCGACTGCCGGATCCCGCGCGCTGCGGCGACACGATCTATCTCAGCGCCGCGGTCAAACCACCGCCAGCCGCGATCGCCGACGCGGTCACGCGTCTTGAAGGCGAGGTCCGTCTCGCCAGAGCCGAGCGCGTCGCAGGTGCAGGTGCGGCGGCCCAGGTGCGCGTGGAAGCTGTCCTCAAGGAGATCGACGAGACGGGCTACGCCCCGCTGCGTTACGCCGCTCACCTCGAGCATGCGCGCCTCTTGGAGGCGAGCAAACAAAGAATGCCCGCATTCGACGAAGCCGTGCTTGCCACCAAGCTCGCGGTCGAGGGTGGAGACAGCGAAGGCGCGGCGATGGCCGCGATGCTTGCGGCCGGAACCATTCGAGGTCAACGAGAGTTTGACGCCACCACCGACGTACTCATGGAGCTTGCGACCGCGCACGGAACCGCCTCCGGGAACGGCTTTGAGTTTCAACGCGAGCGAACGCATACGCGCGGTGCCATCGACTATGCGCGGGCCAAGAACGTCGAGGCCAAAGAGAGTTTTCTGCAGGAGTTGGCCCTTCTTGAAGGACGCGACAATACCGAGTCGCTCAAGGCGGGAACCTACCTTGCACTCAGTGCGGCAGAGCGCGGCTTGGGTGATCTCGAAGCCGCCGAGCAGGCCGCACTGCGGGCGCAAGAACTGTACGAGAAGGCTTATCCGCCGACCCACCCGCTGGTCGCAAGCGCGATCGATCGACGAGGCGCGATCGCCTACGAGCGCGGCGATATTGTCGGCGCACGCGCGAAGTTCGAGCAGGCGCTCGAGCTCTACTTGGCCGCGCTCGGGCCTGCGCATCCCGAGACGGTCAACGAGCGCAACAATATTGCCGGCATGATGACCGTCATGGGCGAGTTGGAGGCCGCCGAGGCGATGTACAAGGACGTGCTCGAAGGCCTTCGAGCAAAGCTCCAGCCCGACGACGCCGAGGTCGGCACAGCCCTTTGCAACTTGGCGATGGCCGCATCCAATCTCGACCGCAATCAAGAGGCGATCGAGCTCTATCAACAAGGCCTGCCGATCCTCGAGAAATCCAAGGGAGCCGATCATCCCGATATCGCGTGGATCGCTGTCAACTACGCCACCGCGCTGAGGGCATCCGGAGATCTGGAACAGGCCGCGCAGTGGGGGCAACGTTCCGTCGAGATTCGTGAGACACGATTGGGACCCGAGCACCCGCATCTTGCGATGGCCCTGCACGGACTGGCCGATACCCGCTTGGCGCAGGGACAGCTCGAAGCGGCGCGCGACCTAGCGTCGCGCGCACTCGCGATCTGGGAGAAGGTTCATGGCCCAAGCTCGGGCCAGCTCATCGCCGGCATCGCGACCCTTGCCGAGGCGCACCAGCGCCTTGGGGATCACAAGACCGCCGCCGAGTTGGCGCAACGAGGGCTCGACATCCTTGAGGCGTCTCCGGTCAAGACTCCGGGCAAGCAGGCCCATCTCCACTCGATCGTCGCCGCAGCCCGTCTCTCCGCCGGCGACGTGAAGGGAGCGCTCACCGGCTACGAGCAAGCACTCACAGCTGCCGGGGATGAGCCCTCCTTGCAACGCGGCGAGGCCAACGAGTACCGCGCCCAAGTCCTTCTCAAGCTCGGCCGCCGCGCCGACGCGATCGCCTCGATGAAGTCCGCCTTGGCCGACTACGAAACCCAGGGACCGGGTCGCGCCGCATGGGTCGAGCGGGCGCAAGCCTGGCTGGCCACCCACGGCGGCTAGGGTTCCCCGAATGCCCCGCTCGGCAGCCCCCCCGTGTTCGCCCAACGCCAGACGCCAAAACGACTCACATCGGCAGCTCGATATGGCCGAGTGCGGGGAGCGTCGGCCGCAACGAGCCGTGAAGCCCCAACAATGTTGCTGCCGCTCACGACGAACGTTTGTGCACACAGTGATCGGCCAACACGACTCCTTCGCACCTGAAGCGATCGGGAGCGATTCCGCGCAGCGATACGCACCGCTCCAGCGGCATCGATGAAAGGCGCTGTGCCGGACCCGACGCACTCAGTTGGACGAACCGATGGGGAGGTCTGCGAGCCAGGCGTCGAAGAGCTGCTGCAGCCGGCCCGCATGCTCGTGGTCTTTAAGCTGTGCGAGAAACTGCGACCTGGTCGCTTTCTCGATGCGAGTCACGCTCAGCTCCCCTCGCGCGCACAGCCTTGCGACGCTTGGATCCTCGATCAAGTCGAGGATATCCATGTTGGGCGAAGCGAGAATCAGGAATTTCTCAACGAAGATCGTGACCCCTTCAGGCGAAAGGATGGGCAGCAGCTCCCCCATGACATCGGCTCGGTGAGAGGGATCACCGATATGAAACACCAGAAGATACACC
>CAZVEM010000007.1:0-52976 GCA_964626165.1 uncultured Nannocystaceae bacterium
GAGGCCGGCGATGCCACCGGTGACGGAGACGGAGACGGCGATGGGGACGGAGACGGAGACGGAGATGGAGATGGAGACGGCGACGGCGACGGAGATGGTGACGGCGACGGCGATGGCGATGGCGACGGCGATGGCGATGGCGATGGCGATGGAGATGGCGATGGAGATGGCGATGGAGACGGAGATGGAGACGGAGATGGAGATGGAGACGGAGATGGAGATGGAGATGGAGATGGCGATGGAGATGGCGATGGTGACGGCGATGGAGACGGAGACGGAGATGGAGACGGAGATGGAGATGGCGACGGCGACACCTGCAGCTGCGCGCAGAACACCGATCTCATCTACGTGATCTCGGACAACGCGGTGCTGTACTCCTTTGATCCGCCGGCCAAGCAGTTCACCTCGATCGCCAACCTCGGATCGATCTGCCCGACCACGAGCACCTTCTCCATGTCGGTTGATCGCAACGGGCTGGCGTGGATCATGATGCAGAACGGCAAGCTCTACACCGTCGACATCAACAACCCGACGTCATGCAACGACTCGGGTTGGGTGACCAACCAGAATGGTTGGACCTACACCTTGTTCGGACTGGGCTTCGCGTCCAACAGCGCGGTGGACCAGTGCGACTACCTCTATACCCACAGCTGGAACGGTCAGGGTGGCTTCACGGAGGGACCGGGTAGCGGCAAGTTGGGTCGCATCGACACCACGATGGCGCCACCGCCCGTGCAGGTACAGGGCACGATCAACTACAACGGCGGTGAGCTCACAGGCCTCTCCGATGGTCGCTTGTTCGCGTTCGCCGGCACCAATCCCGCCAAGCTGGTCGAGTACAACAAGGCCGACGCGACGGTGGTTGCGACCACCCCGCTCAACGGCCTGAACCTGGGCAACGCGTTTGCCTTCGCTCACTACGATGGTGACTTCTACTTCTTCACGGCCACTGCCGGGAACTCGAAGGTCTCCAAGCTCGACTACACCGGCGATCAGAGCCTGGACAACAACTACGCCAACGCCCCGATCCGCATCGTCGGCGCCGGCGTCTCGACCTGCGCCCCGATTCCGCAGTAGTCGTTGTTGTTAGGGCCGGCGGGGTCGGCCGACTTCATGCCGTGGGCACACCGAGTGGGTGCTCGCGGCATCGTCATTTGTTCGGATCGATCGCGCGCTGTTGCCTCCTTACTGGTCCGAGGCGGCTCCTTTGGGACGTGCGGCTGCAAGAATCTTTGGCCGTCCCGGGCAACTTCTTCGCTCGGCGCTCGAAGAGCCCTCGCATGGTTCCGCGCGCAGTCCGTCCCGGCATCTACCACGCGACCTTTTCCGTCGTACGGAGGCTCTACCTTCTATGGCCGCGCAAGCGCCTCAACCAGGCGATCCGCTATCTCGCGGCCCTCACCGCGCAGCGCTATGGGCTGCTGATCCACGAGCTGACGGTGATGTCGAATCACATTCACTTCGATGTCGGCGACCAATTCGGCAATCATCCCGAAGCCTTCGCGTTCTTCGAGTCCATGCTCGCGAGGCAGGTCAACGCGATGCTCGGCGAGACCGGCTCGGTGTTTGAGCCCTATGAGGTGGTCGAGCTGCTCGATGACGATGCGATCTTGGAGACGGCCGGCTACATCCTGGCCAACCCGGTCAAGGACCATCTGGTCAAGAAGGCAGCGCAGTGGCCGGGAGTCACGACCTGCTTGATGAAGTACGGCGAGCGGGCCGTGATCAAGCGACCGCGAGTTGGGCTGTGGGCGGACTTGAAGGACAAGGAGCGCCGGGCGGTCAAGAAGCGCAAGGCAGACAGTACGGGCCGCATGAGGTACCGCGGCAAGCCGAGCGAGCTGCCGGATGAGGTGGTGCTGGAGCTTGTGCGACCGCCTGTGCTAGCGGGCAAGAGCGACGAAGAGGTTCGTCAGCAGGTGCTTGATCTTGTGGCCAAAGCCGAGGATGCTGCTCGAGCCGAGCGCAAGGCGACGGGTCGCAAAGTTGGCAACGTTAAGGGCCTCGCGCGGCGTCATGCCGAGGAGATGAGCACCGAGAAGCCCAAGAGCTGGCGACAGATGTTCGGTCGGCGGCCTCGGCATGCGGGCTCGGATGAACTTGTCCGCGCCGCGAAGCTGCGGGACCAAGCGTGGGAGCGCGAGTACCGGGAGCGCCGTCAGCGGCTTCTCGATGGCGATCGCGATTCACTGTGGCCCGAGTACACCTGGAAGATGCGGAAGTACTGCGGCATGGCTTGTGAAGGGCCAACGCCAAAGTGGCCACTTATGATTGGGCCGCTGCCGCCCTCGTGATCGCTGCTGGCCACCTGCCACGTGGCATCGCCGTACCGCAACGGCCTCAGTCTGCGGAGATCCAGGTGGGACCGTCGTCCCGCCTGCTTGCATTTGGGTGCGTTGGCCGCCGCCCTGCTCCCGCCGCTGTGCACGTATGCCACGCTGCATTTCAGACGCACGGAGATGTCGCTGCCACGCTCATCGCGGTACCGCACACCACCGCAACACACCGCCCACGCGCCTTGCCTTCGGCTTGGGTCAGGGGGATTCGTGGGGGGTGATGGGGAGGGTGAGGTGGGAGTCGCCGCGGAGGAGTTCGAGGTCCCAGGGGGCATCGAGGCCGCACATCAGGGCGGCGTAGGCGAGATCGGAGACGCGGAGGAGGGGGCGCTTGCAGGCGCTGAGGACGATGTCGTCGACCTTCACGCCTGCGGTGGCAGCGGGGCCATCGGGTTCCACACGCACGACCTTCACGCCGCGGGCGCGGAGGGGATGTTCGTCGGGGCCGAGGTCATCGACGCGAAGGCCAAGGCGGGGACGACGGAGGCGACCGTGGGCACTGACCTCATCCAAGTACTTCACGACAAGCTCGGCTGGGACGGCGAAGGCAAGCCCCTGGCCATCTTTGCGGACCGCGGTGGTGATCCCGACCAGCTCGCCGCGGGCGTCGAGGAGGGGGCCGCCCGAGTTGCCGATATTGATCGAAGCGTCGGTCTGGATGAAGGACCACACGCCGTCGGCACGTAGGCCCTTGGGCCTGCCGAGATCGACGTAGTCGCGCCCGATCCCACTGACGACACCAACCGTCACGGTGGACGAAAGTCCATAAGGCTGTCCCACCGCCATCACCCATTCGCCGACTCGTGCAGGACCAAGACGGAGCGCCAGCGGAACGAGCGGTGGTCCGTCATCGACGGCGATGAGCGAGAGATCGACAAGCGGATCGGAGTGAACGATGTGGGCCGTGCGTCGGCTGCCATCGACGAGATGCACCTCGACGGTCGCCGACGATGCGACCACGTGGTCATTGGTGACGATCTCGCGTGGCGAGACGACCACGCCGGCTCCGATGCCTCGACGAACGGTGACACCTCCGTTCGCGCTCTCGGGGGTGTCGGCGGTGGCCACCGTTGTGACGACTGCGACGACCGAGGGACCGACCCGCGCTGCAACATCGGCGAAGTCCTGGGGTCGCGGATCCGATGCGACGCCTGAGTCAGCGTCGCCGGGCCGGCCGTCCTTTGGCGCCGATAGCTCCGGATCGGCGGAAGCGAATTGGGGACGCGACGCGGATGTTCCGCTGTCGCAGGCAGCCAGCCACGTACCGAGGAGGACGGCTGACATGCGGCGCGATGGGATCGCAGCGATACGCCTCGACGGGCGTGGGGGGGCTGGCACAGCCAGCGCGGGCTCGATCGACTCAGGCACCGCCAAGCTGCGTGGTGGGCGAATCGCCACCACGCCTCGGCGGGGTCTGAGGAGCGGTGCCGTGTCGATTACTCCTCGTCTGCAGAGGACGAGGCGGCGGGAACATCATCGTCGTCGAGGTCGTCATCCTCGTCGTCCTCTTCCCAGCCATCCTCATCGCCACCCTCGTCGCGATCGCGAATCTTGTCGCTGACATCCGGGAGCGCCGCAAGATGCGCTGCAAGAGCATCCTCGCTGGTGCGTCCCGCCTTGATGTGCCGCTGCACGGTGCGGACATCGAAGAGCCTGCTCGGATCTTGAAGCGACATGGTCGGGTCTTTTAGGCCCGGCACGCGCGCCCGTCAACGATCCCCCGCGTCCATGGACCCTTGCGCCCCCGCACCCGCCTTGGAATGATTCCGGTGAGGCCACGGTTCCGGCACGGCTCGCTATACTCCGCCGCCAGCGTGCCGTGCGGGGCGCGAATCGGCCCTGCGAGCCCGTCTCTGGGGCGCAGGGCGCCTGCGCGGGAAGCGAATCCAAGCTGAGGTTGCGTCGGCTGCGACATCAGCGCGCATCCCCCAGTCGGCCGAGCCACACATACGCTGACCTCATTTCGAGACAGAGCCATGACCACGACCTACGACATCCGCCTGATTAATCAGCTCGTTGAGCGCGAGAGCGCATTTGTCGGCCGACTCTTTGAGGAGATCCACAAGGTGGTCGTCGGTCAGCAAGAGATGCTGGAGCGTCTCTTTATCGGACTGCTGTGCGGCGGCCACGTCCTGCTGGAGGGTGCGCCGGGCCTGGCAAAGACCCTCACGGTCAACGCGATGGCGCGCGCGCTCGACCTCTCCTTTAAGCGCGTTCAGTTCACGCCCGACCTGTTGCCGTCCGACGTGCTGGGCACGGTCATCTACAGCCATCAGACCGGCGAGTTCCACAGCAAGCGTGGACCGATCTTCACCAACTTGCTGCTCGCCGACGAGATCAACCGCGCGCCCGCCAAGGTGCAGAGCGCACTGCTGGAAGCGATGGCGGAGCTCAACGTCACGATCGGCGACACCACCCATCCGCTGCCGCGACCCTTTCTTGTCCTCGCGACGCAAAATCCGATCGAGCAGGAGGGCACCTATCAGCTCCCTGAAGCGCAGCTCGATCGCTTCATGTTCAAGATCAAGGTCGACTACCCGACCGTTGACGAAGAGTTAAGCATCCTTGATCGCGTCGCGGTGCCCTCGGCGGGACTGGATGTCGCCGCCAAGGTGGAGGCCGTCATCGGAGCCGCGGATCTGCTCAACGCACGCAGCGTGCTCGATCAGATGATCGCGGACGTCGAACTGCGCAAGTACATCGTCAGCGTGGTGGCCGCGACGCGGCGCCCGCAGGATGTTGGCCTGGGCAGCATCGCGAACTACATCGACTTTGGCGCGTCACCACGTGCCTCCATCGCTTTGTTCCAGGCGGCGCGCGCCCACGCGTTCTTGCGCCATCGCGGCTACGTCAGCCCCGAAGACGTCAAGTCAGTGGCTCCAGACGTGCTACGCCATCGCGTCGTGCTCTCCTACGAGGCCGAAGCCGAAGGCAAGCGCGTCGACGAGATCGTTCGTTCGATCCTGGAGCACGTCCGCGTCCCCTAGGCGTTGCATCGGGTCCGCAGCGGTCAAGCTCGCTTGGTCTTGCCCGCTTGGCCGCGCCCTCCCGCCCCACCGACCTTCGGTATCACTCTCCCCTGACCAACTCACTGCGAGACATGGCCTCCGTCGAGACATCCGCATCGCAAGACTCCTGGGAGCGCACGCGCGAGCTCCTGCGTGAGATTCGGTTGATCGAGATCCAAACCTCAAGGTTGGTCGACGAGCACCTCGCAGGCTCGTATCACAGCGCGTTTAAGGGTTCAGGGATGACCTTCTCGGAGGTTCGCGCCTACGAGCCCGGCGACGACATCCGTTCGATCGACTGGAACGTCACTGCGCGCACTGGTGAAGCCCACGTCAAGGTCTTTGAAGAGGAGCGCCAACAGACCGTCGTGCTGCTCGTCGACATGTCGGGCAGCTTGGACTTTGGCAGTCGTGAGTTCGACAAGCGGCAGCTCGTCGCGCGCTTGGTGGCGACCTTCGCCTTTTCTGCGATTCGCAACAATGACCGCGTCGGCCTGATCGGGTTCAGTGACCGTGTCGAGCTCTTCGTGCCACCGCGGAGCGGTCGCAAGCACGTGCTCGCCGTCGTGCATCAGGTCCTGACGCACCAGCCTCAATCTCGCGGCACGCGACTGGCTTCCGCACTTGAAGCGATGGCGCGGATGCGTAAGAGCGGCGCGGTCGTCGTGCTGATCTCCGACTTCGTCGAGGCACTTCGCGGTGCCGAGGGAGTGGTCTTTGAGCGGGCGCTCAAGCTGGTCCGTCGACGCCACGACGTGATCCCTGTGCGGGTCGAAGATCCCGCCGAGAAGGCCCTGCCACCGCTGGGGCTGGTGGCGATGGAGGATCTCGAGCTGCTCGGCCTGGGCGGTGATGGCTTTTACGACCTGAGCCGGGGCCGTGCAGCGCGCTACGGCGAGGCCGTCGCGCGCGACCGCAATGAACTTGAGGCTTTGCTGATGCGACTGCGCCTTGAGCTGATGAGTGTCGAAACGGGGGGTGCATGGCAGCAAGCGATGATCGAGTTCTTCCAACGCCGCGCACGGAGGACAGGTCGATGAACAGGCCTCCGCGAACCAGCGCGGTCTCGCGACTGGAACGACGCCGCACCAAGGCACGCGTCGGGCTCGTGGCCTTGTTCGCGATCTTCGCCGCCCTCGGTCCATCCGCCGGGATTGCCTCCGCATGGGCGGCGCCGCCGGACTCGACGAGCTCATCCGGAACGCCGGATGTCAGCAAGGGCCAAGACGACCAACGCACAATGGGACTCGCCGACATCCGCGTGACCACGGAAGTCTCGCCCAAGGCCTCCAAGATCGGCGATGTCGTCTTGCTCAAGATCGCCGTCGATGCACCGGCCGGCTACACGGTCAATCTCCCGATCGGATTGCGCATCGAGCCCTTTGAGGTCGTCGACGTCCGCGAGGACGCGGCCGCGGTCCAAAGCGGCCGTAGCACGAGATCCTTTGTGGTCTCGGCACAGCACTTCTCGCCGACCGACACCGTCATCCCCGCCTTTGCGCTCACGGTCGTGACGCCGCAAGGGGAGGTCAGCACGGTGGAGGCACCCGCGACGCCCGTGGCCGTGGAGGCGTTGCTTGCCAACGAGACGGATCCGGCCCGCAAGCCCGAGGATCCTGCGATCTCGCTGCCCTATCCCAACCACACCGCGGAGTTGGTGATCTACTCGGCGATCGCGGCGCTTGTGATCGGCACGATCTTGTCGCTGATCATCACGCGCTTCTTTGGCGCAGCGGCGACCCCGGTCCCCGTCCGTGTCGTGCCGCCGCACGAACGCGCGCTGGATGAGATCCGCCGAATCGAGGGGGAGGTCGACGAGCGCTACGATCGGGATGAGGTCGTTGATCTCTATGTCGACATGAGCGCGGTGGCACGAGCCTACCTTGACGGCCGCTTTAAGATCCCTGCGCAGGAGTGGACGACCGAAGAGATCCGCTCCGCACTGCGCGGTCGCGAGAGCGACATCTATCCACTCCGCGCGAGCGAGATCATTCACTTCTTTGAGGAGGGCGATCTCATCAAGTTCGCCCGGCTCCGTCCCACGCGCGAAGAACCTCGAGAGGCCCTCGCAAGCCTGCGCTCGATGGTCGAGCGGACGATTCCCGTGAGCAGCTCCGCGGACAGTTCGGCGGACAGTCTTGCTGCCGGCGACTCGGGTGGCGCTGCGCCGGGGACCAAGGCGCCCAACGACACTTCGACGCCCGCCCCGATGTCACCCGTCCAAGCCGCCGCCGCTCCGCGCAACGACGTCGACGATCCACAAGCGCTGGGTGGCCGCGACGATGCCACGGGAGGCTCTGCATGAGCAGCTCTGGCGCACGCATGTGGCTCCCGGCATTGCGCACGCTCGGCTTTGCATGCCTGGCGCTTGCGATCGTCGGCGCTGGCATCGGGTTGCTGTTGGGCCAAGAGGTACGGCACATTGTGATCTCGACGCCCTGGGCGCTTGCCTTTGTCGCGCTGCCCCTCTTTGCGCTCGGCTTTCGGGCCTGGTGGCAGCCGGCTCCCGCCACGCTTCGGTTCTCGCGCACGCAGACGCTGGTTGGCGTCGGGCCCGGCTTTGCTGCGCGTCTCGCCGAACTCCCCGACGGATTGCGACTCGCTGCAGCGCTGCTCTTGGTGCTGGCGATCGCTCGTCCGCAGTCGGAGCGGCTTTCGGATCGGCTGCAACATGAGGGCATCGATATCGCAATCGCGCTCGATCTCTCGGACTCGATGGAGGCGATGGATCTGCGGCCGAATCGCCTGGAGGCCGCCAAGGCGGTGATCGATGACTTCATCGACCGCCGACCGCGAGATCGCGTCGCGGTGGTCGTCTTTGGTGCGACCGCGTCGACCGTGGCACCGCTGACCCTTGATCACGACGTGGTACGCGGCCTAGTCGCCAAGCTCCGACTCGGCGTGCTCGATGGCTCGCGCACCGCGATTGGTGCGGGCTTGGGGATGGCGCTCAATCGCCTCGCGGAATCCGACGCGACCAGCAAGATCGTCGTGCTGCTGACCGACGGCGTGCACAATGCCGACGGCATCGATCCCGACACGGCGGCCACCGAGGCCGCGGCTCGTGGCGTCAAGGTCTACACGGTGCTGATGGGACGTCACGACTTTCGCAACGCGCGGGCCACCGTGGATCCCAAGCAGCTTGAGCGGATTGCGACCCGCACCCAGGGCTTTGCCTATACGGCGCAGGATCTCGAGGCGCTGCAGACGACCTTCCAGGACCTTCTCGACAAGCTGGAGCGATCCACGGTCGAGAGTCGGCCGATCCGGGCCGAGCTCTTTTTGTGGTTGCTGTGGCCGGCGCTGGCGCTGCTGCTCGCCGACATCATCCTGCGCAACACCCGACTGCGGAGGTTCCCATGAACATGCTGATGGCCATGGGCGGGGCGGGGCGGAGCCTCCTGCCGCAGATCTTTTCAACGCTTTCGCCCTTGGCGGACGCCGACTTTGCGCGATGGGATCGGATCTGGGTGCTCCCGGTCGCGGTTGCACTCGCGGTGATGGCCTACGTCTACGGCGCCAACCAACGCAGCAGCGCAGCCAAGCGACTCGGGCGGCCCGATCTGGTCGAGCGACTGACGGCTTCGGTGAACCACACCAATCGCACAGTCGCGGCGATCTGCAGCGTGCTCGCGTTGGCGCTGTGCGCCCTTGGCCTCTTGCGACCGCAGTACGGTGGATCTACCGACGTCATCGCGGCGCCCGGGCTCGATATCGTCCTGGTCGTTGACTACAGCAAGTCGATGCTCGCCCGCGATGTCTATCCCAGCCGCAACGAGCGGCTGGAGGCCGAGCTGAGTCGCTTCCTCGCCGAGGCATCGACCCGAGGCGATCGCGTCGGGCTGGTGGTCTTCGCGGGCGCATCGCGGGGCATGCCGCTGACCCGCGACGCGCGCTTGTTGCAGATGTATCTCCAACGCGCCGATCCCAAGACCGAGACGCCTGGTGGCACTGCGATTGGCAAGGCGCTCAATCTCGCGCTTGAACTTCTCCGCGAGGCACGTGTCGCGGACGCGGCCCGTGCAGCGGAGGGCAACGAGAGCGAGGCTCTCGGCCTCCTGGATGAGGACGCCGCGCGCGCCAACGTGGCGCCCGAGCAGGCCGATCAAGTGATCATTCTGCTCACCGACGGCGAGGACACCACCAGCCGCCCGCGCGATGTCGCAGGAGAAGCGGCCAAGCTCGGCGTTCGCATCTACACCGTTGGCATCGGCAGCAAGGTCGGCGAGCCGATCCAGCAATACGATGAAAGCGGCGAAGCGGTCGGTTTTGTCACGGATGCCGATGGCAAGCCGATCCTGACCCGACTCGATGAGGACCTCCTCCTTGAGCTCGCGAACGTGACCGGTGGAAAGTACGTCCACGTCGACAAGGATCGCTTTGGGCTCGATGAGGTTCGCGAAGCGATGGCGGACCTTCGCACCGCGCAGCGCGAAGAGACCGTGCAGGTGCATCGACAAGAGGGGGTCGGATTCCTCCTCGTTCCCGCGTTGGTCCTGCTCACGCTCAGCCTTGGACTCGGTGAGCGCCGGACCATGGCGGGGTCGGGTGCGGGGTCGGGCCGGGCGGGAGCAAAGCATCGCCCTGTGAACGACGCGGATCGCAAGCAAGGCGCGCTTGCAAAGGGAGATCGGAACACATGAGCATGGGTGGCAGCGCAGGGCTCTCCTTCATCAAGCTGGCATCGATCCCCGGCCTGCGATTGGTAGGGCTTGGACCGTGGCAGCTGCTCACGCCGCTGCGCTCGGGCGTCTCGGGCGTATTGGTTGCGGGGATCTTGGCCACCTGGCTGGCGCGGACCGATACCGATGTCGATGCAGGCGCAGCCGCGCTTGCGGAGGGCGACGCCGAGAAAGCGCTGACCTTCTTTGACGCAGCGATCGCGCGGATGGGCGCGCTACCTGAGCTTGACTACGATCGTGGTCTTGCGTTGATGGGTACAGGAGATCTTGAGGGGGCAAAGTTGGCGTTCGAGCGGGGCAGCGAGTCGCCGCGCGAGGATGTTCGTGCCTCAAGCCATTATCAGCTCGGCAACCTCGCCTTTGACACCGAGAATTGGGATCAGGCAATCGCTTCCTATAAGGAGTGCCTGCGCGCGTCGCCCGATCATCTGAATGCGAAGTGGAACCTTGAGCTCGCGTTGCGCCGCAAGCAGGAGCAGGAAAAGCGCGAGGAAGAAGAGCGCAAGAAGCAAGAGCAGGAAAAGTCCGATCAGCAAGACGGCGAGCCGCAGGAGCAAGAGCCCAAGGACGACGAGGAGCAGGAGCAAGATCCCGATCAGAAGAACGAGGATCAGGACGACTCCAAGGATCAAGAAGGCGACAAGGATCAAGAAGGCCAGAAGGATCCGGAGAACAAGCAGGACCAAGATCCGCAAAACCCCGATCAGAAGGACGGGGACAAGCAAGAGGGTGAAAACCCCGATCCGTCGCAGAAGCAGCCGCCCAAGGACTCCAAGGAGGACTCCAAGGAGGACTCCAAGGGCGACAAGCAGGGCCAAGACAAGCAGGGCCAAGACAAGCAAGGCCAAGACAAGCAAGGCCAGCCCGACGCCAAGCAGGACGCAAAGAAGGATCCAAAGCAGGATCCAAAGCAGGATGGTCAGTCCCAGGGCGGCGCGAATCAGACGCCGCCTCAGGTCGGCAAACAGATCGATTCAGCGCAGCTCGACTCCGCGCTTGAAGATCTGGACGCGCAAGACGGATATCTGCTCGGCCGTCCCAAGGGACAGGCCCGACCCGTGGAGAAAGACTGGTGACCGATACGCCCGATCATGCAGCAGGCGTGAGCGGGTCTGCGTGCGCGTCCGGTCGCGACGCGGTGACGGCGAGGTCGTCGTTGCTTGGCCGACGAGGCTTTCTTGCACTGCAAAGCACCGCAGTGCTCGCGGGCGCGCTGGCACTCACGCCAGGACAAGTCTTGGCGTCCGGTCGCGTGACGATCGATGTCGAGCTCGCGACCGACACTGCTCGGGTCGGGGCGAAGGTGGGCATGGTTGTGGTGGTAACGGAAGAGAACGGCCCCGGCGGCCTTCCCGAGCCGAGCATCCTTGGCGGCGATACCTTGCTGATCCAACGGCGAGGCGGAGTTTCGACCTCTCAGTCCGCGCGCTGGGTCAATGGCGAAGCCAGCTCCAAGCGAACCTGGACGTATCAGTACACCGTCACGCCGCTCAAGCCCGGGACACACGAGATCCCGATCGAGGTCGCGCTTGAGGATGGGACCGCAACGCCGGAGTTTCCCGCGGCGATCACTGCGAGCGGACAAGCGATCGAGATCCGTCCGCCGCCAGAGGATTCAATCCCGACCAAGCAGGCAGCGGCCAAGCAGAACGTGATCATGTGGGGGTGGACGGAGGTCAAGACCGCCTATGTTGGCGAGGAGGTCCTCTACGGTCTCGACATCTGGCATCGAAACGAAGCCAGCCTTGAGATCAGTCAGCTTCCGACCTTTGATGATTTTCTCACGTCCGAGCTTGAACTCGATGATGCGCAGTCGTCTGAGGTCGATCGGCGCAGCTTCGAAGTACAGCCGGTGGTGCGGCGCCTGCTCGTGCCTCAGCGCGCCGGTACGCTTGTCGTCAGTGGCGGTGAGATCATCGCGACTCCGGTCGCGCAGGGCTTTGGGATGTTCCGCCCCGCGCGGGTCGGTACTCCGCAGCGCATCAAAGGACGCAGCGCGGCGCTCGAGGTGCTGCCGCTCCCAGCGGAGGGGCAACCTGCGGGATTTCGTGGGACCAATGTGGGCTCTTACACGATCACGACCTCTGTCGATCGTGAGATCCTCAAGGTCGGCGAAGCCGTCACACTCAAGGTCGTGGTGGAGGGACGTGGGAACCTCGGTGCCATCGATCCGGGCGAGTGGCCCACACTCAGCGGCCTTGAGCGCTACGAGCCGGCCGTGACCAGCGAAGTGGATGCGACAGCCGCGGGCACCAGCGGCAAGAAGACGTGGACCTTCCTGGTCGTCGCAGGCGCCGCGGGTTCACTTGAGATCCCCGCGCACACGCTGCACTTCTTTAACCCCAAGAGCGCAACCTACGAGACCGTCTCGTCGCAGCCGATCACGTTGGAAGTTATCGGCGATGGCTCAGAGGTGCCGGCTTCGACCACGCAGGATGAGCAAGTAAGCGGCGACGAGGAGGCCGTGCTCGCGCAGCCCTTCTTTGACGAGGCTCTCGTGCGATCGCCGGTACCGGCAGCGCCGCTGGATCGCCGCGTGTGGTGGGCGAGCGTGCTCGCCGGGCCTGCGCTCGCGGGCACGGTTTTGGCGCTGCGAAAGCTTGCACAGCGAGCCCAGGGCGACGCCGCAACGCAGGAGCGAAGAGCACGGGAGCGCTGGGTGCGGGAGCGCTGGAACACCGCCCATGCACACGTGCGTGCGGGCGACGAGCTATTCACGGCGCTCTCTGAGCTCTTAAGCGCCCGCGCGATCGGTCGCCTGGGGGCACAAGCGCAAGGGCGGCCCCGTGCACAGCTTGAGTCGATGTTGCGCCGGGATGGACTCGCACCCGAACTCCTCGCGCAGTGGACTGCGACCTTGGGTGCTTGCGATGCGGCTCGCTTTGGCGGCGCCGCGCTGAGCGAGGAGCAACGCGCGGCGATGCTCAAGGCGAGCCGCGAAATCATCGACGACGGTCGCTGGCAGGAGACGGCCGCAAGCTCGACGGATCCAAGTTCGCGCGGGAGGCGAACATGAGGCACACGCGTCCGTCTTTGCGCGTGCTTTCTCGCGCCGCGACTGCGTGCGCGTTGCTGACGGTGCTGCTGTCCGTTGCCCCTGCACGCGCGGACGCGGTCGATGATCTGCATCAAGCGGGCCTGGCCGCGGCCGAACGCGGAGACTGGGCTGCGGCCAAGCAGGCCTGGTCTGCGGCAGCAGCCTTGCTCGACCATCCCGATCCCCGCATCGAGTACGAGCTCGGGACCGCGCATGCTCAGCTCGATGAACTCGGTCCTGCGGTGTTGCACCTGCGGATCGCGAGCGAGCTTGCGCGCGACGGAGAGCTCCGTCGGCGGGCACAGCTCAACCTTGGCATCGTGCGACGACGTGCCGAGCTCGCTGCCGAAGCGACGGGATCACGCGTCGCGCCTCTCGAGCCGTGGACCGAGCGCTTGGTCGAGATCGTCGCGAGTGATCTCGTTGCATGGCTCAGCGCGGGTCTTGTCTTGCTCGCCTCCCTCGCTTGGATCGTGTCTTGGCGACTCGCCTGGCGTGCCGCCGACTCCGCCACCGGAACTGCTTCGTCCGAAACGACGCGGGCCCGGCTTCAGGGACTTGCGCTTGCGGCGTCGGTGGGAGCGATCTTCCTCCTGCCCGCTCACGTGTGGTCGCGGGCCAAGGCGGACGGTGTCGTGGCGGTTGTGGTGGTCGCCGGCCCGACTCCGCTGCTCGACGGGCCCAGCCCCAGTCGCAACACAACCGCGACGCTGGCTCCCGGCGCAGAGGGGTGGGTGGATGGGTCACGTGCGGGTTGGGTGCACATCGTCCTACGTGACAAGACCCAAGGATGGGCACCTCGGGCGACGGTGGAACCGATCCGCGCCGGCCTCCTCGGCTCCTCGGCCCGCTCGGCGGAGCTTCCGACGCCCGATCCTGCTCCGAAGAAGGACGAGGTGGACTCGCAGCCGAACGAGGCTGATTCCACAACGAATGGCCCGTAGGCGGGCGTGCGCGGTTTCGGATCCAAGGCACGATTGTCGCCGAGCGAGGTGGCAGCGTACCGCGCTCCGTCTCCGGTGCGCGATCCGCGAACGCGACGCTGAGGGCATCGAGGGCGACCACTTGCCGCCAAGTAGCGGAGGGCGGCTGGAGGCGATCGAGCGATCAGCGCCGCATTCGACACTCCCGTGCACCAAGGATCACCGTGGCGCGTCTTGTACTCGGCGGATATGATGTCTCCCAGAGTGCTCGCGGTCATCGCCCAGAAGATCCGAAGTGGCCGGGACGGCGTCCCGGCGACGGTGGGTCGCGTGTATGAGGGCTACCTGCTCTCAGCACCGGTTGTTGGGCGAGGCATGGTGCTCTTCCGTGATCCGAACGGTCGACGCATGGTCACCACCGCGGTGCGCCGCGTACTGACCAACGAGGATGACGGCGTGTTGTACGTTGAAACCGAGAATAGCGTGTACCGGCTGAGCATTCAGTCCGAGCAGCCGACGGCAGCGGTCGCGAACCGCTGATTGCGGACTGCCGACGCGGCCCGCGAGCACGACGACCTACGGGCGCGATGCCGTGAGCTGGAAGCGTTGGCCGACGAGTCGCGCGTTGGCTTGAACGCCGGTCGCGGCATCGACAAAGCGAAGCTCGTCGATCTGGTGGCGTGAGAGCAGCTCGGTGGGGACGACCGCAACGCGATGGATCGGCAGGCGATCGTCCGCAACATCCAGTCCAATCGCTCGATCGACGTGTGCCGCGACGCGCTCGACTTCGACGCCGTCGCGAAGCAGCACGACGAAGCCTTCGCCGGCGGTGTCGCGATTGCGTGCGGACACAGCTGCGGCGCTTGCATCCGCACTGCTCTTGGGCGCGATGGACTCGGCGTTGAAGGTGCGCAAGGGGACCTGCATCAGTCGCTGGCTGCCGTCGGTGTAGTTGGCGAGGATCAACTGCATCGCGGTGGCGTTGGCGCGGTGAACGACGGAGCGAGCTGGTGAGTTCGTCGTGTCGTCCGCGTGGTCGCGCGCCTGCACGAGCTTTGACTGTGCGGAATCGTTGGCCGTGACGTCATCGGAGCTTGCGGCGTTGGTGTTGCGTGGTGAGGACGGCGGAGCCTTTGCTTGCGCCTCCCAGCTCCCAAGGATCGCCAACACCGGCATGACCTGATTCCAGCCATAGGCGCTGAGCCAAGCGGGATCGCAGTAGCTCATGTAGTCCGCGTCAGTGGGAGGATGGAGGCTGAAGTTGACCAAGTCAAAGCCCCAGCTCCCCGTCAGCCCACCGTCGATCGGATAGTCCGTGACGGCATTGGCTTCGCCTCCGCTGCACGGCACATGCTTGCGTCCCGAGTTGTGGCCAATCTCGTGAACGAAGGTGCCGCGTGGACCCGCCTTGCTGGGTCCCGAGTAGTCTCCGACGCTGACGCGCTTCCACGCGAGCTCCTGCGTCGGCTCTTGCGGGACGTAACCAAGGCCGGCATAGCCTTCAGAGCTGCCCCAGTCGCAGGGATCGATCGCGCCAAAGTAATAGACCCAGGGCTCGGCATTGTCGGCGACGCGCACATCGACAAGCGCGTCGAGGATCTTGCCGAGATCCTCCGCGCTCTCGCTCCAAACCATCGGTTCCGGACGCAGTCGTACGACCACCTCATTGCTGGGATTCATCGCGGTCAGTGCGTCTGCCATGCGGTCGAGCTCGTCCGCGTCGATCGGCGGCAGGCCACTGCACTCCTTGGGGCCGTCGAACTGGTGATCGATGCGCACGACGACCACTTCGAGACGGTGCGCACCTTCCGAGATCGGGAGGCTCGTCGAGGCACCCGGTGCCCGGGGATAGCGAGGTACCTCGTCGACGAGGATCGCTTCGTCCGCGCTCGAGCCGTTCCCGTCGTCGATCTCATAGATGCCGACATCGAACTTCACGCCGGGGACAAGGAAGGCTCCGGGCGCGGTTACACGAAACGTGAGGTCGTACCAGGCCTCGTTCGCATCATCGTCGATGTAGAGCTCGTGAACGGCGGCCTGAGTGTCGCCACTCGGCAAGTGGAAGGCAAAGCGTGCCTGCAGCGATCGGGGCGCGAAGTCTTCGTCCAGCGTCCACATCGCACGCGCCAGGACGTTCCGGTCCTGGATGAGTTGTGTGTCCCAACTCGCGCTGCTGATGTCTTCGCCTTCGCTGCGCGCCGCAATCGACACGCCTTGGTCGAGCGTCACCCGCTCGAGATGAAGCCCCTTTGCGAACACACCAAAGTCGTCGCGGTCGGGAACATCACCTTGCTCTGGCGGTGCGTCGCCGCTGTCGTCGCTGCATCCGCTGATCACGGCGAACGCAAGGACGCAACCGCATGCCCGCGCACGGAGCATCGCGTCCGGCGTTGGAACCATTGGCCTTCGAGCACTCATCCACCCTCCGCCCAAATGCTAGCAAGGAGTTCGATGGGCCGCCCGATGCGGGCGCGGGGACTATATTCAGCCTACTAACGTGCCGCTGCGTTGGCGACCAGCCAACGTCGGAGGAGTGCCGAGGCCATCGCCAGAGCCGCAATCAAGATGATCGCGCGACTGAGCCACAGCGGGTCGGCCGGCATCGCTGTCGACGACGCGAGAATGAGCAGAGAGGTCCAGCCAAGGCCGACGACGACGATGCCAAGCTCCAGTGGTTCCCACGCCGACACGGTGCTCGCTGACGACGCCAACTTCGACTCCGGCAGATCGACCGCGAGCACCACGCCGCACTGCGCGAGGATGTGGATCAGGGCCAATGCCGCCAGCAGCGCGAAGATCCACGACACCGCGCGGCTCAACGCCGGCGGCCATGCGGCCGGCTCAGCGCTCCGTAGGCTGGAGAGCAACACCTCGGCAGCAAGCGCACTCCCCTTGAGATCGCGCTGCGGCGCGGAGAATCCAGCCGACATCAATTCGATCGGATGCGGGCGATAGATGCCGCCGCCTCGGCCGCGCACAGGCTCGCCGAGCGCGAGATCGGGAATGAGGGTGAGCCGCGGCTGATCGGTCGCCAGACCGCGTGCCGTCCGCTGCACGTAGGCCTCAAAGACCGCGGGCGCAGGCAACAGCCCGATCGACTCGTAGTCGGTCATGGCCTCAAAGCGTTCGAGTGCGACAAGCTCCGGGATCGCGCTGCGAAAGCGCAGCGTGCCATCGGCCGCGAGGCGATGGAGCACGGGGAAACGGATATCTCGCGTCGGATCGGTGCGATGGCGAAGCACGCCAAAGCGCGCGGCCGCAAGGACGTCCCAAGCGGGCACGCGAAGTTCGCCTTGAATGGCCCGAAGCTCTCCAATTGTGACGCCGCGTGCGGGTGGCGACATCTTGAGGCGCACGCGCTCGCCGTCGGAGAGGTTTGCATCGTTGACGGCGACCATGGCCAGTGGCAGTCGGCTACGACCACTGGGTGCGTTCGCAGCGATCTCTTCGTCGTCCTCGACGGGGAAGGGCCCTGCGTAACGCAGGCCTCCGACGATCTCGCGCAGCACCGGATTGAGTGGTGCGTATTGCGGCCGCAACTCGAACATGAAGCGATGCAGGCCGAAGGTGCCATGAAAGGCATCGAGCACGCTTGCTTCGAGCTCCAGATCATTGAGCGGGGTGTAAGGGCCATCAAACCTTCGCGCGAGCTTGGCCAATTCGATCTCTGGATCGACGGGCCGCAGCTCAAATGCGGTCGGCACGGTGTCGCCCTGGGCGAAGAGCGCTCGCGAGGTGACTGGGACTTCGAAGTCGTAGCCGGGGATGTTGGCTTGCTCTGGCTCACGCGCTCGGAACCAGAGGTGATCGATGTTTTGGGCGGCTTCCCATGCGGGGACCAGAAGTACATTCTTCTCCGCCAGCACCGTGCCAATCTTGACGCCGCGCGGATCGGCATGGAACCGGACTCGGTACTTATTCCCGACTTCAAAGCTCGTGTTCTCTGGCAGAACGATCCGCTGTCCCGTGCGTGGATCGGCCATCAACGCGCGACGCTGCGCGGGTTGAAGCAAGATCCAGCGAGGCTCTCCGTTGGCCGTCTCGATCACGCTGCGTTGCGCGACGGTCAGCGTTTCGTTCTCCATAGTGCTCGACGCCAACGCGACGATCAGCGGTGAGGCGAGCGCGGCGAGTCGCCACGCGGAGGTCGGGAGGGGTAGGGGAGTGCCGCGCGGGCCTTCGAGAGCCGTGCGCACGAGCGCATGGGACGACCCGACCATCACGCCGAGCAGCAGTCCAAATAGCTGTGCGGCATTCGGGCTCTCAAGAATGCCGTGATCGAGCAGGTTGCCGGCCGCGCCAAGAAAGATGCGATCGAGCTTGCCGAGCGACCACAGCAGCATCGCGGCGCTTGGCACGGCCCAACACAAGGTGTGCATTGCGAGCCAAAGCTTGGGACGTGTGCCCGAAGTCTGCTCGGAGCCGGCGGCACGACGGCGTGCCGCCAGCCAGATCGCCAGCGCGAGCGCAATGCACAGCGCAAAGCTCATCGCTCGGACGGGGTCATGCGCGAGGGAGGTGTAGCTATCGAGCGCGGGTTCAGTGGTCTTCGGATCGAGATCGAGCGCGCGGCTCCCAACGCTGCGATCGACCGCCAGCGCCGACGCGATGACGGGCGCCAGGAGATGGATGGAAAGCACCACGACGAGCACCGAGGCGAGGACCTTGGTCGCGCGCACCAGGGGCTGACGCAACACGGCCTGGATCTTGTGATCCGACACTGCGGGCGTCTCTGTTGAGGTGGTCGCCGGCGGCGAGGGGGAGATCGTCTTGGGCGCGGCGGAGGCATCGGATGCGGTGGTCTTGGCGGCGTCGGCACTTGTGCCCACACCTCCGGCCGCACTCGTAGCGCCTGTGCTGCGCTGTGCTGCAAGGTCATGCGCCCATCGCCACGCGCTGACGACAGCGCCGACGCCAAGGCCAAGGAAAAAGAGCCGTCCACCTGCGTCGCCCCCGAGCGCCTTGGCCCAGCTCGGAGCAGCAAGGGCAAGGGCACAGCCCACACACGCAGCGCCGCTGAGGACGAGTGCGATCCGTGCCGGCGGGACCTCGGCGACGCGCATCGGCGTATGCTTGCCACGACGTGCGGTCGCAAGCGGATGCACCGCAAGCGCCAGCAACATCAACGTGAGCAGCGTGAGAGCGATGGCCTGCATGGAGCACACGGCCGGCGTCACGCACGGCGGGCGGCGAAAGATTGCAGACAGAAGCGCTCGTCGCTAGCAGGGTGTCGAAGAACCCCCGTGGAGTGCATGGGCGTGCACTCGCCATGCAGACCGTGGCGCGAGGTGGGTGGGTGCGGGGCTTACGTGACCGACGAGAAAAATGAGGTGCATGGACGGGGGTGTATGGTGAGTGCGCGCCCATGCGCCGCGCGGGGTTTTTCGACAGCCTGCTAGTCAAGGCCGCAGGTCATGCGGCAGCCGCTCTCATCGATGAGGCTGTCGGCGCGCTGCTGGAACGCGTGCACCGAATCCATGCCGTTGCTCTGAAGCACGGCTTCCGGAAGGCTTTGGAAGCGGTAGCGGTTCGCTACGTCGGGGTCCTCCGTGATCGAGATCGACTGAATCTCGCCCTCGGCCGCGCCCAGGCTCGGCGGACCAGCGTCGGTGGGCGTGTACTCTGCCCAGCGCATCGTCGACTCCTTGAATTCGTACGCGAAGCAGCTGCACTGCCAGCCCTTGTTGAAGGCGCCAAGGTTGTTGCAGTTGCTGGTCTCGACGCCGAAGTCGCCGCTGTCGGTATCGCCGCACGCTGCGAGCGCGACGCCGCCACCGCCAAAGCTCAGCAGAAACGCATCGAGGCGCGCGTCGCCGATCGCGGTCAGCTGCTCCGCGCCTCCCGTGAGGTCGTAGGCGACCAGCGCCCAAGATCCCGAACCCTCATCAAAGAGGTTGCCCTCCTCCTTGCACGCAGCGAGGCCGAAGGCGACAGAGATAAAGAACAGGGCGCGGAAAGCACGCGAAGCCATCGACGCGCAGACTACCACAACCCACGTTTGTCCACGGATTTGTGGTGAGGCCAACCGCAACCTGACCAACGAGGGAGCTCGGGTCGGGCCGATCTTCGGCGAGATCGTTCATTGACACACCTCGGGGCGCTGCTTAGTTTCCGCCAACCGTGAGCGCAAAGCGCGACTACTATGAGGTGTTGGGGGTGTCCCGCTCGGCGGACGCGGCGGAGATTAAGCGCGCGTACCGCAAGGCCGCCGTCGAGAACCATCCGGACCGCAATCCGGACGACGCCGCCGCCGAGGAACGCTTAAAGGAGGCTGCCGAGGCCTTTGAGGTGCTCAGCGACGCGAACAAGCGCGAGCTCTACGATCAGTACGGCCACGAGGGCCCCAAGCGCGCCGGCTTCTCCGGCTTTTCGCACGCTGAAGACGTGTTCGCACACTTCGGCGACCTGTTCGCGGATCTCGCCGGCAGCTTTGGCTTTGGCGGGGCACGAAGAGGCGGCGGTTCGCGTGGGCAGGATCTGCGCGTACAGATCGTGCTTCCCTTCACGGAGGCCGTCAGCGGTGTCGAACGCGAGCTCACGGTGCAGCGACGCAAGTCATGTGACACCTGCTCGGGCTCGGGCGCCGCGGAAGGCACCAGCCCTGAACGATGCGGGCACTGCGGTGGTTCAGGCGCAGTGACGGTGCGCCAAGGCTTCTTCACATTGCAAAGCGCCTGCCCCAAGTGCCGGGGTCAAGGACAAGTGATCGCAACGCCGTGTGGCACCTGCGGTGGCACGGGCATGCAGTCCACGGAGGCCAAGCTGAGCGTCAAGGTGCCTCCCGGCGTCGATGACGGCCAGGCACTCCGGGTCTCGGGCGCGGGTCATGCAGGCCAGCGTGGCGCCCCCGCGGGCAATCTGATCGTCCAGCTTCAAGTCGAGCCCGATCCTCGCTTTGTTCGCGACGAATACGACATCCACACCAAGGTGACCGTCAGCGCGCTGCAGGCCACCCTCGGCGCGCTGGTGACCGTGCCGACGCTGGAGGGCGATATCGAGATCGATATTGGACCCGGCACGCAGCCCGGTGAGGTCATCTCGCGCAAGGGCAAGGGCATCCCCGTGCTCGGCGGTCGTGGCCGCGGCGATCAGCATCTGCACGTGGAGGTGGAGATTCCGCGCAAGCTCGATAGCAAGCACGCGGATCTGCTGCGCCAGATCGCGGCAGAGCGCGGTGAGTCGGTCGCCGAGAAGAAGGGCTTTCTCGGCTCGATGTTCGGCTCCCGCAAGAAGTAGCGGATCGGGCCAGAGCACCGCGTGTGACCGGGCATCTTCGATCGTGTCGTCGCCGCACGGGTACCTGCGACGGCGGCAGGCGCGATCGCGTGCGCACCTCGATCAGGTGCGGCTTGGCCAGACGATCGGCGGCAGCAAGGAAGGTGAGCCCTGCCGTAGACGGGGACGCCACGGCCCGATCGCCATGAACGCGGCGACCAGCACGATTCCGATCGAAACCAGCGCGATCACCCGTCGACCGCGATAGCTGACAAAGGCTGCGCCCGCGAGCGCACCCATCGTGCCCCCACAGGCCTGAGACACGCTTGCCGCTTGGGCAAGGCCGAGCTGCTCGAGTGTGAACGCGACAAAGACCCATGTCGTCAGCGCGATGATCAGC
This sequence comes from uncultured Nannocystaceae bacterium, assembly GCA_964626165.1. Taxonomy (GTDB): domain Bacteria; phylum Myxococcota_A; class Polyangia; order Nannocystales; family Nannocystaceae; genus CAZVEM01. The sequence goes on from CAZVEM010000007.1 coordinate 21,602, forward strand.
GTGCGATCCAAGAGCCCAGACAGGCGCGGCGCAGAGTCCCCAGTGACCCACACGAAGGTGAATAGGCCATAGCTCACGCCGCTGAGACCCGATCCGCCTGAGTCGAGCGCGATCTCGGCAAGGCTCGAACCCAGCGCCAGCACCGTGTAGAGCAGCGCCGTCTTGCCGTGCCCGAGCTGCAGCTCGATCGCGGAGCCGAAGTACCACACACACGCGACGTTAAACGCGAGGTGAAAGATGTGGCCGTGAATCAGCGCGCCCGTCAACATGCGCCAGGGCTCGGCAAAGAACGCGCGCCCATCGAGGACGAAGGCGTCCGCGGACACCGTCAGGGACACAACAAACATCGCCATCGCGACCAGACAGACGGTGCTGGTGACCGGCAGTTGGGGGATCTGGCGAAGTGAAGTCGGGGCGTGCACGTATCGATCGCCAGTCCGAGCAGCGATAGCTGGCGAGGTCGCGTGGCGTGGTTGCGACCTCGGAGAGATCTCTGCGAGCTCGCGCCTACTTGGCGCAAGCCTCCATGTCTTCAAGGGTCTTGGCGGCCATGATGCACTCGACCTCACGCTTGGTGCCCTGCTTGAGGCAGTCCGCCTTGATCTCTTCGACCATGCCCTCGGCAAGCTCTCGCGCGGCTTTGTTGTCTTCATCGGGTGCCGCGGCATCCGTGCCTGCGAAGAAGCTGGCCATCTTCTTGGCGGCGGCATCGCACTCCTCTTCGGAAGGACGCGCGCACCCGCTCAGCGTGACGAGCACCAGCGCGGCGCTCAGCGAGCCCATGACGCGATACTGCAGCCGTTGGGAGAACCGGGTGGCGAGGTCGTCGTTGCTGTCGAACTTGGCGGAGTCCCCGAACATGCGCAGACCATAGTCGATCCCCGCGCCGCCCGGGACGGCGACACGCCGTTCTTGCCACGATCGACGGCCACGCGTTTCGCAGCGATCTTTCGGCCGCGCCCGCCGCGGGGTCGGCCGCCCAACCGGCGCGGCCGCGCTCCCGACGGCAAGCTTCCACGCGACCGCATCCCATCATGGCGCTACGATGCAGCCATGTTGGTGGTCCCCCGCCTTGCCCCCTTCGCTGCCCGATGCGAGCGGGTCCGCGCTCACGCCGGCCTGCCGATGGCTCTGTGCATCGCCCTTGGGCTGCTGGCCTCGACCAGCCTAGCCGCCTGCGGCGGAACCGGCGGGGAGGGTGCCGATGAGGCCGGTGGCGATGGAGATGGGGACGGCGATGGCGATGGCGATGGTGACGGTGACGGAGATGGGGATGGCGATGGAGATGGGGATGGCGATGGGGATGGCGATGGAGATGGGGATGGCGACGGCGATGGCGATGGCGATGGCGACGGCGATGGCGACGGAGACGGAGATGGAGATGGAGATGCCGACGGTTGCTCCGCGATCATGAGCGAGGCGCAGTACGAAGCGCTCTTCCCCGAACGCAATGAGCTCTACGACTACGCGTCATTGATCGAAGCGGCCGAGCTTTATCCCGAGTTTTGTCGAACCGGCTCCGACGATCAGCGACGCCGTGAACTTGCGGCGTTTCTCGCCAACATCGCGCACGAAACGACCGGCGGCTGGCCGGACGCGCCTGGCGGTCCCTATGCGTGGGGTCTCTACTTTATTGAGGAAGTCGGTTGCGAGGGCGGAGGATGCACGGGTTACTGTGATCCCAACAACGTGCAATATCCCTGCGCGCCCGGGAAGACCTACCACGGTCGCGGTCCAATCCAGCTGAGTTGGAACTACAACTACGGTGCGTTTGGCGAAGCGATCGGGGTCGATCTGCTCAACCAACCCGAGCTGGTCACGCAAAATGGTGCGATCGCGTTCCAAACCGCGCTCTGGTTCTGGATGACGCCGCAGGCACCCAAGCCTTCGGCGCACGATGTGATGACGGGCGGCTACGTGCCGACCGCGATGGACATCCAACTAGGGCGACTGCCGGGCTTTGGCCTCACCATCAACATCATCAACGGTGGACTCGAGTGCGGCATGCCGGGCAACACCAAGGTCGAAGATCGCCTTGGCTTTTTCGCCGCGATATGTGACGCGCTGCAGGTCGACATGGGCGAGAATCTCGACTGCGCCAGCATGGTTCCCTACGGCGGCTAACGAGCGCTGGGAGCCACGACCCCTTCGATCGTCGCGAACGCGAGGCGACAGCCTGCTAGCGACGACCTGGGAAGGGATCGGGCTGCGGATCATGACGCGGCGGGGGCGGCGGCACGAACTGCGGCGCCTGCTCGCGGAAGAACGCAACACCAACCACGCCGCTGTTGCGAGCGCGACCCGTGCGTGCGCCATAGCCGTCCTCGATCGCAGAAAAGCGGAATGCCGCGACTTCGGAGTAGCTCGTGCGCCATCCTTCGATCATCGTGCTGCTGTACGGTGCAACGAGGTAGCCACGCTTGTGGTAGCTGGCGTCGTCGCCGTCCAAAACGTCGAGACCATCGACGCTCACAACCGCCTCAAAGCGTTCGCCGCTGCCGTTCTCGATGCCGACCATGTAGCGTTCGCCGATCCGGCCAACGGCGAAAGCTTCACCGTTGAGCGATACCGCATGAAGGGGCTCGCCAGCGCCGTCCGTGAGGCTCAGCGAGAGCGGGCCCGCGAAGCTCATGCCAGAGATCCGCGCGCCGCTGCTGAGAAACTGACCCGCTCCAAGCCGCGAGGCCGCGTCATAACGCAGCGCGAGCACCATGTCCGGCGCGTCCGCGGCGCGAGCAAACTCGACGCTATGCACCGAGCTGGAGTGGCGCTCGCCGTACTCGGTCGCAAGCGGTGACTCGTCTTGAACGGGGGCTACCGAGCGCTTGACGTCGCGACGGTCGGGCGCGAAGGCTTCGCCCGCCTGCGCGCGAGCAATGCCATCGGAACCGCCGCCGGCCTCGGTCTTACTCTCGGTGATACTGGGACCCTCCCAGCGTCCGTCCGACGTGCCGAGCGGCTCGCCTTGACCTGCATGTCGACTCTGCTTGCTTTGTTCGTCACCGGGGCGGCTGTGGTCGGGAGCTCGACCGGCGCAGGCCGGGAGCAGCGTGAGAAGGCAGAGGGCGAGGACGGTGCCAGTGCGAGAGCGATGCATGACGTGGCCGAAACGCCGGCTCGCGGCGGCCACTTACGCGGCCCCGCAGCCGCGGGCGAGGGACCTGGCAGCGTGACCTGGGGGGCGACATTGCGCGATTGTCCGATCTGCGAGGCTCGGCGCGGATGCGATCCGCGGGATGCCTTGGCTCTGCTTGAGCCAAATTGCGGTGATTCTGGAGACAGCGGCTCGGGCGGGGTTGGAAAGTCACCTGAGGGCGAGAGCGCCCCTGCGTGAGTGCGCCGCGCTGCGATAGAGTCCCGGCGATGTCCGCCCGCGTCCGCCACCTCGTGCTGCTCTCGGCGCTCGTGATCGTCGTGCCCGCCTGCCGGACGACCTTCGCCGGCGATAGCGATGCCGGGGACGCTGGTGACGGAGATGGTGATGGCGATGGCGACGGAGACAACCTCCTCGTGAACCCTGGCTTCGAAGAGGTGCTCGGAGGCACGCCGAAGAACTGGAACTACGAGGGCGATGGATCTGCGGGGCAGTTCGCTGCCGAGAACTTGGACGACCCCTACGCGGGCGAGCGAACCTTGCGGCTGAGCGTGCCTGGCAACTCGCAAGACGTGCACTACGCCGAGATGAGTCAGGTCGTTGCGGGAACCTATCCTGCTGGCACCACCTTCGAGGCGAGCATATTTGGCCGATGCGTCGACATGTGCGACACGCTTCCCTCGGGCATCTACATCTACGTCAGCTACACCGAGCCCGATCCGCAGGGCGATGAGTACAAGACTCTCGGCTTTGCCAACGCCACACTTGGCCCAGGCTGGACGGCGCTCAGCGGTAGCGTCACCATCGAGGCGCCCGCCGACTACGTGGTGTTCTCAATCACGGGATCCAACGGCATCTTCGACTACGACGAAGCCTACCTCGCGCTCTCGCCGGAGGGCTGAAGCAAGCTTGGCTCGTAGTCCGGATGCGGAACGAGCCCCATCAGTTCGAGGACTGTCGCAGCGACATTGGCGAGGCCTGCGTTGGCCGGCAGCGAAAGGCGCGGTGACTCGTTGGGCTCGCGTGGATCCCAGATGCAAAAGGGGACCGGCGCGAGGCTGTGACTGGTCTTAGGGCGCCGAGGATCGCCCTTCTCCAGCATCTCGTCGGCATTGCCGTGGTCCGCGGTGACGACCAAGACGCCTGAGACCGCTCGTACCGCGGCCCAGAGTCGACCGAGCTGATGGTCGACGGCGGAGACCGCGACGATGGTCGCGTCGAGATCGCCAGTATGGCCGACCATGTCGCCATTGGCGTAGTTGATCCGAACCTGGTCGTAGCGCGGTCCGATGCCGGTGTCGGCTTTTGCCGTGATCGCTGCGATCGCGGCGTCGGTGACCTCTGCGGCTTTCATCCACGGTCGACAGTCAAAGTGACCGAGCTCGGAAGGGATCTCGATCGCCTGCTCCAGCGCAGAATCGAAAGGCTCGCTGCGGTTGCCGTTCCAAAAGTAGGTGACGTGGCCAAACTTCTGCGTCTCGGCGATGGCGATCGAACGCTTCCCGGTCGCACACAGCAGCTCGCTCATACAGTTGTGAAAGACCGGCGCGCCGACCAGCACCTCGCGCGGGAGCATCAGATCGCCGTCGTAGCGCATCATGCCGGCAAACATCACCGTCGGCCGACGCCCGCGCTCGAAGTGAGTGAAGTCCTCCATCTCAAAAGCCTGCGAGATCTCGATCGCACGATCGCCACGGAAGTTCGTCAGCAGCACCGCCGCGCCGTCGCGAATCGGACCCACGGGCGTACCGTCGTGCGCGATCACGAAGGGGTCGAGGTCCTGGTCGCCGGTGCTGCTCTCTGCGTACAGCGTCGCGATCGCCTCGGTCAGTCCCGCGAACTGTCGGCCCTCCCCCCTCACATGGACCGCCCAACCGCGCTCGACCATGGCCCAATCCGCACCATATCGATCCATGGTGATGCGCATACGGCCGCCACCGCTCGCGATCTGGTAGTCCACGCCCTGCGCGCGGCAGTCAGAAAGGCAAGCCTCAAGCGTTTGCGCGTAGCCGAGTGCCGACCGCACTGGCGTATCGCGGCCATCGAGCAGCGCGTGGACGCGCAAGCGCTGCACGCCGTCCAAGAGTGCGCCCCGGATCAACGCGAGCGTGTGATCGATGTGGCTGTGGACGTTGCCGTCGGAGAGCAGCCCGATGAGATGAAGTGGTTCGCCCGAGGACTTGACCTGTGCCACCGCGGCTCGCCAGGTCGCACTCGAGAAGATCTCGCCGCTCTCGATCGCGCGCGCCACAAGGCTTGCTCCTTGATCGCAGATCTGGCCAGAGCCAAGCGCGTTGTGGCCGACCTCGCTATTCCCCATGTCCGCGTCGCTAACCAGTCCGACCGCGCGCCCGTGCGCGGCGATCGTGGTCGATCCGGTCAGCGAGCGAAGCCGATCGAGATTTGGCGTGTGGGCCCGCGCGACCGCGTCCCCCAGACCTCTGTCGCCGATACCGACGCCGTCCAGGACGACGATGACAAGGGGTCCCGCCGGGGCACTGCGGCTGGGGTGCGGGGACAGAGCGGGCATGTCGCGGACGTTGCCGCGACGCCCGGCATGTTGCAAGCCACGATGCCAAGAGGCACGCGCGCGACAACTTGTCGCGCACGATCGACTCGCCGCGCTGATAGCCTCCGCGCCACCATGTCTCGCACGGAGGCGCTGGCGCCAAGATGAACACGTTCTTGCTCGTCCGAATGCTCAAGCACGTCACGACCGCGTGGTTCGTCGGCGCGAGCGTGGGCTCCCTGCAGCTGAGCGACACTGAGCAGCGACGCCGATGGGCGTACTTTGCCGCGGTGCCAGGATTCCTGGCGCTTTGGTGGTGCGGTTACGTACTCCTGCGGATGAGCGGGTTTTCCATGCGCGATCCCTGGATCCTGCTGGGCGCGCTGGGCTCGCTGCTCACGCTATGGTCCGTGTTGTGGAGCGCGGAGACGGCGGACCTCGAAACGTTTCAACGTCGACGATACTGGGCCCTCGCGCTTGCAGTTGTCGGTCTACTGATCGCGTACGCGGCGATGGTGCTTAAGATCGCAGCGACCTCGTCGGTTGCGGCGGCAGGAGGTGGCACCTGATGTCCGCCAACGATGTCCGCGCTCGCCAAGCCATCGGCGACACACCACGCAGTGCAGACCAGCAACCGTCGTCAGCACCTTCGGGTCAGGCCCCCTCGATCGAAGACGTCCTGACTTGGGTCGGCCGCCTAGAGGGCTGCTCGCTGCTCTTGCTGCTGGGGGTTGCGATGCCGCTCAAGTACGTGCTCAAGCTAGGTGAGCCCAACGCCTACATCGGCTGGGCCCACGGTTCGCTCTTTCTGCTCTACCTGCTGTGCCTGGGCAGCGCGCGCCGAAGCTCGCCGCTGCCGGCACGGCACCGATGGCTCAATTATGGTCTAGGACTCATCGCATCGGTGATTCCCGCAGGAACCTTCATGCTTGAATGGTACTTGCGCAGGAGCCGCAGCGGGTCGGAGTCGAACTTTGACGCGGCGACTTCGCCGGGCGCGTAAGCTGATCCGACGCCACGCGCGTTGGAGCGGCACCATGCAAGCCAACGACCTTCCGATTACTGGCCCCTGTCCGATCCGGCTCGATCCGTTCGCAGAGGGTGACGGTGAATCGACGGAGCACTTTTGCAATCGCTGCGTCAAGGATGTGCATGTGCTCTCGAACATGCGCGAGCATGAAGCTCGCCGCTTCCTGCATGAGCACGCCGGCGAGAACCTCTGCATCGCATACAAGGTCGATAGCAACGGCGCGATCCGTTACAAGGAAGACGACTGCTCCGAGCGCGACGCGACGATCGCTGCGCATCAACTGCCGCGCGACGTGGTGCCGATCTCGGCGCTGAGTCGCATTCGACGGGCAGCATCCGGTCGTGGCGCAGGTTCGATGCTGGCGTTGGCGCTCGCGGCTTGCACACCGCATGCCGAGCCGCAAGCCGACACGGTCAGCGCAGGTGGCATCACCGCCCCGATCAACGTCGACACCGATGGTGATCCACAACAAGGCGGCATCCACGGCTCACAAGATCCCAATGGGGGTGGTACTGTCGTGGCGGGCGAGGCACCGATCGTCGATGTGCCGCCGCCGGTCGAGCAAGTGATGGCGGGCGGGATCACTGCACCGCCGACGCAGCCCGATGATCCGACCTTGGTGCGAAACACTGAAGGCTTGCCCGATCCCTTCCCGGGCGCGAAGGAGGGCGATACGCCCTGCGATCCGGACAAGGCGACCCAGACCGCGACCAAGTCTCCCAAGCCAGTGCCAAAGGCCGGGGGTGTTCGTCTCCCGCCCAAGCGTGAAGTCGCCCCGCTCGTGGGTGACATCATGGTGCCCGAGGATCTATAGCGAGAACTGTAGCGAGATCTGTAGCGAGATCTGTAGCGAGATCTGGAGCCAGAAGATCTCGCGAAATCTCTCGCGAGAATCTCTCTTAGGATCGTCAGAACCAGACGTGGTAGCCCACGTAGGTCTCTAAGAAGAGATCGAAGGGGGCGACCTTCTCGCGCACACCGCTCGCGTCGGTCGACGGCGCCTCGGCGCGTGTGGGCGAGAAGACTTGCTGCGCCGCTGCCCCCAGCACAATGCCGTGGTTTCCACGGATCGGAACGCCGATGCCGACACCACCTCGGATCATCGCGTTGTAGGCGGCGACTTCTTCGGTCCGCGTTGGGTCGTCGAGATCAGGGCGCCGTAGGCTTCCGATCGCAAGGCCGCCGCCGACCGTGGCGTGCACGAAGATGGGACCTGCTGGGATATCGATTGCAGGACCGAGTACAAGGTCTGTGTGCGACAAGATCGTCCAGAGACGATCGTTGCGCCGTGCACCGATGGCGTCGTCGTAGGAATAGGTCTTCCGTTCGGGGAAGAGCGTGTGGCCGGCATGAAAGCCCAGCCCAAATCGCGTGCGGCCGATCGGCAGCGGTAGCACATGAATCTGGATGCCAAAGCCAAAGCCCGCGGGCTGGACCAGCGCCGATCCCGATCCGAGCAGCACACCGGATCGAATCGCCACCGCGACCCCGTAGAAGGGGCGGCGCTTGGACGGATCGAGCGCCGTGTTCCCGCGGCGCTCGTGCGGCGGGAAGGGCGGGGCCGCGGTGAGTGCCGCGGCAAGTACGGACGCGATCAGCATGGGCGCGCGTGGAGCGTCGCACATTGCAGCGCGTTGCGGCGAGCGCCTCAAGCGACGCTGCGAGCCCGCGCGAGAGATCCCTTTGGAGTGATTGCGTGTAGCATCGCGGCGCATGCCCGCAGCTAGCGCAAGAGTGGACCTGGTGGTCATTGGGAGCGGTCCCGGGGGTGAGGGAGCGGCGATGCGCGCGGCCAAGGCAGGCCGTCGCGTGGCGGTCGTCGAGCGCGCCAAGATCGGTGGCGCGTGCACCCATAGCGCGACGATTCCAAGCAAGGCGCTGCGCCATTCGGTCGGTGCATGGATGTCGGCGCGCAACCATCCGCTCTTCGCGGAGGCGCTGCGTGGGGTCTCTTTGAGCTTCGCGCAGCTGGTTCGCGCGGCCGAGCCCGTCATTCAAAAGCAAGTGGCGATGCGCAGTGATTTCTACTCGCGCAACGACGTGATGATGGTCCACGGCGAGGCCCGCTTCGTGGACGCACATACACTGGAGGTGCATGACGGCACGGGGGTGCACGCACGCCTCGAAGCGGATGCGTTCGTGATCGCCACGGGCTCGCGTCCGTATCGGCCTGCAGACATCGACTTTAGCCATCCACGCGTACGCGACAGCGATACGATCCTGTCGCTTGGCGAGCTCGCCAAGGCGGGCGAGCTGCAGACCATGACCATCTATGGGGCGGGCGTGGTCGGCTGCGAGTACGCCAGCATCTTTCGCAACCTCGGCGTCAAGGTCAACCTCATCAACAGCCGCGATCGACTCTTGTCGTTCCTCGATGACGAGATCACCGACGCGCTGAGCTACCACTTACGGGATCAAGGCGTACTCATCCGGCACAACGAGGAATACGCGGCCGTCGAGGCCACAGACGAGGGTGTGACCCTCACGCTCCGATCCGGCAAGCGCCTGCGTTCCGACCTCTTGCTGTGGGCGCAGGGGCGCACCGGCAATGTGGAGGGACTTGAGCTGGAGTCGGTCGGCATCAAGCCCGACAGCCGGGGCTGCATCGCCGTCGATAACGCCTATCGCAGCGCCGTACCCCACATCTTCGCAGTCGGGGACGTGATCGGACGACCCTCGCTGGCAAGCGCGAGCTACGACCAAGGACGAGCCGCAGCCGCGCATTGGATCGGCGCCGATGCGGCGACACTGAGTCTCCATGGCATTCCGACCGGCATCTACACCTCGCCCGAGATCAGCTCGCTGGGCAAGACCGAGCGCGAGCTGACCGCGGAGTGTGTCCCCTATGAGGTCGGCCACTCCCTCTTTCGAAGCTTGGCGCGCGCCCAGATCACCGGCAACACCGTCGGCATGCTCAAGATCCTCTTCCACCGCGATACCCGAGCGATTCTTGGCATCCATTGTTTTGGCGACCAAGCGGCCGAGATCGTTCACATCGGACAGGCCATCATGTCGCAAAGTGGCGAAGCAAACTCGCTGGACTACTTCGTCAACACGACCTTTAACTACCCGACGATGGCGGAGGCCTACCGTGTCGCAGCGCTCAACGGACTCAATCGGCTGTAGGCGCGGTGAGTCTCGGCTTGCCGGCGCAGCGCGCAGGCGAGCAACATTGCGTCACCGCTTGCGTCGCGGCCGAGGTCGAGCATGACGGCCTTCGCACGCATCGAATTACGCCGTGACGCGGGGCGCTTTGATCATCGCAGTGGTCCGTGGATCCGCGATGAGGCGGTCGCGCGGGTGCTGGGAGCCGCCGATCCAAGCGAGCTTGTGCAGGTCGTCGACGCTCGCGGCAACGTACTTGGCTATGGGACCTACTCGCCGCAGTCCAAGATTCGGGTGCGAATGGTGTCTGTTGGTGAGGACGCTCCCGCGTCGGATTGGCTGAGTCAGCGGATCAAGAGCGCCATCACTTCGCGCCAGCTCCTCGGTCTGCAGGCGCAGGGGACAACCGGCTATCGGGAGATCAACAGCGAGGGGGATTCGCTCCCGGGACTTGTGGTTGATCGCTACGATGCCTGTCGCGTCGTCCAGATCAGCACGGCGGCGATGTCGGCTCGGCAAGGCGAGATCGTCAAGGCGTTGCGCGGCATGGATGCACAAGGGGGATGCGCTGACAAGGCGCTGCCCTTGATGGTGCTGATGCCAAGCGCGGCGTTGCAGCGCGAAGAGCTGTCTGGCGAGGGCATTCGCGACGACGAGATCGGCGAGGATCTTGTGTGGCGCGAGTGTGGTCTCAGCCTGTGTGCCAAGGCGCCGCCGGGCCAGAAGACCGGGGCCTATCACGACCAGCGCGAGAATCGACGGCGAGTCGCAGCGCTCGCGCGGGCGACCGGTGGGCCGCTCCTCGATCTTGGCGCGCACATCGGCGGATTCTCGCTCCACGCCGCGCGCGAAGGCGTGGCCGCCTTGGCCTGCGATACCAGCGACGCCGCGCTCGAGTACGCGCGACGAAATGCCGCAGCCAACGGGCTCCAGGTCGACACGTTGCAGTGCGACATGTTCGACGGGCGCACGTTTCGCGAGCTGGATGCGCTCGCCGGTCCATTTGGCACCGTGGTCTTCGATCCGCCCAAGCTCGCGCCGACGCGACGCGAGGTCGATCAAGCCGCGGAAGCGATGACCAAGACGCTGACTCGCCTGATGTCGCGGGTCCAAGACGCCGGGCTCTTGATCGCCTGCTCGTGCAGCCAGAACATCCCCTCGTCCACGTTGGAGGGGGCTTTGGCCGCCGCCGCTCTTCGCAGTTCGACCCGCTGGACGCGGATCGCCCGGTGGGGCGCGGGTCCCGACCACCCCGTGGCGCTCGGGCATGTGCAGGGCGACTACCTCAGCGTGCTCGCCATGCGTCGCCTCACGTAGAGCCGTCCCCAAGCGCCTGTTTCCCGCCGGATCGGGCGCGGCGGTGAGCGCCCCCGCGTCGAGAGCGTGCGCCGGGTCCCCGAATTCGGGCGGTGTGGGGCGGTGGCGACCCGCATTCCTGCGGTGTACAACCGCGGTCGCCATGAAGCTCCGCGCCTTCTTCGCCGTATTCTGCGCAGCGACCGCTCTGGGTGTCCTTAGCGCTTGCGATACCCCGCGCGACTACGAGTGCAAGGCGATCTGGACGCAGGGCCACGAGGTTGCGCAGCTCAAGGTCACGCGCCTCAAGGAGCTGCGCAGCTTCGAGTACGCGATGGAGCTCTGTGAGTCGCGAGCCAAGTCGCAAGAGCCTGCCCAGGGCTGGGACAAGTTCGAGTGCCAGTGCGCACTGCCGAGCGACTGAGCCGGGTCCCAATCGAATCGCCGAAGCGATTCCTCACCCATCCTTGGCCAGCGCGGCGACTTCCGGGTCGAGCACGGCACGCATGACGACGCCCTGATGAACGTGACGCAGCGTTGCGTCGCGTCCGATCAGCACGCTGTGCGGCAGCATGCTGGCCCCAAAGGCCCGCTGCATCACGCCGCTGTCGAGGACGATCTCCAACTCGTCGAAGTCAAGCTCGTGGGAGGCCAGGTACTCGCGCACAAGTTGCTCCTGATCGCCGTCGCGGTCGGTGTTGACCAGGATCACGCGCAGGCCCTCCTCGCGGTGACGGCGAGCGAGCTCGCGCCAGTCCGGCATCTGCCGCTCGCACGCGCCGCACCACGTCGCAAAGAAGACGAGTGCGACCGGGTCCCCCGCAAGCGAGCGCTGATCGAAGCGATCACCGTCGAGGGTATGCGCACGAAATGAGGGGGTCGGCATCCCGACGCCACGCGGTCCAAGCGACTGCCAGTTGAGCCACGCGTCGCGGGCGTCGACGGCCGCTGCCACGAGCACGCTGCTGGCCAACACCGCCCCGACGACCCACGCGAGTACGCTCGCGCTTCTCGTCGGGCGGGACTGCGAGGATGGACTGTTGTTCATCGCGTACCTCGCTGCTCGGGATCGCCGTCGGTCGCCGTCGACGCCGCCTGGGCTCCGGGCTTGGCCTCACTGGCCAGCGTGTCGCGCAGATTGGCAGCGAGCAAGGTGCCCCACGCGATACCGAGGAGGTCGGCCTGCCATGCGGTGGGAAGCCACACCCGCCCCAGAGCCAGCCGATCGGCGAGGTGCAAGAGCACGGCCACAAGCACGAGCGGTACGAGCAGGGTGCCCGAATGATGTGCCCGCTCGCGACGTAGCACGCTCTCAAAGAGCCACAGCGCGGCCACCACAGGCAGCAAGCCCCACGCGAGTCCGGAGGCCAGCATCGTCACACCATTGAGGTCCCGGGTCGCAAGCAGACCGGCGATGCGCGCGAAGAGGTCATCGGCGTGCGCGCCGACAAGGTACATGATGCCCAGCAGCCAGCGATCGATCTTTCCGCTGGTCGGATCCGATGCCGCGGCCCAACGCGGCGGCGCAACCAGCAAAAGACCCCAGCGAACCAGCGCACTCGGCTTGGCCGTCGGCGTGGCGTTCGTCTCGTTCACGAGAGTCTGCGCGTCGATGGTGGGGAGGTCAGCGGACATATCTGCCGAGCTATCTGCGAAGGGAGACGAGCGATGCGCGTTGGCGACTATTTGCGCGAGTTCTCTTTGCGCCGCGCCGCCTGGGCAAGGGCGGAGGGAACGTTCTTGCTGCGCGCGACGCGACGCACGTCGTTTGCGCTGAGGAATGCGAGCAGGGTCATCGCGTTCGCAAGCGGCGTCTTGGGGTTCATGACCAGGTTGAGCTTGACCGTGTAGAGCTTGGTCCACTCGCGCTTATTGGCAATGTGGCGGATCACATCGTGCGAGAGCGAGCGGTTGGCCGCGAACGCGACGACCTCGGTCTCCTTGAGCTTGGGCGACTTGATGACCGAGATCGCGACGACCTTGTTGGCATCTCGGATCAGGACCGAGCGATCGTAGGCGTCACCGAGGAGCGCCGCACGGATCTTCTCGGACGACTTCATCTTTACGAGCTGCGTCAAGCGACTGTCGCGGCTCTTTGCAAGACCGCCGTCATCCTCGGGAACCTCCGCCGGTTCGGGGGATTCGAGCGCGCGTCGAATGGCCTCCTCGATCTGATCGACGGTTTGCTCCGGTGCGTCCTCGTCGGCTGGCGCTTCAGGCGGCGTCTCGGTCTCTGGTGGGACCTCGCTCTCCGCGCTTCCGGTCACCGCGGATCCAAGCTCAAGTTCCTCAAGCGCGAGCGGATCGGTCGCCGCCGCCTGCTGCATGAGCTCGATCGCTTTCGCTTGTGCCTGCGCGTCGTCGCCGGCCGCGAGCAGACGGCCGACCATCTTGTCGCGCTCGGGGTCGACGCCGTCATGGCGCACGGCCTGCTTGATCTCGTCGAACATCGGGATCTTGAGCTCGATGCCTTCGCGATCGGCGAGCTCGATGACGCGGTTGATCGTGCTCATGCGGCACGCGCGGTTGAAGTAGAGGTTCTCGGCGATCTGCGGATGCTTGAGCCAGCGCACCTGGTTTTCCGCCAGGATGTCGCAGATCGACTCGGGGCAGATGCGTGCGACGCCTGAGAGCGTCTCGTCATCGACGCCCACGTGGCGCACGAGCTTTTCGAGTACCTGCTCGGAACGAATGTGCTTGCGGGAGATCAGATCCAGCAGACCCGGCGGCAACGTCGTGTCACTGAGCGTTCCCAGGATCACGTTGGCAGGAAGCTGTTCCACCGCCGACGCTGCGGCCTCGGAGTGCAGCCGATCCTCGGTCTGAACCCAGAGCTGATAGAGCGCGACCAACATGTCGCGTGGCGGCAGCGGGGCGAGACCGCGCGCCGCCATCATGCGCAGTGGAGGTGGAGCGCTGGGTCCGATGACCCGGAGTACAGCGTCGCCCAGTACGTCATCGGGCAGTGGTGCGTGTGCAAAGGCCATGGTCTTGGAGTCCTAGCTTTTCGGTCGTGGATTGGGCGTGCCTCGGCTACGTCTTGCCGCGGTTCTTGAGGTAGACGAGGCGCAGCCCCTCGAGCATGAGGGTGTCGTCGACCCGGTCGATCGCTTCGGTCTCGGACGCGACCAAGGAGGCGAGTCCGCCGGTTGCCACCACGCGCACCGGCCAGTCAACCGTCGCACGGATCCGACGAATCATTCCGTCCACGAGTCCAACGTAGCCGTAGACGAGCCCCGACTGCAGCGCCGCGACGGTGTTGCGGCCGATCACGCTCTCGGGCCGGATCAAATCGACCCGCGGTAGCTTGGATGCACGCGCAAAGAGGGCGTCGGCGGCGATGCCGATGCCGGGAGCGATCGCACCGCCGAGATATTCCGGGCGAGGCGAGATCACGTCGAAGGTGGTCGCGGTGCCGAAATCCACCACGACCATACCGCCCCCCGCGGACTCCGGACCGTGAAGGTGCCAAGCGGCGACCGCAGCGACGATGCGATCAGCTCCGACGTCCTGGGGCGCGTCGTAGCGCACGGGCATGCCGGTCTTGGTGCCGGGACCCACGACAACTGGTTCCTTGTGCAGGCTCTCTTGCAAGCACGCCACCAGCGGAGCGAGTGCCGGGGGGACCACGCAGGCGACCACGGCGTCGTCGAGATCGGCGAGCTGCAGGCCGCGCAGCGCCAATCCTTGGTGGAGCGCGACCGCGATCTCGTCACGTGTCCAGTTGCGATTCGTGCAAAAGCGCAGCTCCGCCTTGAGGTGTTCGTCCTCGAAGACCCCGAACGAGGTGTTGGTGTTGCCGACGTCCACGACCAAGAGCATGACGGGCTCAGATCTAGCAGGTTGTCGAAGAACCCGCGTGGAGTGCATGTGCGTGCAATCGCCGTGCAGACCGAGCGGCGAGGATGGAGCGTACCGGGCGTAGGTGACCGACGAGCACCGACGAGCAACAACGGGCCGCATGGTGAGTGCGCGGCCATGCGCCGCGTGGGGTACTTCGACAGCCCGCTCACACCAGTCCGCCGCTCATGGCGCTCGCGGCCCCGTCGCGCAGCCCAAGTCGCACGCGCGTCGACCCACTGCGCGAGATTCTTACACCGGACGCGCAGCGACACCGCGGAGCGAGCGCGCGCATGTGGTAGCGTCGGGCCATGTCCGGGTTGCCCGCCGAGCCTCCGCCGCCGACCGGGCGACCGACGGATAAGGCCGCGGCGCTGCCCGAGCTCGACGTCGATGATCTGCTGCGACGAAGCGAGGATTATCGCTTGCCGCTGAGCACCTGGACGGTGCCCTTCCTCGCACTGCTCGCCGTCGCCGCCATCATGTTGATGGTGACCTCCTGGCTCGACTTTGGGGGCAGCAACGCCCAAGGCGGGGGCGGTGGCATCGCGAGCCTGTTCCACGCCGCGTTTAACCAGGACCTTGAGCAGGCCCGCCAGACCGTCGGGGGCCTGGGTGAGGTCATGGCCGCCGTGCTTGGGCTCGCGCTGACGGTCTCTTCGATTATCGTGCAGCTCGCCGCGACGCGCTTCACACCGCACGTGACCTCGCTGTTCTTCCGGGCGCGAACCAACGTCGTGATCAACGGCTTTTTTGTCGTCAGCACGATCTTCGTACTCTGGATCAACTACAGCGCAGGCAACACCTATATCCCGCGCTTTGGTGTCATCGGCGCGATGTTGCTGATGACCGCAAGCCTGCTGCTGCTCTTCCCTTACTTCGCGTACGTGTTCTCGTTCCTTGAGCCCGACTCGATTGTCGGTCGGATCACCACCGACGGCCTCAAGGCGGCCACGCCGATCCGAGGCCCTGCGCGGCTGGCGATCCACGAGCGCCAGCGCCGTTCGATCGAGTCCGTCGAGAACCTGGCGAACATCGCCCTCAATGCGATTCAACAGAAGGACAAGAACATCGCCTCGCTGGCCGCCAACGCACTGTGCACCTTTGGCAGCCTGTACGGCGATACCAAGGTGAGCTTGCCCAAGGCTTGGCACGGTATTCCGCGCTGGAATCGGCAGAGCCCCGACTTCGTCAGCCTGTCAGACGAAGCCGTGCGCGACATCGAGCAGCGCGAAACCTGGCTTGAGTGGAAGATCCTTCGCCAGTACCAAATGCTGTTCACCGAGGGCCTCCTTCACATGAAGGACCTCTGCTACCTCATCGCGATCAATACGCGTCGACTTGGTGAGGCGGCAGCACGCCGCAGCGACATGCTGGCGCTCGACTTGTCGATCAAATTCTTCAACACCTATCTGCGCGCGACGATCAACGCCAACGACATCCGCACGGCCTACAACATCCTCCACCAATATCGTCAGCTCGGCGAAGCGCTGCTCAACGAGAGCGCCAAGCGCCACGAGGAGGGCTCGGCCGATGCGGAACTGGTGGAGAGCCGCGGCGTCGAGATCACCCGATTCATGCGCTATTACAGCGGCATCGCGTTTGGCCGCGGCATGAGCTTCATTACCGAGGTCATCGCCTACGACGTCGGCACCCTGACCGAGCTCGCCTTCCATCTGGGCAACCCCTGCCACCGCGACCTGCTCCAGACCTTCCTTCGCGTCGATGACACGGCCGAGACCTCGGTGCAGGAGAAGACCCTGCGCGGTGTCCGTCGTGCGCAGGTCAAGCTCGGCGCCACTTATCTGGCCTACGGCCGGCCGGATCTCGCCGACGAAGTTGCGAACGACATGCGCGAGGAGCCCGTCCACCGGCTTCGTTCGATCTGGCAAGAGCTCATGGCTCTCGATGCGCGCGAGTTCTGGGAGGTCAACGACCGCGGCACCAACTTCGACTACCTCACGCCCGATCAAAAGAGCCAGCTGCCCAGCTTCTTTGGCCGCTTCCCAGGCCTTGAAGGTGGTCTCGACCTGAGCGACACGCCGCCGGTGAGCTGAGCGAGCGGTCACCCGCGCTCGCGCGTGGCGGCTGGTCGGGAGACAAGTTCGGGCGCCGGCTCCCGCTCGCGCGCCGCCTCGGATATCGTCCCTTGGAGCATCGCGTGGCAGACAAGTCGCCGAACCAGGCCCGCGTCGAGGGGCTCGATCACATGAGGGCCTTCGCCGCCTTCTTTGTGATCTTCCATCACTCGTACTGGACCGCGCGCGGAACCCTCGATCCACCGTTCATGGACTGGTGGCATTGGTGGAAGGTCTCAAGCCTGGCGTCGATCTTCGTCGAGACCCATATCGCCGTCGCGATCTTCTTCACCGCGAGTGGGTTCATCTTCACCCTCGCGACCTACAAGCGTGACTTTAGCTTCAGCGGCTATTTCCGCAATCGCTGCCTGCGCGTGCTCCCGGTCTACTTGACGGTGCTCTTCTTTGGCATCTCGGTCTTCCCGGAGCGCTTTAATCTCCTCAGCTTCCTGACCTCGGCGACAATCTTCGCGGATCAGCTTGGCGCGGCCATCAACCTCTATCCGATTTCGACGGCGTTTTGGACCGTCGGCGTCGAGATGCAGTTCTATCTGGTGTTCCCACTGCTGATCGGTCTGCTCAACCGCGACGGCGCTGTCTCGCTGTGGCGCTTGGTGCTGTTGATGCTGACGATGCGCCTGCTTGCCTTCTTCCTGGCCGACAGCATCCGCGACGTCCTGTATTGGCACCTGGTTCCTGGCCGCCTCGATCAGTTCCTCGGCGGAATGCTCGCCGCGTTGATCTACATGCGATTCAAGGGCGATCCCCGCGTCGCCGGTGAGGGGGCACCGGGTCCGATTCAGCGTGTGGTGCTGGAGTGGATGAACTGGCGGCCGGGCGCGATGGTGTTCGCCGCGGTGCTCTGGATCATCACGTGGACCACGATTCTCAACCGCCTCGGTGGCTATCCGGCGCAGCGCTGGTGGAAGATCCTGGTGCCCGACGTCGAGGCGGCGCTCTGCGTGGTCTTCCTGCTCAGCTGGTTGGCATTCGCGCCGTACCTCTGGCGCTGGCTCAACCGTGCCTTGAACTTTTTAGGTGACATGAGCTTCTCCGCCTATGTGATCCACTTTGCGATCGTGGGCACGCTGATGGGGGACCCCGTGCACCGAGAGCACCTACCGGGCTATCTCGACAAGCTGCCGCTGCCGACGACGTGGAGTCCCCATGCAAACGCGTTGCTACTGACCTTTGTCGGAGTGATGCTGCCGACCCTGCTGTTCTCCTACATCATGCACATCGCGATCGAGGCGCCGATCATGCGCTTGCGCAAGCCCTACGTCGACGGCAACAAGACCGCGGCTGTCGCAGCGACGGCGACGCCGCAAGACCCACAAGGACCCTAGCGGGATGAGCACGCGTGTGAGGTCGGCAGCGGGGGATTCCGTCGCGGTGGAGCGTGCCCCAGGGGCGCCAAGCTCCCCAGCGCGTGGGTCTGCGTTGTCGCTCGAGGCGATGCGTGCCTGGCTCTTTGCCGAGCAGGGACAGGGACGATTTAGCTTTCTGCGATGGGCGCTGCCGATCATCTTGCTCGGCATCTGGGTCCATTGGCCGGCAATGACCGTGGGCTGGTTTAGCGACGATTACGCGCAGCAGGGGATGATCCACAACGCCTTCCCGATGCATCGCGAGCCGTGGGATCTCTACAGCTTCATGCGCGACGACCCCGAAGAACAGGTCGCGATGCGCAATGCCGGGCTCTTGCCGTGGTGGTCGGCGCCGGGCTTGCGCGCGGCGGTATTTCGTCCGGTGGCGAGTGCGTCGCTTTGGCTCGACTACGCGATCGCGCCTCGGCGGCCGCTGATCCACCACATCCACACCATGGTCTGGTGGGCACTGCTCTGTTTGATCGCCGCCTACGGATATCACCGCTGGCTGCCGCGGGCCGCCGCACCCTTCGCGCTCCTCTTCCTCGCCGTTGACCCCCTCTGGGTCTTCCCGATCGGCTGGATCGCGAATCGGTGCAGCATCATGTGCGGCGCATTCTCGCTCCTGGCGCTTATCATTCACGTGCAGCGACGCGAAGAGGGCCGCGGTGCCGGAGCGATGTGGCTGGAGGGCATCGCGTTGGTCCTGGCGGTGGGCAGCGGCGAGTACGGGCTCGCGATCGGCGGCGCGCTGTTGCTTTGGGAACTCTTGCTCGCCAAAGACAACCTGCGCGAGCGGGCCTTTGCGCTGGTGCCCTTCACGCTTGTCGCGGTCGCCTATCTCAGCGTCCATCGCAGCTTGCACTACGGCACCTCGATCCCCGAGGTCTATGCCGATCCGTTCAACAGCCCCGTCGCCTATCTGGCCCATGCAAGTCGCCGACTGCCGATGCTCGCGACCGAGCTGTACTCGGGCATGCCTGCCTCTTTTGGTGACTTTGCGCGTGAGATGCCGGAATCGGTCGTTCGCTGGTTCGGGGTGCCCTGGGGCGTCTTTGACGTTCAGGACTCCTTCCTTGTGGCCGGGTCCATCGTGCTTTTCGTCGTGGTGGTGCCGGGCCTTGTGCTGACCGACCGCTGCTTGCAGGGGACAGAGCGGAGCACCTTTCGTTGGCTCGCACTGTCTTCGCTCCTCGCCCTGGTGCCGGTGTCGGCGGCGCCGGCACACGCGCGACTTCTTGTGATGGCCAGCCTGACTTCCGCACCGGCGCTCGCGGTCGTGGTGCTCATCGCGGCGCGCGGAGCCAGCTCGCTCAGTCCGCTGCGCTGGCTTGGGACTGCCGCGGCGCCGGCGTCGACCAAGGCTCTCGGGCGGCTCCGCCTTGTCGCGCGCGTCTGCCTGGGTCTGCTGGTCGTCGGTGCACTCGCGAGGCACGTGGCATTCGACATCAAGCGGACGCGCCGCGATCAGAAGTCGCTGCGCATGATGGCAGCGCGCACGATTAACGCGTTTACGCTCGGTCCGGTCGCGGCGCGACCACGCTCGCTCGACAAGCGCGATGTCGTGCTTGTCAACGTCTTTGATCACAGCACGTCGGCATTTGGCAAGCTCGCCGCGCCGCTCCTCGGGCTTGGGTCCCCACGGTCGTGGCAGCCGCTTGCCATTTCGCTTCATCCGATGTTGATGAAGCGCAAGAGCCAAAACTCATTCGAGCTCACGGTGGTCGGAGACGGAACCTGGATGGGGAACGATCTCGAGCGATTCTTTCGTTCGCCCAGCATGGCTCTGCCCGCGGGCACCAAGATCCGACACGGAATCTTCGAGGTGCTCGTCGTCGATGATGTCGGTGGATTGCCCAAGGTCGTCGAGTTCACCTTCCCCGATGGTCTAGAGGGCGACACCCTCTCCGGTCGCCCACCGCCGGTCTTCGTGGTGTCGACCGTGAACGGCTTGGAGATCTTCACGCTCCCTACGGTGGGCAAGATGGTGCCGATCCCGATTCCGCATCTGCCCGAGCTTGAGCTCAAGTAGGCCCTTGCGAGCCTTCCGACCAAGGCCCGGATGTGAGGGCTCAGGACGCGCCATATGACCGCGAGGAAGGTGCACCGCTTCCAAGTGGGGCATCTCGCGTGTCCTGCGCCCGATCACAAATCGCGGAAAGAGCTCATGCGCGCGATCTCAGGGTGGAATCCACCGATGCGGCCTCTGCTGCCATGCATGACCCAGAGGCTGAACGCCAGCATCGGCCTCTGACGCCGATGCCGTCGACGCCCGCTCCTACCAACCCTAGTCTCGGCGCAGGAGGCAGAACGTGACTTCATCCACGCGCAAGCGCGTCGTCATCATCGGCGGAGGGTTCGCGGGTCTCAACGCCGCGAAGGTGCTTGGTCGACGCGGACGTGAGCTCGATGTCGTTGTCATCGATCGCCGGAATCACCATCTCTTCCAGCCGCTGCTTTATCAGGTGGCGATGGCCGGCCTGAGCCCGGCAGATATCGCGGCACCGATACGTGGGCTCTTGTCGCGCTACCGCAACACGACGGTGCTGCAGGGCGAGGTGCAGGCCATCGACGCTGCGCAACGTGAAGTCCGCGGGACATTTGGTCGCCAGGGCTACGACTATCTCGTGCTCGCCGCGGGCGCCCAGCACGCCTACTTCGGACACGATGAGTGGGAGCCCTTTGCGCCCGGACTCAAGACCATCGAGCAGGCGACTGAGATTCGTCGGCGCGTCTTGATGGCGTTCGAAGAGGCGGAGACCAAGCCAGGTGACGTCGCCGAGCGCAAGCGTCTGCTGACCTTCGTGATCGTAGGCGGTGGCCCGACCGGTGTCGAGCTTGCCGGCGCGATTGCAGAGATGAGCCGTACGACGCTCGCACGGGACTTTCGCAACATCGATCCGACCCATACCCGCGTGA
Source organism: uncultured Nannocystaceae bacterium (assembly GCA_964626165.1). Lineage (GTDB taxonomy): Bacteria > Myxococcota_A > Polyangia > Nannocystales > Nannocystaceae > CAZVEM01. The sequence continues at coordinate 42,840 of CAZVEM010000007.1, forward strand.
TCCTGATCGAGGCGGGGCCTCGCATCCTCACGCAGTTCTCGGAGGTGATGGCCGATCGCGCGCGGCGAGACCTTGAGGGGCTCGGCGTCCAGATCTGGACAGATAGCCGCGTGACGCTGATCGACGCACATGGGATCGAGATCGGCAGCGAGCGGTTGGAAGCGCAGACGGTCGTATGGGCCGCGGGCGTCCAAGGAGCGCCGGTCGCCAAGAGCCTTGGCGTGCCGCTCGACCGCAGCGGGCGCGTGCCGGTCGGCGCGGATTTGTCTTTAGAAGGGCACCCCGAGATCTTCGTTGCGGGTGATCTCGCGAGCGCCCGCGATGACGCAGGAAAGCCGCTTCCCGGACTCGCTCCCGTCGCCATGCAGCAAGGTCGCTTTATCGCCGCCGCGATCTTGGCCGAGCTACGCGGCCAGCCACGAGGCGCCTTTCACTACTACGACAAGGGTCAGATGGCGACGATTGGACGCAGTCGTGCGATCGTTGAGAGCGGGAAGATTCGCTTCGGTGGCTGGCTGGCGTGGTGGGCGTGGCTGCTCATCCACATCTACTATCTGTCGGGCTTTCGCAATCGAGCGCTCGTCCTCTTTCAGTGGGCCTGGTCCTACTTGACCTTCGCGCGTGGGGCTCGATTGATCGTCGGCAAGCAGTGGCGCCTCTATGATGCAGCTCCACCTGCGATCGCAACGCCCGCGGCATCCAAGCCCAGCGCGCCAGATTCGACCGCGGCGTAGCGGGCAGGGGCACCAGATCGCGGTTATCCCGCGTGGCTTATGGGTCGACTGCGTGGGAGACGGGCTCGTGCGAACGCAAGGACGCGTCGGGCAGAGTCGGGCCTGAACAGGGCCTCACGGCCTATCTGCGCGCAACTTGAGGTCGGACGCTTGCACGCTCACCTACCACATGGTAGGTGAATGCCGACCGAATGCTCCGGGAACAGACTACCACTCGTGAGAAGGGGCGCCGCCGGGACGAGATCTTGGACGCAGCGCTTCGCGTCCTCGCGCGTAGCGGCTATGACGGCCTCTCGCTGCAGGCCGTCGCGGATAGCGTGGGCATTCGTAAGCCTTCGCTCCTCTACCACTTCGAATCCAAGGCGGCGCTGAGAAACGCGGTCTTGGAGCAGATGCTGACGCGCTGGAACGAGGTCCTCCCGCGCGTGCTGAGGGCGGCCACCGCTGGGCCCGAGCAGCTGCACGCGGTCCTTCGCGAGACGATGGCCTTCTTCTCCGCGGATCCTGACCGTGCGCGTGTCCTCCTTCGCGAGGGACTCGACCGGCCAGAGGAGTTTCGCGCGCTGATCGCAGGACATGTTCGACCGTGGGCTGAGATCGCGTGCAGCCACATCGAGTCGGGTCGAGCAAAGTCGCGTGTCCACGCCGACGTCGATGCCGAGGCCTACGTCGCGGTGCTGGTCAACGCGATGGTGAGCCTGATCGCCACGGCTCCGTACATGAGCGCCTTCGTGCCGGGATCAAGCAAACAAGCGACCGCACGACTTGAGGCCGAGTTCCTCCGCTTTGCCCACGCAGCGCTCTTTGTGCCACGGCAGGCAGCGCCCGAGGTTGCGAGCACAAAACGAAGTTCAACACGCACGAAGACGAGAACCGTATGAGCAACTACTTTGACGACAACGAGGATCTGCGTTGGTACTTCGACCGCGGCATCGACTGGGCGCCGCTGGTCGAGCTAACCGAGCGAATGCGCGGAGGTGAAGAGCCCCGTAGCACGAAGGATGCGCTCGATTTCTACCGTGACGTCCTCAACCTGGCAGGCAAGTTCGCGGCCGATGAGATCGCACCCGCGGCGGCCGCGATGGACCGCAAGGCGGTTCACCTCGTCGACGGCGAGGTCGTGGTCAGCGAAGAGACCGAGGCGATCTTCCGCAGGATCGCCGAGCTCGATCTGCACTGGCTTTGCCTGCCCCGGGAGCTGGGCGGCATGAACGCGCCGCTCTTGGTCTACTTCCTGGTCGCGGAGCTCTTTGCCCGCGCCGATGTCTCGACGATGACGCACCACAGCTTTCATGGCGGCATGGCTATGGCGCTGCTGGTCTTCTCGCTGCGCGAAGGCAGCACGAAGATCAACAAGGACACCTTCACGATCGAGGAGACCCGCTTTCAGCAGGCGATTGAGGAGATCGGTAGCGGAGAAGCGTGGGGGACGATGGACATCACCGAGCCCGACGCGGGCAGTGACATGGCGGCGCTACGGACCCGCGCTGAGCAGGACGAGCATGGCAACTGGTTCGTCACCGGCACGAAGATCTTCATCACCTCGGGCCACGGCAAGTGGCACTTTGTGATCGCGCGGACGGAACCTGCAGCCAGCGAGCATGATCCCTTCGCCGGTCTCCAAGGCCTCAGCTTCTTCCTGGTACCTGCCTACGAGGACGTGCCCGGCGAGGGCCGCAAGCGCTATGCGACGATCGGACGTGTCGAGGAGAAGCTTGGGCATCACGGCTCGGTGACGGCCGAGATCGTCTTTGAGCGATCGCCTGCGCACCTGATTGGAAAGCGCGGTGAGGGCTTCCGCTACATGCTGACGCTCATGAACAACGCGCGGCTCGGCGTTGGCTTTGAGTGCATTGGTCTGTGCGAGGCCGCGCTGCGGGCAGCCAGCAGCTACGCGCAGGGTCGACGATCGATGGGGAAGACCATCGACAAACACGAGATGATCGCGGACTACCTCGAGGAGATGGACACGGACATCGTCGGCCTCCGAGCGCTTGCAGTCAGCGGGGCGATTGCCGAGGAGTCCTATCAAAAGCTCCAGCTCTGGCACGACCATGCGCCACCGACCGATCCCAAGGAACTCGCCAAGCTGCGCCGTGATCTCTCGGTCGCGCGCGCGCAGGCTCGACGCCTGACGCCGCTGCTCAAGTACCTCGGAGCGGAAAAGGCGGTGGAGATGGCCCGCCGAGCGATCCAGATTCACGGCGGCAACGGCTACATGCAGGAGTATGGGGTCGAGAAGCTGCTTCGAGACGCGCTCGTGATGCCGATCTATGAAGGTACCAGTCAGATCCAGAGCCTGATGGTGATGAAGGATGCGCTGGGTGACATCATCAAGCGACCGCAGGACTTCATCGCGAACATGGCCCAGGCTCGCTGGCGCTCGATGTCTTCGAACTCGCCGCTCGCGCGGCGGGTCGCGCGACTTGAGATTGTCGTACTCGAGACGCTCCAACTGCTCGTGCGACGTACCGCGGCGGACAAGCTGCGTTCGCTCGGCGACGTGCCGATGACCCGCTGGTTGACCGCACTTCGCAGCGACTGGAACCCCAAGCGCGACTTTGCTTGGGCCATGCTGCACGCCGAGCGCCTGACCAAGATGCTGGCAGATCTGGCGATTTGTCAGCTACTGCTTGAGCAGAGCGAGCGTGACGCGACGCGGGGGATCTATCTCGAGCGCTATCTCGATCGCGCCGAGCCTCGTGCGCGCTTCCTGCAGGACGAGATTACGACCATGGGTGCAAGCCTGCTCAAGCGCTTGGCGGGCGCTCGCCAGGGGCATGGCCCTGACGTCGCGGCAGCGCAGTGAGGAAGCCATGAAGCTCAGCAGCATTCTTGAGCAAGGTCCCGTCGTGGGTGCGCTCGTCGGTGCCGCCGGCCGCGGCCTGGGCCTCGCGCTGCGCGGGAACACGCAATCAAGCAACCCACTGGCGGGACTCTCGATACCTACGCCCATGATCCATGCGGTCGTGGAGGGTCGGGGTAGCGCGCTGGTGCGGGACTACCTGCGCGCCGTGGGCGGCGACGCGAGTTCGTGGCCGGGGCAGGTTCCAACCCACATGTTTCCACAGTGGACCTTCCCGATTGCAGCCAAGACACTTGCGGATCTCAAGATTCCGCTGTGGGCGATCTTAAACGGCGGCTGCAGGCTCCAGCGAAGGGGACGCATCGCCGTGGGTGATCCGATCGAAGTCAGCGCGTCGCTGAGCAGCGTCGATGAGTCCCCTCGGCGCTTCGTTCTGACCCAGCAGATCGCGTGCACGACCAAGCGTCACGGCGCGGGTCTTGATGCCACGCTCTACGCCATCGTCCCCAAGTCACGATCGGGCGCTTCGAAGTCAGGCAATTCAAGTACGGACCGCCCGGCCGCCGAGCGCAAGAAGGCGCTTGAGGTGGTCCCCAGGGATGCACAGCTGGTCGCGCGCTGGCGACTCTCCTCCAACGCCGGGCTCGACTTCGCGTCGGTCACCGGCGACTTTAACCCGGTGCACTGGATCCCTGCGTACGCGCGTGCCATGGGCTTTCGCGCCCCGATCCTGCACGGCTTTGCCTCGCTCGCTCGAACCTGGGAGAGCCTCGCACGCGTGCTCCTCGCCGGCGACTCAGCCGCGATCGAGGAGCTCGACGTTCGCTTCGTCCGCCCCTTGGTGCTACCCGTCAACCTCGGGCTCTATCGCCGTGACCATCAGATCTGGCTCGCGCTCGAACGGGGCAGTCAGCCTTATGTGACGGGGACCTTCCGCGCCTCGACCATGCCACGCGCCTAGCGGCTGCGCACACCACATCTCTGCTCCGCAACTCCGCCTGCTCGCAGGCCCAACCAGATTGAATCGACCATGAGTGACGTCCTCCTTTCCCTCGGCAGCAATCCCAACGCTCGCCGTATCTTCAAACAACTCGGCATCCCGCTAGACCTCCCGCAGCCCTTGCGTCGAGCCCGTAGCCCGCGCGCGGCGATGGAGCTCCGCGATCGAAACCTCGTCGTCAGCATGCGAAAAGACAGCGCCGCGGCGGACTGCGTCGCGCAGGCGCTCTGCCGCGGTGGCGCGCACATCCTCTTTGCGGGCCACAGCCGCGACGACATCCCCGCCCGCTTTTACGAGCTTGGCGAGGCCTTCGCGCGTCCGACAGGATTGGTCTCCCCAGCCACGCTGCGCGACCTCAAGAAGCAGGACGGTGCGGTATTCGACGCGACCTGGATCCGCACCGCCGCGGATCTCCGTGCTCTCTACGAGTTCTTCCACCCTCTTGCGCGATCGTTCTCTCGCTGCGCCCACATCGTTGTGCTCGGCTCGACCCTTGAGGGGGACGAACCAGCCGAGTCGGCCGCGGCACAGGCCGCGCTTGATGGCTTTGTCCGTGCGCTTTCCAAGGAACTTGGCGGAGACGGCACAACGGTCAATCTCCTCTGGATCGAACCGGGGGCCGAGGAACTGGCCGAGGGCCCGCTTACCTTCTTACTCTCCGATCGCTGCGCGTTCGTGACCGGCCAGCCGCTCACGGCGACGAGCCTGGCCGTCCAAGAGCATCACGGCCACGGGCACGATCATGGCCACGACCACGATCACGATCCGGAAAACGACGACGATGGCGCTTACGTGCTCGAGCTTCCTCGCCCGGGCGTCGGCGCGCTGGCGGGAGAGATCGCGCTTGTGACCGGTGCGGGTCGAGGTATCGGTGCCGCGACGGCGAAGGCCTTGGCCGGCGAAGGTGCGCGCGTGGTGTGCCTCGATCGACCCGAAGACGACGCGCTGGTGAGCGCGGTCGCCCGACAGATCGGGGGCGAAGTGCTCCTGGTCGACGTCTCAGCCCCAGATGCGCCCCAGCAGATCGTCAAGGCACTCGAAGAGCTCGGTGGGGTCGACATTGTCGTCCACAACGCCGGTGTGACCCGCGACAAGAAGCTGGCCAACATGAAGCCAGAGGCGTGGGATCTCGCGGTCGACATCAATCTAGCGGCAGTGATGAGGATCAACACCGCATTGCTCGATGGCTGCATGCACGAGCAAGGACGCATCGTCCTGCTCAGCTCGGTCGCGGGCATCGCGGGCAACCTTGGCCAGACAAACTACGCGGCCTCGAAGGCGGGTCTTCTCGGCTACTGCGACGCGCTCGCGTCCGAAGTCGCTCACTCGGGCATCACCGTCAATGCGATCGCGCCCGGCTTTATCGAGACCCGCTTGACGGCGGCGATTCCGGTGATGATTCGCGAGGCCGGCCGACGACTCAGCTCGCTGGGCCAGGGTGGACTCCCGGAGGACGTCGCTGAGGCGATCACCTTCCTGGCGTTGCCCAGCTCGCGGGGTATCTCCGCAAATGTTCTCCGTGTCTGTGGTGGCGCGCTGATTGGCGCATAGGAGGTCGAGATGAACAGCAAGAGCAAGACAACCAACTCCAAGCGACGCGCCGTCATTGTCGACGGGCTGCGGACGCCATTTTGCAAGGCCTTTGGCGAACTGACCAAACTGGACTCCATCGCACTGGGTGTCCATGCAGCACGAGCAGTCCTTGCGCGCACGCAGATCGACCCGGCACTCGTCGACGAGGTGGTCTGGGGTGGAGTGATTCTGCCCGGTACCGCGCCCAATCTCGGCCGTGAGATCGCCCTCGATCTCGGCCTATTCCCAACCGTCTCAGGGGTGACGCTGACACGCGCGTGTGCATCGGGTCTCTCCGCGATCACCCACGCGGCGGCAGCAATTGAACGCGGCGACTACGATACGGCGTTGGTCGGTGGCTCGGACTCGACAAGCAACGCCGAGGTCAAGCTACCGCAGTCACTGATCCACACGATCGCACCAATTGCTTTTGGCAAGGGAACGACCAAGGACGTGCTCGCGTTGGGTCGACACTTGTTGGCGTTCCAGGAGGTCCTGCCGCGCATGCCCAAGATCGCGGAGCGAAGCACCGGCAAATTGATGGGCGAGGCGGCCGAGGACATGGCCACGCGCAACGAGATCTCGAGGGAGGCTCAGGATGAGTTCGCGGCTCGCTCTCATCATCGTGCTGCCGCCGCGATCGCTGCTGGACTGATTCCCCACGAGGTCGCCCCGATTACCACGCCCGAGGGGCAGCTCATCGCCGCCGATCCGATGGTGCGTGCCAACACCAGCGTCGACAAGCTTGCCAAGCTTGGCGCCGCCTTCGCCAAGGGTGGCACGCTCACCGCGGGTAACTCGACCGCGCTGACGGACGGCGCCGCGTGTTTGTTGCTGATGGAAGAGCAGCGCGCGCGCGAGCTTGGATTGCGCCCACTGGCGGCGGTCGAGGACTGGAGCTACGTCGGAGTCGATCCAGCCGATCAGCTCCTCGCCGGTCCTGCATTCGCGATCCCGAAATTGCTCGACAGCGCGGGCCTCTCGCTGGCGGACATCGGCCGCGTCGATCTGCACGAGGCCTTCGCGGGGCAGGTCTTGAGCGTGCTCAAGATGCTGGCGAGCGACTCGTTTGCGAAGCATCGGCTCGGTCGCGACCACGCCGTCGGCACGGTCCGTGACGACCGGCTCAACGTGCTGGGCGGCTCGCTGGCCTTTGGTCACCCCTTCGGTGCGACCGGTGTGCGCATGGCGACCTCGATGGCCTTCGAGCTGCAGCGCAGTGGCGAAGAGACCGCTCTACTCGGCATCTGCGCGGCCGGTGGATTGGGCGCGGCGGCGCTCCTTCGTCGGGTTTCCTAGTCGAGCAGGTCGGGCCGAGATGAGCGGAGATGATTGCTCGTCGACCAAGAGATCTTGAAGCACGCCTGCGTGGCCTGACGGCCGTCGGGCGTGGCCTTCACGCCAACTTTCTCTGGGACTCCCAGAGCGAGGCGACGCTCCCATCGGCACTGCGCGACTGGGCTGCGGCGCGTCCCTACGATATTGCGCTTGAGTTCGAAGGTGCGCAGTGGACCGCTGCAAGGCTCAACGACGCCGTCGACGTCCGGGGCGCGTTCTGGCGCGACGCGGGTCTTTGCCCGGGCGACGTGGTCGCGATCGATCTCCCAAATTGCGTCGAGTACATCGTCGAGCTTGTCGCCCTCATGCGGCTGGGCGTGGTCGCGGCCTTGCTGCCGCCCCAGCCCGATCAAGCGACGCGGGCAACACTGCTTGCCAGGTCGAGTGCCCGAGCGGTGCGGGGCATCGACGGCGTTGAATTTCTCAACGGTCCGAAGCGGCGGGCGACCGACAGCCAGATCGGTGACGGGCGATCGGCAGCGTCGGATCCCGCGCGAGACGACGCGACGTACAGCCACCGCCCCAAGCTTGGCGATCTTGCGGCCTACATCTTCACCAGTGGCACCACGGGCCTGCCCAAGCCGGCCTTGGTCAAGCACCATCGCTTCTACCGAGCCGGTCTCGTGATGGGTGGCGCACTGCAGATGAGTTCGGCTGATCGGCTCTATTGCTGCCTGCCGCTGTACCACGCGAACGCGGCCGTGATCGCGTTGAGCTGCTGCATCTATGCGAGGGCTCGACTGGTCCTCGCCAGATCGTTCTCTGCCAGCAGAATGCTCGCCGAGTGTCGAAGCACACGGGCCACGTTGATGATCTACATCGGCGAGCTGTGTCGCTATCTGGCGGCTCAGCCGCCGCGTTCATCGGACCGCGATCATCGCCTGCGCGCCATCCTCGGCAACGGGCTGCGGCCGGATCTCTGGCCGGTTCTGCGCGAGCGCTTCGGGATCGAACAGATCTGTGAGTACTACGCCGCGACCGAGGGAAACGCCGAGACCCTCAACCTCCTCGGCATCAGCGGCAGCGTCGGACCACTCCTGCCGTGGAAAATGGCGGTCGTGGAGGCCGACCCCGCGACGGGAGCCATTGTCCGCGCTGCGAACGGACGTTGCCGCCGCGTGTGGCCAGGTCGCGTCGGTATGCTGATCGGCAAGATCACGCCGCGCAACGAGTTTGCCGGCTATCGCGATCAAGAGGGCACCGCCAGCAAGATCGCGCGCGATGTCTTTCGGCCGGGAGATGCCTGGTTCGTGACGGGTGATCTCGTGCGTGTTGACGCGGCCTTGCACATGTACTTCGTCGATCGGGTCGGCGACACCTTTCGCTGGCACGGCGAGAACGTCTCCTCCCAGGAAGTCGGCGACGCGCTGCGCAAGCTCCCCGGCATCCTGGATGCCACCGTCTTCGGCGTCGAGGTCTCTGGTCACGAAGGACGGGCTGGCATGGGCTGTATCGTCTGCGATCCCGCGGCCAACGTCGCGGTCGAAACCCTGCTTGAGCCGCTGCGCAAACTGCTGCCAAGCCACGCGGTGCCGCGATTCTTGCGAGTGGTCGAAAAGATCGCGACCACCGGCACGCTCAAGCACCGCAAGCTCGACCTAGCCCGCGAAGGATTTGGTGAGTCGGTCGCAGATCCTCTTTGGATCGGGGTACCCGGACGTTCACAGTACCAACGCTTGACCCGCGAACTCCGGGTGGAACTCGCGGGTCAAAGACTTCGCATGTAGCGGCGCTGCGCTCATCCGTCGCAGCATTTGTTCCGCGGAGTTCCGAGGGATTCCGAGGAGCTGCTTAGTTGCAGCAGACGGTCTGTTGGCCCGTCGCGAGCGCTTCACCTGAAATGTCGACGATGCCCGGGTTACAGGTGCCGGCGCTCGCGATCGTCACGTTGCCGGGTCGCATCGACTTGACCGTGCCTGTGATGATGCACTCCGGCGTACCGGAGAAGACCTCGTTCAGGGGCTGTGCACCGGTCGAGCAGTTCGTGCTGGTGTACGGGGTCACGCCGACCTTGCAGCTCGCACCCGACGCGCCGCACGAGCAGCTATCGGGGCAATCCCGCGTATCAGAGAAGCCCGTATAGTAGAGTTCCTTGTTGGGGTAACCAGCGGGGCAGGTGACGTCGCCGGGGGACATGACGCAGAGCTTCGCGTCTTCGAAGGGTGCGCCGGGCTTGGGCGCACAGACCTCGCCCATCCCAGAACACGTACCGCCCGGAACAAATCCCTCACAAGCGGTCTTCTCGGTCATGAACCCCGGCGTTGGGATATCGGACTGCACCGACCCTGTTCCGCAGCTTGCCGACGCGTTCCCTAGCGTGAGCTGGTGCGCGTAGCTCATCACCTGCGAGTAACATGTGTTCTGGGAGAGGCTGTTGCTGCCGATCCCGTTGCCGCTGCATCCCTGACCACTCCACGCGATCGCCGACATCGCCGTAGAGCAGGTCACGCTTGGCTGACCGCAGTTGCAGTCGCAGTCCGCGGTGCCCGCGACGAAGTCCTGAAAGATCTGGTCGATCTCAGTCGGGAAGTTGCCGCCACATAGCGCGCCTTCGGGCGCCACGGCGAAGGGACCAACAAACGCTCCGCCGGGTGGGGGCAGACAGACGTGGGTTGCTTCGTTGCATGGATCGCCGTCACCGTCGCCGTCGCCATCACCATCGCCGTCGCCGTCGCCGTCGCCGTCGC
>CAZVEM010000008.1:0-52080 GCA_964626165.1 uncultured Nannocystaceae bacterium
GATGCGTTCGTTTGTCCGACAAGACCCCGACGTGATCTTAATTGGTGAGATCCGCGACTCTGAGACGGCACTTGAAGCCATTCGCGCGTCGCAGACCGGTCACCTGGTGTTCTCCACACTGCACTGCAACGACGCCACCGACGCGGTGCAGCGACTCATCGACCTTGGGATGCATCCAAATTCGATCGCCAGTGAGCTCGGCGCCGTGATCGCGCAGCGACTGGCCCGGCGCGTCTGTGAGGGCTGTCGCGCCGCGGCGACGCCAGATCCCGAGCTGCTCGCGGAGGTCTTTCCGTCCGGTGCGCCGCCCGACTTCCGTTGCTTCGCAGGTCGGGGCTGCGCTCGGTGCGGTGGGCATGGCACCCGCGGCAGAATCGCGGTGATCGAGTTCATGCGAGCGACCCCGGCGGTTCGTTCCGCAATCTCGCGGCAGGTACCCGTCGACGAGCTCCGCTTGATCGCGGCCTCCAACGGCCTCTCGACCGCTCGACGCCACGCCCTCGAGCACGTCAAGGCGGGCGTCATCCCCTTCTCTGAGCTTCGCAACATGCTGTCCCGTGAGCGTCTGGGTATCGAGGATCTGACGCGTGTTGGCTCCTCCAGCAGCTAGCGAGCGAAACCGTGTGGGGACCAAGGTCTCTGAAGGGTTCCCCACTCACGCCGCGCCAGCATTTATCGGGACTCGCGATGCTGATCGAATCAAGTGCCGGCCTCAGCCCCGGCGCGGACGGGCCGCGCGCGCCAGCTCGTCGCGAGCGAGCTGCTCGATACGGGCGTCGAGCAGCTGCTCAAGCCGTGCGATCTTATCAGAGTGAACCCACCAGGCCACCAGCGCCTCAAAGCCCGTGGCCTCGCGATAGGTCTTCACGTCGCGAAGCTTGCGACCGGTCATCCGACCACCGCCGTTCTTGGCACGATTGACGACATCGAGCTCCTGCTCGGTGAGTTCGGAACGCACGGCCTCAAGTAGCTTGGCTTGCGCCTCCGCGCAGGTCATCCGCGCACGCACGAGGTCAAGGCGCTCGACAGGGTAGTCGCCGAGACTCGCAAGCAAGGTGCGCACACGAAGCTCCATGTAGGCATCGCCGAGCCACGCCAGCGTGCGACTCGAGCGCGTCAGCAGGCAACGCTGCGGTGGCTCGCCGCCGAGATGTTGGCTGCCCTCCGGAAGAGCAGTCTCAGCTGCCGGGGGTTCGGACGCATCGCCCGCTCCGCCTCGTGCGGCGGAGACGGGCGTGGCCTCGCGTGCGTTGTGAGCGTGAGCTCTCCGAGGCGGAGGCTCACTCGGTCCAGCCACAGTCGCGACCCTTGTTTTGCTCCTCAAGGTACGTCATCAGCGGACTGAAGTACTCAAGCAGCGGACCCGCGTCCATCTTGCGCGTCCCCGCGATCGCCTCCAGTGCATCGGGCCAGGGCTTGCTTGCACCCATCGCCAACATCGCCTGCAACTTGGCGCCGGCCTCCTTGCTGTCGTAGATCGAGCAGGTGTGGAGTGGACCGGTATGACCAGCCGCCTGACACAGTGCCTTGTGGAACTGGAACTGGAGGATGTGCGCGAGGAAGTAACGCAGGTACGGGGTGTTGCCGGGCACGTGATACTTGGCGCCCGCGTCGAAGAACTCTTCACCACGCGGCGTCGGTGACGACACACCCTGATACTTCTGGCGCAGTCGCCACCAGCCCGCGTTGTAGTCCTCGGGCTTGATTCGCCCCGAGAACACCTCCCAGCGCCACTTATCCACAACGAGGCCGAAGGGCAGGAACGCGATCTTCTGCAGTGCGACGTTCATCTGCTGATTGACGACCGCCTTGTCATTCTCGGCGACCACGTCGAGGAGACCGATTCGTTTGAGGTACGCCGGGGTTACGCTCAGGGCGAGGGTATCGCCGATGCCCTCATGGAAGCCGTCGTGCGCGCCCTGCTGATAGAGCACCGGAAGCGTGTAGTAGTAGTGAAAGTAGTAGTCGTGCCCGAGCTCATGATGGATCGTGATGAAATCCTCTTCATCGACCTTGATGCACATCTTGATGCGCAGATCGTCGGAGAAGGTCACATCCCACGCGCTCGCGTGGCAGACGACCTCGCGATCCTTGGGCTTGTCGAACATCGACCGCTCCCAGAAGCTGGGCGGAAGTTTGTCGAGGCCGAGTGACACAAAGAAGTTCTCGGCGCCTTCGACCATCTTCTTGGGCGTGTACTTCTTCTTCTTGAGCGCCTTGGTGACGTCGATGCTGGGTTGACCCTTGTACGGCTCAAGCATCGGATACAGCGCGCTCCAATCTTGCGCCCACATGTTTCCGGTGACGTGGGCCGGGATTGTGCCGTCCTTGGGCATCTTCTCGCCGTACTTTTCCGCCAACTCGTAGCGGACGTGACACTGGAGCTGCTTGTAGAGCGGCGAAACTTGCGTCCAGAGTCGCTCAACCTCGCCCTCAAGCTCCGCGGGGCTCATGTCGTATCCAGAGCGCCAGAGATCACCGACGTCCTGATAGCCGATCTCGCGCGCACCTTCGTTGCCCAGCTCGACAAAGCGCTGGTACTTCGATCGCATCGGAACCGAGATGCTGTGCCAGCCCTGCCACGCTTCAAGCTGCTTATCCCAATCGCGTTGCGACGAGAGGATTCCGCTCAGCGCGTCGAGGTCTCTGCAGGTCTCTTTGCCGGCCTTCTTGGTGATGCACGACTTGCCCTTGCCGTACATGCCATCGAGCTCGGTTGCGATCTCGGCAAGCTCTGCACGCTTGGCCGCATCGCGCGGTGCTGGCAGGCTGGTGGCGTGCTTGAGCAGCTCAAGCTGGCGACGCGTGTCAGGATCGACCTTCACCGCATCAAACTTCGCGGCCTCTGGAATCGCGGTACCGAGGTACGCCATCACGCGCTCTGAGGCCTCCGCGGATGCCTTCTCGGTCTCTGGCGTGATGTTGGTCTGACGATCCCAGCCGCGCTTGGAGTCCTCGATCCACAGCGCGCGCAACTCGGCGTCCACGCGCTTGACGAAGGCGACGGCGTCCTCCGGCGTCGGACCAGCGGGCTCCTCGGTCATGGGCGGCGGACGGGGTGGGGCGGTCTCTCCCGAGCCTGCGGCGCTACTTCGATCGCACGCGACCGAACCAAGCGCGATGGGCAACAACAGCAGACCAGCGAGCGGGGAGGACCATTTGGGGGACTTGCACCACGTCATCGCCGCGGACGATACCAGCCGGATAGAGCGTCGACGACGCCCCCCGGCGTCGCATGGCCACGCGGTCGTGAGTCCGCCCACAAGCCCCGTGGCGCAGCGACGGCAGCTACGAGGGCGCTACGCGCTCGCGCTGCCCGTGGTCCCCATGCGGTCACGCCGTAGCGCTTCCTCGCACCACGCAATCGCGCTCGCATCATCGCGAAACACCTCATACGGCATCGGCAACCGTTGGATACCCAGGATCGCACGCAGCACACCGCGAGCGACCGGCGCGGGGAGCGAGAAGGCGCAGCCCATACAGAGCCGCGTCAGCTCGGGCGCCCGCTCCTTGAGCCACGCCGCTTGCATCTTGGCGTGCCGTGGCTTGGTCATCGGCATGTCGGGGTCCGTGCTCAGGAGGATCACGTAGCGTTGGCCACGAAGCAGGATCGTGTCGTAGGTATCAAGGTATCCCTGAAACTCCTCGTCCGTGGGCGCACCCATAAAGCGCACCCACATGAGGGGCCAGCGCGAGTCGTCAATTTCAATGGTTCCCCGTGCCATCACCGTTTGTAACTGACCCTAGCCACACTTCATATCGGAGCGCAATGTGGGTGCGCCTGCGACTCGGTTACGAGCTTGCGCTGGCCCACTGCAGGGGCGCGTTCGCGCCTCCTCGAAGAGAAAACGCGCCTCATGCCCGGCGCAGCACGACGCCAACAGGACAATGATCTGAGCCGTGCTGCTCGGCTTGGATCATGACCTCGAGCAAGCGCGCGCGCAGATCGGGCGAGATCATCAACATGTCGATGCGCCAGCCGATGTTGCGCTCTCGCGCGCCTCCCCGCACGGTCCACCACGAGTACTTTCCGCCCTCCTGCACGAGGCAGCGGTAGCTATCGAGGTAACCGGCCTCGAGCCAGCGATCGACCTCCGCGCGCTCTTCTGGAAGAAAGCCGCTGGTCTTGGTGTTGTCCTTCGGCCGCGCCAGGTCGATCTCCTTGTGCGCGGTATTGAAGTCTCCCATCACGACCACGCTTTGCCCTGCGCTGCGACGCGCGTCCGCCCAGGCTTGGACCGCGCGATAGAACTCGAGCTTATAGGGCACGCGGCTGTTGTCGCGCTCCTTGCCGTTGCCGTTGGGAAAGTAGACGTTGGCGATCCAGAGATCGTCCCACCGGCCGGCTTGGAATCGTCCCTCGTCGTCAAAACGAGGCTCACCGAGCGAGTCAACGTACTCAGTCGGAGCTTGCCGAGCGAACATCGTCACGCCGCTGTAGCCCGCACGCGTCGCTGCAACGGTCCGCGTCCACCAGCTGCTCGACTCAACGAGCTCGGCCGGCAGCTGATCGACGCGGCTGCGCGTTTCTTGCACCCCGACAACGTCGCCACCGCTCGACTCAAGCCAGGGGAGAAAGCCCTTCTGGTACGCGGCCCGCAGCCCATTGACGTTCCACGACCAGATCTTGATCGAGGCTCCCGATTGGCTCGGCGCAACTGCGCGGGACTTCGCTGAGCTCGTCGTCTTCGCGCTCCTCTGCGCGACCTTGTCGTTCGCGTTCTTTGCCGACCTCTTCGCTGCTGGCGTCGCGGTTTTCTTGGTGGCTTTCGTCGCATCCAGATGGGCGGGCGGCGTCACCGACTTCTTCACAGCCTTCTTCGTGACCTTATTCACGACTTCTCCACCGCTTTCTTCGCAGACTTCTTCGCCGCTTTCTTCACCGAAGTCTTCGCAGACTTCTTCGCCGATCTCTTCTTCGACTCGTTGACGTCTTTCGTCGCAGCTTTCCTGGCGACCTTCTTCGTTGGCGGCGGCTTTGCGTGGCCAGCCTTGGCCTCCGCCGCGATCCGACTCTTGGTGGTCGCCCAAGAGCAGATCGGGCACTTGCTCGCGTCGTGTGCCCTCGCGGGGCAGTACTCGCGGCCAAAATAGATGATCTGCAAGTGCCGCCGGTTCCAGGTGTCGATGGGAAAGAGGCGCTTGAGATCTCGTTCGACCTCGGTGACGTTGGCCGCGCGGGAGAGCCCCCAACGACCGGCGAGACGATGAATATGGGTGTCAACGGGGAAGGCCGGCACGCCGAAGGCCTGAGTCATGACCACGCTCGCGGTCTTGTGGCCGACGCCCGGCAAGCGTTCCAGCGCCTCCATATCGGCCGGCACCTCGCCTCCGTGCTCGGTCAGTAAGATCTCCGAAAGACGCGCAATCGCCTTGGCCTTGCCGGGAGCCAGGCCGCAGGTCTTGATGTGCTCAAGGATCTTCGCCTCCCCCAGCTTCACCATCGCAACGGGAGTCGGGGCGGCGGCAAAGAGGCCCGGCGTGACCATGTTGACGCGTGCGTCGGTCGTCTGCGCCGACAGCAGCACCGCGACCAATAGAGTGTAGGGATCGACATGATCTAACGGAACGGGAGGCGCCGGATAGAGTTCGTCGAGCTGCTCGCCGATGCGAAGCGCCTTGTCCGCCAGGTTCATCGCACGGAGTCTGGCGACTCTGGCGGCGTTGCGCCACACTGCCGCGCATGCCGGGCGAAAGCTCCTCTGACCGCGTCCATCAGCTCGTCCGTTCTGCGCCCGTGGTGCTCTTCATGAAGGGAGTCCGGCAAGCGCCGCGCTGTGGCTTCTCTGCTTCGACGGTCGAGGTCCTCGATCGCTATCTGGACGAGTACGTGACCATCGACGTGCTGGAGGACCCCGAACTGCGCGAGGAGGTCAAGCGCTACAGTGAGTGGCCGACCATCCCGCAGCTCTTTGTCGAGGGCGAGTTTATTGGGGGAGCTGACATCGTCCGCGAGCTGGAGTCGTCCGGCGAGATCGTCGAGGCGCTCGGCAGCGCCGCCGCGGCCCCCGAGCCCGCGAATATCACGCTGACCTCGGCGGCGGCCTCGGTCATCTTGGACGCACTCGCCGATCAAGACGATGGTGGCATGTCCTGCCTGCGCGTTACGATCGACGCGCGCTTCAACAATGACCTCGCCCTCGCGCCGCCTGAGGATGGTGACCTCTTCACGGAGTCGCAGGGAGTCCGCATTGCGATGGATCGCCCGACGGCCCGACGCGCGCGGGGTTTGGTCATCGACTACGTCGATCAGGGCGGCGAGCAGGGCTTTAAGCTAGACAACCCTAACGCACCGGTCGGCGTACAGGATATGTCGGTCGCAGAACTCAAGGTGCGTCTCGATCGCGGCGACAAGTTCCTGCTTGTCGATGTCCGTACCGTGGCCGAGCGAGAGATCGCAACCATCCCCGGCGCCGTCCTCCTGGATGATGCGGTCGGTGCCCAAATCAGTGCGCTGCCGCCGGACGCGGTCGTCGTCTTCCATTGTCATCATGGCGGTCGGAGCCTCCGCGCCGCACAGGCTTTGGTCGCCCGTGGCTACCGCAACGTCTATAACCTCGTGGGAGGCATCGACGCGTGGTCCGCCGTGATCGACCCCTCAGTGCCGCGCTACTAGTCGCGCGCAGCTCTTCCCAGACATACGCCGTGACATCGCCACCGCGACACAACCGAGCTGACCGGTCGTCGTGAGAAACGGGTTCTCGCGCCACCTGTCGTTGATTGTCCGTTGAGCCGAACCAGCGCGATGCGAGGCAACGACCGCTGCTCGCCGGTTCATGTCTCGAAGTGAGCTTCGCTGGCCGTCGCCCGGCTTGGCGTTCGCGACGCGATGGTCCTTACGCAACCGACGATGCGGCGGCGACCGGCCACCGGTCGCTATTGCGCCGCATGGTAGAGTGAAAGCCGTGCCCCAAACGCGGTGTGCCCCCCGAAGTCTAGGACGGCAGAGCACCGCAACCGCGGACCAGGGGGGAGCGTCGACCGGCAGCAACCGTGACGAGTCTCGAGCGCCTTGGATCGCTCGCATTGGGTTCCGTCTGCGAGGCGCGGGCCCGTCGACACGCCAGGGGACGCGCCCCCTGATCGCGGCCGTCACGATCTTCATCTGCCTGCTCCCCTCGCGTGCTTTCGCCGCGGGCGCGCTCAACGATGAAGCGTTCTACAACGTGGTGCTGCTCCTGGCCGCGGTTGGCGTTGGGTACGCGGTCACGCACTTGGTGCTCGGGCGCCTGGCATCGCGCTTCGCGGTCGTCAGCGGCGTCGAGTACATCGTGCTCGGCGCCTTTGTCGGTCCTCTGCTGGGCATCATCGACCCAGAGAATGCGGAGGACCTGCGGCCGATCTTGTTGGTGGGTGCTGGCGCACTCGGCATGTTTCTCGGCCTAGAGGCCCGCGAGTTGTGGACGACCGCGATCGGATCCCCAGCCACGGGCGGCTCGCAGGGCGTCGGCAAGCGAACGGAACCGACGAGCGAAGGCGCGCAAGGTGTCCGCCGTGCGGCGATCCTGATCGCCGCGAGCACGCTCTTGATGACCAGCGGCGTGATGATGCTCGCCATGCTGATCGCCGGCCAGGACGTCACGGCGCCCGACGCCTGGACGGCAGCGATCCTCATCTTCGGTGCTGCCTCGCTGGGCAGTGATGGCTCTGCGATTCGAGCCATCGGCGCTCATCTCGACGCTCGGGGTCCGGCTCTTGCTCGTGGCGTGCGCGCAGCGGCGATCTGCAACATCACCGCAGTTTTGACCTTTGGCCTGATCTTCGCGCTCCTGCGTGCCGGCGACACCTTCGCGCTGCGCGTGCCCCTTGAGTTTGCGCGCGCGTGCGCGATCCAGATCGGCGGGGGCTGCGTGATTGGGTTGGTCTTTGCTGCGTTGCTGCAGCGCGAGCTCGACGAGCGCGCGCTCTTTGCCGTCGTGATCGGGATGGTGGTGTTTTGCAGCGGCTTTGCATTCTCGATGCAAATGTCGACGATGTTCGTCAACTTCGTGTGCGGGTTCGTCTTCATCGCCACCTGCCGCGACGGCGCGCAGGTGCGGGAGATGCTGGTCTCGGTCCGACGCCCATTTGTGATCGCGATCTTTTTCTTCGCAGGACTTGAATGGTCGGTGGGTCCACTCTGGACCTTCGCGCTGGTCGTACCGCTACTCGCGCTTCGATATGCGGGGCGTCGAATCGGCGGCGTGCTTGGTGCGCGTGCGGTGGAGCCCGTGACCGAGCTCGGAGCGGCCACCTTCGCGCCGGGCGGACTGATGGTCGCGTTCTTGCTCAGCACCCGAATCTTTTACGGGCACGTCCCGGGGGTGCGCGAGCTCTACGCTCCGGCACTGATCGCGGTGGTCATCAGCGAGTTCTGGTCGCTGCGTTGGGTTCGAAGCTGGCTCTTGGACGCGGCCGACGTTCCGCCCGAGGCGCAACGTCGGACCGGGGGCATTGGAGTCGACCTGGAGGGGCTCTAGATGCCAGTGCAGATCCTCGTGGTCGTGATCCTCCTCCTGCTGATGCAGGTGGTCACCAGCCTTGGCGCGCAGGTCGACTCGGAAACCATTCTGACCAGCAACACGCTGGTCTCGGTGGGCTTCATGCTGCTCGCCGCGTTTACGTTTGGCGAGCTCTTCCGCCGCATGCGGCTGCCGGGACTCCTCGGCTACCTCGTGGCCGGGATGCTCTTTGGCCCTCACCTCGTCGCCCTGGTCCTTGGCTCTGCAGAGCTAGCGCCGCTGTCCGAGAAGGTCATCCATGATCTTGGCCTCATCAATGTCCTTGCGGTCGGAGTGATCGGAACAACCAGCGGCGCGGAGATCCAGGTCGGTCAGCTCCGCGAACAGATCGGCAAGATTACGGTCGTCGCCGCGTCGATCTTCTGCCTCACGGTCCCGGCCGTCACCGTGACCGTGATGATCCTCGGGACCGTGTATCCAGAGAGCGTGCCCTTCGTCCAGGGCATTCCCAATACCGAAAAGTGGATCGTGGCGCTGATCTTTGGCGTGTTGGCGGCGGGCATGAGCCCTGCGGCGACGCTTGCGCTCTTGCAGGAGCTTCGAGCCAAGGGCCCCTTTACCTCGCTTGTGCTCGGCGTCGTCGTGCTCGGCGACATCCTTCTCGTGGCGAGCTTCCTCCTGACGCTTGCCGCGGCAAAGCTCGCCGTGAGCCCCGCAGGACTTCACCTTGAGGGGCTCGCGGAGGCGATTCCACACGTCGCGGGGGAGTTCGCCTGGTCGGCGGTGCTCGGTGCCATCGCTGGCGCCGCGTTCATCGCGTATCTCCACTTCGTCAAGCGCGAGGCGCTGCTGTTCGCGCTCGCGGTCATCTTCGTGACCTCGTTCGCGGCTGAACGACTACACGCCGAGACGCTGCTGGCGTTTATCTTCGCCGGCTTCATCGTGCAGAACTTCTCGCGATACGGCCACGACCTCGTCCACATCTTCGAGCGGATGGCGTTACCGGTCTTCATGGTCTACTTCATGACCCAGACGGCGCGTCTCGATGTCGGCACGCTCGCGACCTACATCCCGCTAACAGTGGCGCTCGTGGCCGTGCGCGTGCTGTCTTTCTACGCCGCAGTCCACGGCTCGATGCGGATGCTTCCGCCCGGCGACCCAACCCGGAAGAACCTGTGGCGGTGCTTCTTCTCGCAAGGCGGCGTCGATCTTGTCCTCGCCGGCGCGGTCGCGGCGGCGATTCCTAGCTGGGGCGAAGAGCTCCGCACCGTCGTGACCGCGACCGTGATCGTCTACATCATGCTCGGGCCGCCCCTGCTCGCTCGCGCGCTCGACACGGTCGGTGAGTCTGCTGCGGCACGCGAGCGCGGTGTCGAGGATCTCGGTGCTCGTTCTTCGAGGTCCAGCGGCAGCGGCGTCACCGAGTTCAAGATGCCGATGGTCGCGGACCCGGCGCTGCAAGCTCGACTGTTCGCGCTTCGCGAGGAGATGCTCGCGATCAAGAAGACGCGAGTGGATGGCGAACTCAGCGAGCGCTGCGCTGCCCGTGCCGCAAAGCTGCTCAACGCCAGCCGTACCATCACGGCCCTGTTCGATCGAAGCGTCGCGATCATCGAATCCAAGCTCGGTGCGGAGCAGCGCAGTGCGAAACTCGCGGTACTCGCAGCAGAGCTCGATGGTGCCATCGTCGCTGCGTCACGACCGTGGAGTGGTCGCGTCGAACTCAACCCGGTTCGAGCCGAAGAGCTCACCTCGCTGCTAGCCGCCCTTGAGCAGATGGAGCCTTTCCAAAGCAGCTATCGCGTCATGCGCGAAGCCGAGCTGTTCACCGTCCGCGGCAGCAGGATGTCGCGGATGATCCGCCGTGGACGGCGACTGCGACGAACGATCGTGGGCAGCGGTACGCGCATCGTCCCGCTCGGTCGGCTGTGGCGTTACTACGTGACACTCGAGGTGCCCGCGAGGTTGTGGACAGGACTTGCTCCTCATGAAGCCGATCTTTGGTGGGATCTCCTTGAGCACTACCGAGTCGCGCGTCTCGAGCTCCACGAGGCAATTCAAGGCGAGCTCAAGCGCCCCGCGACGGGTCTTACGGGACCGATTGCCGCCCACGGTGGTCACGATCATGCGAGCGCGTCCGAGCACGGGCCGGGCTCGGCCCCGGGGTCTGCCTCGACTTCGTCGAACCGGCTCGAACTCGCAGCGACGCAGCCCAAGAGCCGTGAGACCGCCACACAAGCGGCGAGCCAGGCGGCCACAGGGGATGAAGATGGGCGCATCGACAAGTCCGGTTCAAGCGACGTCAGCGGCGAGCGCTCGAGCTGGAGTGATGAGACCAAGGGCGAACCCGAGGGCGATGCCACGGCGACGGACGAAACGGAGGAACGAACACCCACGGCAGAAGAGCTGCTCATCGACGCGATTCGCCTCGCCGCTGCGGCTGCCCGTGTTCGAGAGCGCAAGATCCAAGAGCGCGCACGAGCGATCGACGAGCGTGTTCGCGACGTCTTCGTGGCCTCGCTCGCCGAGACATGGACTGAGCTGCTCACCGCTGCTGAGCTCGCGGGCACCTTTGAAAGACCGATGTGGAGCTTTCGGCCCTCACGCCGCTTTGACGCAGCTCAGGCGGCGAAAAGTGAACTGATCGAGCGCCTGGTCGGCGACGCGGAGCGAGCCGCGGGATATCGCGACGCAGTGATTTCGCTCGCGCACGCACAGCGATTCGTTGGCCGCACGCTCGACTTCGTCGCACGCGTCGCAGAGCGCATGCGAACCGTGATGGACGCTGCGACGCATCCCTTCACGGAGCTGATTGAGCGGCGCGGCGCGGCGCTCGTCCAGTCGCTCACCGCGGCCACGGAGGGCGGCGATCCGGAAGAGGCGCTAGCAAACCTGCCCGAGTTGCGCGCCGGGGAGGACGAACCGCTCCCCGATGATTCGATGATCCTGCCGCGTCGACCACCGCTTCCAAGCGACGAGGGGCTGCCCAGTGACGACGCCCGCGAGGCAGCCAGCCATGAGGTTGAGGCATTCCGATCCGACCTTGAGGTCCTCGTTGGCGCGCTTGAGCATCTCAGTGCCGCGATTGCGCGCGAGGATCTGATCTCTGTGCGGGCCGTCGCCCCCGAGCGTGCGCTGCTTGAGGTCCCCGAGGAACTGAATCCGATCGGCGGCACGAGCAAGTCCGTGCAAGATCGCAGCGAGCGTCGCCAACCGATTCGCTTGCGAGCATGGCTCCAACGCTCGTTCTTGCAGGAATCCACGGTCGCACGCGTCGCTGCGGAGGAGGAGCTGGAACTCAGCGTCGCTCGGGCGATGGCACGACTGCACCACGCGCGGCAGGTCGCCGACTACTATGCCGTTGACCTGCAAAGCGGCGGCATCGTCGATCGGGGCTTTGTCGGCCGCGTGATCACGATGATCGATGCGAGCCGCAAGGATCTCAGCCAGGGATCCGCGCAAGCGCGCGAGAAGCTGCTGACCAAGATTCGCGAGCACGCCGACGGGACCGTCGACCCGCTGCGACAAGGACGATGGGATGAGATCCGGCGTCGTCTCCGAAAGGCGGGCGATGCAGAACGCGTTGCCAACCAACGAGCAGCAATCGGAGAGTCGATCCGACTGCGCGTCCAGGCCTGGATTGTGCGCCTCGCCCCGGTTGCCGCGACGCTCCGCGACGAGATCGTCGCGCTCTTCGCCGAGCACACGCCCCCCGCGGCGCAGGCTGCCTACGTCGATTTGGTCTATCGCTCGGGTGCCGCCAACCAGATCCCGGCGCCCTACGAGCGGCTGTTCACCTCGGTTCCTGCGGAGAGCGTCGGCCTCATCGTTGAGCGACCGGAGTATCGCCAAGCTCGGCTGGCGCTCGACGCTTGGCGAGCGGGCGTGCCCGGTGGGCTGCTCGTCTGGGGAACTCGCGGATCGGGCCGTCGAACCTGCGTCCGCTGGCTGGCCGCGGCTGCCGCCGATGACGTGGACGTGAATTGGATCCGCCTCTCACCCGGACTGGAGCGCGAGGCGGATGTCACCCGCCAGGTCGCGGAGATCCTTCAAGTCCGCCCGGTCCGTGACTTCGCCGTTCTCGCGGCATTGGTCCGAGGTGCGGCCGCCTCCGAGAGCCGTGATGCCGACGAAGGCAAGCGACCGAAAGTCATCGTGGTCGAGAACGCAGAGCGACTCTTTCGCCGAAATCCCGAAGGCCTCGCCCGCATGCGCAGGTTCTTGGACTTGGTGTCTTCCAACGCACGCGATGTGATGTGGATCGTCTTGATGACCGAAGCGTCCGTCCGTTTGCTCGACCCGATTCTCGAGTTGCGAGCACGGTTTCCAACCTCGCTCCGCATCGGTCCCGCCTCCCCCGCTACGCTTGAGGCCATGATCAGCGCACGACATCGCCTCAGCGCGTTGTCACTTGAGATCAACTCCAGGCGGCCGCGACTTGGGGAGTTCGTGCGCAACCCGCTCGCTGCCGTTCGCTCGCTTCGAGGGCCGAGCTTTGGTGCGTACGAGCGGCTCGCCATCCTCAGCGGAGGAAACCCACGGCAGGCGCTTCGCCTGTGGCTCGCGTCTACGAAGGTGGTGGGTGGCGAAAACGGCCGCGCGATCGTCGGTCCGATCACCGCAATGCCCTGCCCGTTGCTTGGTGACCTTCCGCTCTCTGGCCGCGTCCTCCTGGCCGCTCTGACACTCCACGGTCCACTGCGGCGGCAAGAGTTGATGGGGATGCAGGCGCCTGGGTCACTCGACATCGACGCAGAGCTGGCGAGACTGGAGCACTTGCGCCTCATCGCCATCGAGCGTAGCTCCGACCGCCGCGATCTCGGCGGCAATCCGCTCGTCCGTATAGACAGCCGCGTCATGCAACCGGTGACGGCCGAGCTGCGCGCCAACAATCTACTGTGACCCGCAGGCGGCTAGGGGGATGATGGAGGAACAGCGGCATCGCCGTTGTGCGCAGCCCTACTCGCCCATCGGCCCGGCGAACGCGACCTGGCTTCGGAAGCCGTCCCGATCGTAGGCCCGCACGCCGAAGAAGTAGTTGTCCTTCGACAATGGCAGCCGTAGCTCCGTCGCGTCGCCGGCGTCGTAGACATCGTCCCAGTCGGCCCGCGTGGTATCTCGCACGACAACCTCGTAGCCAGCGAGATCGTGGTCTGAGCCGCGCTCCCAGCGTATCGTCGTGCCGCTCTCAAGGACTGCCGCGACGACCCGCGCGCGCTTTGGCGTCGCCGGACCATTCGCGAGGTGGATCGCGGCGGCGGCGTTGACCCGCGCAACGTTGGCGAGATACGCCGAATCGACAAAGCGAGCATGATCGCCAAACACGGTCCCCCCCTCCACCCGCGGATCTTGATGCTGTCGGTCGTAGTTCTCAAAGACTTCAGTGAAGCGTACGGCCGCGAATCCACGTGCGTGGAAGGCCGTGTGGTCCCCACCTCGCAGCAGGCGATCACGGCGCAAGATCAGCATCGGCTGAACCTCAAGCCCATGCCATGCCGCGACCATCAGCACGTAGCGCGCCAGCGCCCGCGAGATCCCGTCGCCGCTGCTCGACATCGCGCGCAGCCGTTCGAGCTCTTCCAGGGCCGCGTCATTGGACGCCCCAGCTTCCCGGGAAACAGGCGCACTGTTACCGGCAGCGGCACGGACGGCGGGCAACGCATCGGAGAACACTCGCACGTGATGCGCATCGACTTGGCCATCGGGCCCTGTCGGATCGCCAACGATATCGTTGCTGAGGACACCTTCGATCGCGACGCCTGCCTCCAATGCGGCCTGCGCGTGCAGATGGGCTCCCAGCAGCCCCTGCTCTTCTCCCGAGGTCGCGAGCAACACGATCGTCGCGTCGCACTCCGCCTTGCTCAGGACGCGCGCGAGCTCCAGCAGTACCGCCACTCCTGAGCCGTCATCGTTCGCTCCTGGCGCGTCGATCTGCGCGTTCATGACATCGGACGCGCGAGAGTCGTAGTGCGCGACGACGTAGACGTGGCGCTCACGCGCGGCCGGATCACGGCCCGGAATCTTCATCACGACGTTCACGAGCAGGAAGTCGCGATCCACTCGACGTCCGTCCGCCTCGACGCGATGCGTCTCCATGACGACCTCGATCTTCGGGAGCGCGGCATCAAGTGCCGCCTCCTGAGCCGCGCGACGAAACTCCGCTTCGATAAATCGGCTCGCCGCGCCGATGCCACGGTTCGTGCTCTTGGTGTCGCTGAGGGTGTGACGAGTACCAAAGCCCTCCAACCGCACAACATCCTGCTCCATACGTCGAGCGTCGATCTGCGCAAGGAGCTGTGTCACCGACCCCGGCGGCGCGGACTCGGGCACCGTGCCGGCGACGTCTGGTCGATCGCCTGCGATCGAATGCGAGGCCGGAGCGCTCGAGGATGAACCGCCGCCCCCAGTCACGCGGCAACCCGTCACCACCAGCAGCGAAAGCGCGGCGGCGCACGCCACTGCGCCGCGCGGCGGAAAGCCCCAGGACCCAGTTGACAGAGCTCCGTTCACGCGCGCGCAGCGTCATTGCTGAAAGAAGCACTGTCAAGCCGCACGAAGTCTTCGCGCCGTGTTAGGTCTATGCCGTGGCTGACTACGCACCTGCACTTCCCCACTCCGAGATCTCAGAGCCGTTCGCCAACGTGTTCTTCG
This sequence comes from uncultured Nannocystaceae bacterium, assembly GCA_964626165.1. Lineage (GTDB taxonomy): Bacteria > Myxococcota_A > Polyangia > Nannocystales > Nannocystaceae > CAZVEM01. The sequence continues at coordinate 15,093 of CAZVEM010000008.1, forward strand.
TCACGGGCACCGCGACGCCGACGTTTATGGGGCAGCAGTGGCAGTACAGCCGCAACATGTGTGTGCTTCGCCACGACGGCGAACTGACGATCATCAATTCGGTTCGTCTGGACGATGCGGGGCTTTCCTCGCTTGAGGCACTCGGCAACGTCAAACGGGTCATGAAGCTTGGCGCTTTCCACGGGATGGACGACGCGTTCTACGTCGATCGCTACTCCGCTTCGCTCTGCACGCCACCCATGATGTCGCACGACTCGGGCAAGACGACCGACGTAGAGCTACATCCCGGCCCCTTGCCGTTTCTTCCTCATGCGTCGCTCTTTTGCTTCGAGACAACCAAAGTGCCGGAGGGCGTCATTCATCTCGCACAAGATGACGGCATTCTCATCTCATGCGACAGCTTGCAGAACTGGGCGCGACCCGATCGCTTCTTTGACGAGGTGTCCGCGACCAAGATGGCGGAGTTTGGCTTTATCCGACCGGCAAATATTGGCCCCGGATGGCGCCGTGCGGCGGAGCCAAGGCTCGAGGACTTCACGCGCTTGATGACCCTCGACTTTCGCCATTTGGTACCGGCACATGGCGAGATCCTGAGGGACAGCGCGCACGAAGCCTTTCGCAAGACGATCAGTGAGGCGTTTTCCGACTAGCCGGCTCTTCGTCGTTTGACGACGTGCCGCGCAGCTGCGCTCGAAGGTCGCCGATCCGCCGATTCACTCGAGTTCCGGTGAGGTAGCTGCTCGCGCGGAATGGCGAGTCAAAGCTCTCGGCATTCAACGCCAGCAATGACTCCGCTTCCTCAAGCGCGGCGACTCCACGCACCAGGTCGCCATAGCTGATCTCAACGCTCGCCGCCGCCCAGAGTACCCAGGTGCCAAACTCGAAAAGTCGACCACGCGACTGTTGAATCTGTCGAGCTTCGCGAACATGCGACAAGGCCGCTTGGACCTCGCCGCGGTGCGCGAAGATCCGGGCGAGGCCGGCGTACGCCGCCGCCCGCGTGCTGGCACTCGGGTGGCGCTCAAGGGCCTGTGCAAGGCTGCCCTGCGCGGGCTCGAGGTCACCAAGCTCAATCAGCGAACTCCCCACGTACACGAGCACACCGGCGGCCATACGCGGCGCTCGCTCGAGGCCGGGGAGCATCGCTCGGAGCACCTCCAGAGTCGCGTGAAACTCACCGACCTCGAATCGCCGCTTGGCATCCGCGTAGGCCGCCCAGGTCGCGAGAAATGGGGCGCCGAGGCGCTGTGCCATCTCCGGCACGGGAGCCGTCGAAGCCTCCGCGGCAGCGAAGTCACCGGCCCAGGTTGATAGAGACGCGCTCAAGATCTGACCAAGCACCGCAAGTCGATGGTTCTGCGCAAGTCGATACTCGCGGTGGGACTGAATCGAGGCGTCGATGCTGCGACCGAGTGCGTTCATCGAAAAGTCAACGGCACGTGCCCGCCAGAACCAGGCGCGGGCTTCGTGTGCGACCAGAACGTCGGGCGTCTCGAGCGGCGCGAGCGTATCGGGGACGCGCAGCGGCGAGTACGGCAGCGTCTCGCTCGCGACGAGCTGACAGTGCGATCGGCAAATCACGATCATCTGCTCGTCTCTCGCAGCCTGGTCGGTCGCGATGCGGGCACGCGCAAGACTGTCGATCGACGAGATCTTCGAGTTGTCGCCAAGCTGTCCCAGACAATGCACGGCGCCCGAGAGCGCACGGAACTCTCGCAACGTCCCGGCTTCGCTGGCAGCTGCAATTTCCTGATAGCGCGTCAGTGCGCCGACGAGATCGCCGCTCCAGACCGCCGCATCGGCGCGTAATAGCTCGAGATCTCGGCGGACCTCGGCTGAGGGTTGGAGCGTAAGCGCCTGATCCACCGTCTCAAGCGCCTCAAGGTGACGTTCTGCGGCCGCGAGGAGACGCGCAACCGAAAGCAAGGCCTGTGCAGCCAGGTCGCTCGCTCCCGCAGCGCGATAGTGCGCGGCGATCCGAGCAAATGCGGGCGACTGGTCCTTGCTGAGGCGTCGCGCCGCCGCCAGGTGATACGAGCGTGCCTCGTCGTCGTCGAGCTCGCGCAGTACCGCTTGATGAACCGTCGAGTCCACGAACTTTACTTGCGAATCGTGGCCAGGTTGTGCCGGGTCTCGTCGGAGGAGCGCGCGTCGCTCAAGATCGATCAACCACGGGTCAACGTCCCTTGCGACGTCCGCTGCAAGGCCGACGAGTTCCGAGTACGGGAAGCTCGTGCCAAGCACTGCCGCTTGGGCCAGCAGACGACGCGCGGGCGGCTCAAGCTGCCTCAGGTCGACGCGGCCCCGGCCCGACGTGTGCAGATCGACGAGCGCGCCTGGACGCCCGCTCTCGATAGCCGTCCCTCGGCTATGGTCCGTCACGCTATCGGCGGGCACCGAGAGACGCTGTGCGAGCAAGTGCATCCAGCGGCGCGCGAGCGGCCGAACTTCGACGATCTCGTCGAAGGGTCGTCCCCATCGATGACCGAGAGTGTCCGCATCGGCACCCGGCCGCGAGCTGAGAATCAACAGCCACGGCCAATCGCCAAGCTCTAAGAACGCCGCGGCGAGAAATCGCATCGAGACGTCGTCGGCGAGATGTGCGTCGTCGACAATGCAGGTATGCGTCGAGACAAACAGATCGCGCGCCGCATCGAGCCATCGCAAACGCAGCTCCTCCGCTTTCATCGGCTCTGCCGCTCCCGTTGCGACCCCGTAAATGGCGTCGAGGAGTTCATGGGAGGCGCGCGCTTGATCCTCAGGACCGTGATCCCTCGCGAGTTCGATGGCCCGCTCCAGCACGCGTCGAAGCAGCGAGAATGGCTCTCCCTGCTCGCGCTCTGAGCACCTGACATGCAACACATGGAGCGCTCCGGGGACATCTACGGTCGACATTCCAGCCGGGTCGCCGTCTTGGTTTGCGGAGATGCCGAGTCTCAGCCCGACCCACGAGCGCCCCAGCGCATGAGCGAGTCGGGATTTCCCAACCCCGCGTTCGCCGACCAAGTGAACACTGCGCGCGACGCCATCAGCAGTGGTCGCGTTGCGGATCGCGACGAGCATCCCCAACTCGCGCTCGCGACCAAGGAGCGGCCACGTCTCGGCCTGAGCGCCGTTCGAATCGCGTTGCAGAGCGTCGGCGTCCGCATCGGTCCCTGTTTGGCGATCGACTGCGGACGTGCTCGCGCTGCGCGTACGCTCCTCACCAAACTCCACTTCCCCACGGGAGGGAGTCGACTTGCTTGCGTCACCGCGAGCACGAAGCCGCTCCTGCTCAAGCTCTTGCCGTATCTCCGCGAGAATCAGACGCACCGCGCGCATATCTCGAGGTCGCACGTCGGGATGCTTTGCAAGCATTCTTGCGATCAGTGCGTTGAGCGGGCCTGAAACGCGCACGCCGAGTGAGTTGAGCTCGGGCGCGGGCTGCTGCAGCACTTGAACGAAGACTTCTCCCGGAGTCGCCCCGACGAAAGGCGGACGTCCTGCGAGCACCTCGAAGAGCGTCGCGCCAAGTCCATAGACGTCGGCTCGGACATCCCCGGCCTGGGAGAAGAGCTCCGGCGCGAGGTATGCCGGCGTGCCAACAAGCGCCCCGGTCGCGGTCAGCCGTGATTGACTGTTGGTATCGACACGTCGCGCGAGTCCAAAGTCGATAACCTTGGCGCGGGCAAGCTCTCCACCAAGCAGGAAGATGTTGCTGGGCTTGAGATCTCGGTGGAGAACGCCGACGTCGTGCGCTGCCTGCATCGCGTCCGCGATCGCCATTCCCAGCGTGAGGACTTCTTCGACGGCCGGCGCCGGCTGTGTGAGCGCTTGCGCCAAGTCGTGCCCTTCGAGCCACTCCATGGCGAGATAGGGCTCTCCTTCCTCGTCCCAGCCGTGATCGCGAATCTGGACCACGCCGGGGTGAGAGATCCGCTGAAGAATCGCGACTTCTCGGCCAAAGCGGGCCCGTACTGCCGTCTCCACTTTGCGCAGGACCTTGATGGCGACAGGCTGACCTGCCGGGTCCGTTGCGAGAAACACGTGCCCCATCCCACCCTCGCCGACTTTGCGGCGCAGGAGATAGGGTCCGATGCGAGGGGGTGCGTCGCTTACTCCCAGCACCGCGTTGAGGACCTCATGGAGGCCGAGCTTTCGTTCCAGCTTCGCGGGGGCTGCGGTCGCATCGGGATCCAGATGCTGCAGGCCGCGAATCAAACCAGAGCCGCGCGGCTCGTTCGTCGTATCGGTTTGTGCCTGCGATTCGCCTGCTGATGCGTCTCGCGTCTGGCTGTCAAGCTCCGAAGCGGGCATGCGCCCTCCAACCCTTGCCATACGCGGCAAGTGTGCACTGCCCAGACGTCGCACCCGTGATTGAGGCACTCCGGCACGCGGCCGACATGGCCGATCTCTGTGCCCTGCGACGAGGGATCTGAGGCCGCCTGTGCTCGCAATGCATCGTGGTCGGCTCGTCGCTCAGAATGCCTGCTTCCACGCCGCGGTGAAGTCGACGGTGTAGTAACAGGGGAAGGTGTAGCCCAGGGTCGACGCGAGCGAACACTGGCTGCCGGTGCAGACGATGTCAAAGCGTTGCGTCCCGCTCATCGAAGTCGCACTCTGCAAGGTACCGTCAATTTCGACGGAGTACTCCAGCACGATATCTGTATTGGCGATCGGCGCCTCTCCCTTGAGGCGTTGCGGACAGTTGAAATCACTGCCCGTCTTGTTGCAGTCAAAATCCTCGTACGGATCGTTTTGCGCGATCGTGAACACGGCGCCGCCGTTGTTCATGACCTCAAACGTCAAGTCGTTATCCCCTTTGAGGTCGTCGCTTCCGCAGGTGTTCTCCTGCACGCCACCGTCGTAGTAGTTCCACAGGCCATCGCGCGGCGATTCCCCGCCGTCGCCGTCGCCGTCACCCGCGGCGTCCGTACCGTCCGCCGCGTCGTCCCCACACGCCGGAAGCGCGGTCACCATGCCGAGCAACGCGATGAATGCGACACCAGGGAGCCAACGATTCAAAGAGCGATGGAACATGGTAGCTACGCTATCATGCATGGCGTCGGATCGATCGAGCGACATGTGGCACCACGGCTCGCAGTTCGTGTGAGTTTGCCGGGCGCTGCACATGCCCGCGCACTGGTTGTGTCCATGGCCATGGCTGCTCTGCTCGTCGACACAGGCTGCGCGGCGGAGCGGAGCGGCACCCTTCAAGATTCCGGCAGCGCCGAGAGCTCTGCCGCGCGACCAGACCGCGAGGCAGAACCTGGCGGCAGCGCCACCGGGGCCTCTGCCGCAGAGACTCCAAGCAACCCCGATCCCCCGGTCGCTGCGTCGACGATCGTGCCTCCATCCGCCGGCGCTCCGGCGCTTGCGCTGACCGTCGAGGTCGACGGCCATCCGCTCCGGGTTTGGCACAAGAGTTCGGCCTCACCCAAGCGCGGAGCGATCCTGCTCGTCCACGGTCGCACCTGGAGCGCCATACCCGATTGGGACCTTCGTGTCCCCGCACTCACCAAGCGTGCGCACGCCCCCTCGCCGTGGTCGCTGATGGATCAGCTCGCACTCTCGGATTTCTCCGTCTATGCAGTCGATCTGCGCGGCTACGGACAGACACCCCGCGACGCCTCTGGCTGGCTCACGCCGCAGCGAGCAGCGAACGACGTCAGCGCTACCCTCGAATGGATCTGCGATGCCTCCCCCAAAGGCCGAGGCGACCCCGCGTGCGCGGCAACACAAAAGCCGGTGGTACTCGGCTGGTCGATGGGCGCGCTGACGAGCCAGATGGCGATCCAGCAGCATCCCGACGCAGCGCGTGCAGTGATTCTGTTTGGATATCCTGCCACGCTCGACAAGACATGGGCCGAAGAGACGAACCATGATGCGGCCCCGGCAGCCGCCAACTCACGTAAGAGCGCCGCATCCGACTTTCGGGTGAAGCAGGTCGTGCAGGAGGTAATCGACGCCTACGTCGACGCCTGTCTTGCTTCCGACCCGGTGCGCGCGGACTGGACCTCGATGCACGAATTCAACGTGCTACGACCCGAGGCCCTTGCACTGCCGGTCTTGATGCTCTGGGGGGAGCACGACCCCTACGTCCGCGCCAAGGATATGGAGACGTTCGTGCGCCGAAACGGCATGCCGACGTCGAGAACGTTCAAGATCTCCAACGCCGATCACGCAGCCCATCTTGAGCTCGCCGCTCCGGACTTTTTGGCGGCTGTGGTCACGTTTGTGGATGCGGTCGATGCGGCGTCAGGCAGCGCGCAGGGGCGCTAACTTGCCGTAACTGCTTGCCGTAACTGCTTGCCGTAACTGCCTGCCGTAACTGGGGCGTTTGCGCCGGGCCGCACACACGTGCTGCAACGTTGGCCAGCGCTACTCCCGATCGCGACTCTGGCAGCGACGCTGCGCGGCGGGACAACTGAATCGAACGTGCAGGTGATCGACGTGTCCCTTCACGTGCTGCATCACCGCGCGGCCGTTGCTACCCGGACCTCCGGGATACTCCATCCAGCGCGACAACTCTGACTCGGGGACGTTGCCCTTACTCTTGGCGTGCTCGTAGAGCAGCTTTTGCAGCGAGGTGTCGACGTAGATGACCTCGACCGCGCCGGTTTCGACAAGCAACTCGAGGAGCGACCAGGTCAAATCGCGATCGAGATTGCGAGCGTCCATGGTCTGCCAGCCCAGCTCGCTTTTGCCGTCCCACTTCTGCGGATAGCCAAGATCGACATCGCGGCCAGACTGGTGGCTGCTATGGGGCTCAAGCTTGCCGCCCTTGGGCGCGGACATGTTGCCGACCAGAATCGGCTGTTCCTGCGGAAAGCGAGCCTTCCAGCTGCGCAGCGCAAGATCCATGACCGCGACGGTTTCAATCGTCGCCCAGCTCTTCCAGGGCGTCATCTTGAGCTCGCGACCGGGTCCTTCGAGCATTGGCACGCCGCCGACCAGACTGCCGTCGCCCGGGAATCCGACCGACTCGCTGACAACATCCGCACTCTGCTTCCAAACCACGACGCGCGTGTTGGGCGGCAGCTCGCGATCGAGTGGGACGCCGGGATTGAGCGACTCCATCTCGTGATGAAAGATCTTGTACAGGTTGGCGACCGTGCGTGCCGTCCCTCCGCGTTTGATGGTGTACATGACCTGAGTTGGGAGCTTGAGGTCCTTCTCCCAGCCAGGTCGCTGCCACGTTCGCGCCCCTTGCCTCGCTGGCATCACCGGTCCTACGGCGGCGCCGTCGGCAACATCGTTGGATGAGCCTTGGCCTGGAAGAGACGGCGCTTCACCGTCTTGCGTCAGTTCGCCGACGGGTTGTGTGCCATCACCGATCGGGGAGCTGTCGAGACCAAGGCTCGGATGACGTCCATCGTCTGGCGCAGCCGTGTTTCGCTCCGTCTGCACGCGCGCCTGACTCCGGGCTCCGTCGAGCTCAACACTCGTCGCTCGGCCACCCAGCAAGAGCGTGCCTCCACGGAGGAGGAGCGCGAGCCCCCAAAGGGTCCCCGCCGCGAGCCACAAGCGTCGTCTGCGAACGCGAACGCTGCTCGCGTCCTCATCCCAACTGCCCGCGCCGAAGTTCTTCTTCGCACGGGCCGCGCGGATGCTTGCGCGTCGTCGAGCAACCACCGCCCCGGCGTCTCGCATGTCGAGCGGGGCGGCACGGGCCGCGACCGGCACCATCTCCGACTCACCGCTCTCGGTCGCAGTGTTCGAGTCGCCCGAGGACTCTGCCGGCACGTGCCTTTTAGCGGCGCTTCCGACAGACCTTGGAAGCGGCGGCGTCGCGAGTGTCTCCGCGTGCTCCTTTGCCTCATCGAGCGCGACGGCACGCGCGACCGCGGACTGGGTTGGCGCCGGATTGTCAGGTGGAGCCGGCGCAGGTCCCTCGGTCGTCCGCGACACCGCAGCGATATGCCGAGCGATACCCGAGAGCTTGCTGCGACGGCCGCTTGCATCGTCATCGGGCAGGCTCAAGCGGACCCCGCTTGCGGCAGAGCGAAGCGGGTCGATCCCGTCATTTGATGCCCGCGAAGGCTTACCCGACTCTGTCACGCCGGCCCCTTGCGGAGAGGCGGGTTTCGAGCCGCCGGGCTCGGCGGGCGCGACGTTTGCGTCGGGCTTGGGAGCGCTCGTGCCGATCGCGGGTCGTGCAGCGGCGAGGAACTCCGCTTCAGCCTCTGTCAGCAGGTACTCAAGAACGGTGGCATCGCGAATCGAGTCCAGATCGACGTGGGTCGGCTCTGTGTCTCCAAGGAGCTCGGCGAGCATGGACACCGACTCGTCCGGCGTCACGCCCGAGGGCTTGGGTCCTGTGTCGTGAGGGCCTGCCACGTTGCGATTCGCAGCCGGCAGTGTGCGACCGCGCCTGTGAGCCCGTCAAGCTTGCAGGCAGAGATCCCGGCAAAGTGCGGCTTGCCAACCCGTCTCCGTCGTTCGGCCCAATATTCAGTTAGGCCGCGCGCTCGTCGCCCGACCGACGATCGGGATCGTAACCCAGCGAAGGACCGAGCCAGCGCTCTGCTTCTGCGACGGTCATCTGCTTGCGTGCCGCGTAGTCGACAACGGAATCCTCGGCGAGGCGACCTAGACTGAAGTACCGACTTTCCGGATGCGCCAAGATGAGTCCGCTGACACTGGATGCAGGCGACATCGCGAAGTGCTCGGTCAAGGTGATCCCGACAGCGTCGGCGCCAAGTAGGGCGAAGAGCTTCCCCTTCTCGGTGTGATCTGGGCACGCGGGGTAGCCGAACGCCGGACGGATGCCTCGATAGCGCTCGGCGATCAGATCGTCGACGCTGAAGTCTTCGCTCTTGCCATAGCCAAGCGCGCGACGGGCCTCGCGGTGGAGCCACTCGGCAAATGCCTCCGCGAGTCGGTCTGCAAGCACCTTGACCATGATCGCCGAGTAGTCGTCATGTTCCTGTTCGTACTTGCGCGCAAGCTCATCGGCACCCTGGATGGACACGGCGAAGGCCCCCACCGCATCCAAACCATGCGGACCACGCGGAGCCACAAAATCGGACAGGCAGCGCTGCGGCTGGTTCTGGGTGACGACTTGCTGTCGCAGCATGTTAAAGCGCAGCTTCTCCTGATTCCCTGCTTCGTCGAATACGACGATGTCGTCGCCCTCGCTGCAGGCGGGCCAAAAGCCGAGCACGGCGTCCGCGACCAGCTCTTCGCGCTCAATAATGCGCTCCAGCATGGCCTTGCCATTCGCGAAGACCTCGCGCGCGGCGGCCCCCTGTGTCGGATGCTCAAGGATGCCGGGATAGCGTCCCTTGAGCTCCCACGCCGAGAAGAAGAAGGTCCAATCAATGAGTTCCGCGATCTCTCTCAGCGGCTGACGTCGGAGTTCTTTGCGGCCGACAAAGCTCGGTCTCGCGAGGTCCTCCGCGGTGTAGCTCAGCTTGGGTCGGCGCTCGCGTGCAGCGGCGAGCGTGAGCATCTCCTTGACCGAAGTCGCCGAGTAGGAATCGCGGATCCGGACCTGCTCGCGGCGGTTCGCCTCGTCGAACGCCTCGTTGCGCTGCGGGTCCATGATGCTCGACATCACATCGACGACGCGCGAGGCGTCCAGGACGTGGATCGTGCTCCCACCGTAGCCGGGTGCAATCTTGACCGCGGTGTGTTGTTTGCTGGTCGTCGCGCCACCGATGAGCAGCGGCTGACGCATCTGTCGTCGCTGCATCTCCTTGGCGACATAGACCATTTCATCAAGCGACGGTGTGATCAGACCCGACAGGCCGACGACGTCTGCGCCGAGTCGCTCGGCCTCGTCCAGAATCCGGTCGCAACTGACCATCACACCGAGATCGACGACCTCGTAGTCATTGCAGCGCAACACAACCCCGACGATGTTCTTGCCGATATCGTGGACGTCGCCCTTGACGGTCGCGATGACCATGCGCCCCTGTGATCGGTGCGCGCTCTCACCCGCTGCGGCCCGCTCCTCCTCCATGAACGGAGTCAAGTACGCGACCGCGCGCTTCATCGCTCGCGCGCTCTTGACGACTTGCGGCAGGAACATCTTGCCGGCCCCAAAGAGGTCGCCGACGATGCGCATGCCCGCCATCAGCGGACCTTCGATGACGGAGAGGGGACGACCCAACGCGACGCGGGCCTCCTCGGCGTCTTCTTCGATGAAATCGACGACACCCTGCACCAACGCGTGCGCGAGACGATCCTCAACGCTGCGCTCACGCCAGCTCAAGTCCGCGACCTGCCGCTTGCCTCCCTGTGAGAGGGTCTTGGCGTGGTTGATGAGGCGTTCCGTCGCCTCGGGGTGGCGATCAAACAGAACATCCTCGACGAGCGTCTTGAGCTCGGCTTCGATGTCGTCATAGACCACGAGCTGGCCGGCGTTGACGATGCCCATGTCCAGGCCGACCTTGGTCGCGTGGTAGAGGAACGCGGAATGCATCGCCTCGCGCACGGTGTCGTTGCCGCGGAATGAGAAGCTGAGATTGCTGATACCACCGCTGATGCGTACGCCTGGGCAGCGTTCTTTGATCTGCTGCGCCGCTTCGATGAAGTTGACTGCAAAGCGTGCGTGTTCCTCGATTCCGGTCGCGACCGCGAGGACGTTGGGGTCAAAGATGATGTCGGTTGCCGGGAAGTCGAGCTTGCTTCGCAGCAGGTCGTAGGCACGGCAACAGATCTCGACTTTGCGCTGGGTGGTCTCTGCCTGCCCAGTCTCGTCGAACGCCATCACGACGACAGCACCACCGTACTTGAGGATTGTGCGGGCCTTGTCGAGGAAGTCGGCCTCGCCCTCCTTGAGCGAGATCGAGTTCACGACCGGCTTTCCTTGCACGCACTTGAGACCGGCTTCAAGCACGCTCCACTTCGAGCTGTCGATCATGATCGGAATGCGCGCGATCTCGGGCTCGCTGGCGATCAAGTTGAGGAAGCGAGTCATCGCCGCCTCGGAGTCCAGCATGCCCTCATCCATGTTGACGTCGAGAATGTTGGCGCCGCCGCGAACCTGATCGAGCGCAACCTCCAGAGCTTGGTCGTAGGCGCCCGTGGTGATCAGGCGGGCGAACTTCTTTGATCCGGTGACGTTGGTGCGCTCACCAACCATCACAAAGCCCGAGCGATCATCGATGCGCAGCGGCTCAAGACCCGAGAGCTTGGTCGATGTCTCATCGGGGACGACAGGCACACGCGGAGCGACGCCTTCGACAGCCCGCGCAATTGCGGCGATGTGCTCGGGCGTGGTCCCACAACAGCCGCCGACGATGTTCACGAGGCCGGAGGTCGCGAACTCCCGCACCAGCTCCGCGGTCTCCTCTGGAGACTCGTCGTACTCGCCGAACGCGTTCGGTAGGCCGGCGTTGGGATACGCGCTGACGAAGGTCTCGGAGATGCGCGACAAGTCCGCGAGGAATGGACGCATGAGTTCGGCACCCAGCGCGCAGTTCAGGCCAACACTAAGCGGTCGCGCGTGACTCACGGCCGTCCAGAACGCCTCGACGGTCTGCCCAGAGAGTGTGCGTCCGCTGCGGTCGGTGATGGTTGCCGACAGCATCACCGGCAGCTCGACGCCGGTCTTTTGGAAGATGTCCTTGGCAGCGACGATGAAGGCCTTGAGGTTGAGCGTGTCGAAGCTGGTCTCGGCGAGGAGCAGGTGCACACCTCCCTCGATCAACGCCTCAATCTGCTCCGCATAGGCGTCGCGAACCTCATCAAAGCTCACGGCCCGAAAGCCTGGATCATTGACGTCCGGGGAGATCGAAAGAGTGCGGTTGGTGGGTCCCACCGCGCCGGCGACAAAGCGCGGCCGACTTGGCGTCTTGGCGGTCCATGCATCCGCACACCGTCGCGCGATTTGTGCAGCGGCGACATTGAGCTCGCGCACGGTATGCTCAAGTGCGTAGTCTGCCTGCGCGATTCGAGTCGACGAGAAGGTGTTGGTCTCAATGATGTCCGCGCCGGCCGCCAGGTATCGGTCGTGCACCTCGCCGATCGAATCGGGCCGAGTCAGGACGAGGAGATCGTGGTTGCCTTTGAGGTCGCTTGGGTGCGACTCAAAGTGGCCGCGACGATAGTCTTGCTCGTCGAAGCGATATTCCTGCAGACACGTGCCCATCGCACCGTCGAGAATGCAGATGCGCTGAGAGAGCAGTTCACGAAGGGTCGTGGACGTGGAGGTCATGGTGTGTGTCGGAGAGAGGCGTGGCGAGAGAGGGTGACCGCGCTAGCTGTGCTGCAAGTCGTTGGTGCCGCGGGGAGCGGCTGCTTCGGGTCGGCGGGCAAACACAGTCAAGACTTCAAAATGGGGTTTGGCGCGCTCGCGCGAGGTGACCTCGCACAGCGAGACCTCGAGACCGGCGGCTCGCACAAGTTCGTGGAGACCCTCGCGCGAGAAGCCAGCGATCGACTGGCTATAGCTGGCGGCGAGTTCCTCGTGGCGGTGTTCAAGCAGCGTGACCACGACCAGGTCGCCACCGGGCCGGAGGACGCGGCTCGCCTCGCGCAGGGCGAGCGCGGGATCGTGGGCGTAGGTCAGCACGTGAAAGTGGAGTACCTGGTCGAAGCTGTTGTCCGCGAAAGGCAGACGATGCATATCGCCTTCGATCAGCGAAACATTCTCAAGGTGAGAGAGTCGGGTGCGCGCCGCATCGAGCACCTTGCTAGAGCGATCGAGACACGTGATCGACTTCGCACGGAGCGAAAGCAAAAACGCAAGCACGCCGTCACCCGAGCCGATGTCGAGAACATCCCCGAGCCGAAGCAGTCCGACCAGGCCACGCGCGGTTGCCTCCCAGGTGCGACCCGGCGAATAGGCTCGTTCCATTTGGCCCGCGACGAGGTCCGGCCATTCCTGCTCGGAAGCACGTGCGGCGATGAGTGCGTCGCGACGCTGTCGATCGCGAACGATCACCTCGTCATCGACACCGTCGGCAAGCGCTCGCCACAGTTCGCGTCCCGGGGACGGGATGCATCCTTCATCCACAACCGTGCAGCGGGTTGAGGCGCCGACCCGTCGCTCTCGCAGCAGGCCGGCCGCCTTGAGCTTCGCGAGGTGCGTCGAGACGCGGGACTGCGGGAGATCCGTAATGCGGGTCAGCTCCGCCACGGCCAGCTCCTCACCCTGAAGCAGGCTGAGCAGCCGGATCCTCGTGGGGTCCGCGAGCGCTGTAAGCGCACCAAGCGTGGCGTCGATGTCGGCCATCTGTCTATCAGGATGTCCGGATATCTCTCCTCGATCCCGCGCCTCGAGTCAAGTGCCGGGAAGCGTTCGCACGTCGCTCAACTGCGCCATGTACGCGATTGGCCAACGCAGCCGCGTCAGTGCCGGGCCCCCGCCGACACTTCGCGCGGGCGCCAGGTGACACGACCCGCAGCCAATTGGTCGTGCGATTGGCTGCGATCACGCCCCGCGCCGTGAAGTTGGCTCCTCCACTTCCAGATCGGGTATAGGCGCGACGATGCTGGCGACGTCTCTGCTCCTCGTCATGGCTCTGGCGCCGAATTCGCCCGAGTCACACGCAGCGTCCTCTTCTCCGACAGCACCGAGTCACGATGATCTGGCCATCACGCGATCGCTGGATGAGCATGTGGCAGGCATTCCGAAGTCTTCTCGGACGCTTGCGCCATCGGAGCACGAGCTCGCGCAGCTCGATGCCCATGCCGCGATGCCACGCAGCACGTTGAGCTTCGGCGTGGGCTACTGGCAGCCGACCAGCTTCTTTGGCGCCCCCGCTCCGGTCCCGAGTGGGCAGGTTGGTGGCAAGACGGCAACGAGTGGCTCGACCGATGTGACCGGAGCGACGGACAAGTTCAACGCGGCCGAACAGCCGCACAACCTTGAGGACACGAAGCTGACTTCGCTCGACATCAATGCAGGCGCGCTGCTCAGCACCGGCAACGCGCGCAACTTCGCGATGACGGGCGGAGTCAACTTCAAGATTCAGCGTGGCCGTCACCGATTTGGCTCCGCTGCCGCGATGAACTATGCCGCGGCCGCGTTACCCGATGCGGGCACCAACAAGTGGCAGCCCACCGCGCTCAACGTCCAAGGCAAGGCGCGCTACGACGTATTCTTTGCCAAGCGATGGGTCGCCTACGTCAACTCCACCGCACGCCACGACCGGTTCCAGGGACTCGACCTGCGTCTCAACGTCGGTCCCGGCTTTGGTTACTACTTCATCGCTCAACCCAAGCACGAGCTTTGGGCGGAGCTTGGATACGACTTCCAATATGACCTTCGTCGCGACGATGCTCGCGGAACGGTCGACGCGGACGGCAACCCGATCTTTGGACCCGACGGCGTCCAGGTCCTGCTGGCGAAGAATGGCTACCGCAACGCGGCGCGCCTGTTCCTCGGCTACGTCAACCAGATCAACGACAAGGTCGCCTTCAACGCCGGCGTTGAGTACCTCCAAGGCTTTATCAAGACGGCCGACTTCGCGGTCAGTGAGCAGATCCGAGTCAACCTCGAGACTGGCCTGACCGTACAGCTCATCAAGTCGCTCGCGATCAACACGACCTTCGCAATGCGCTTTGATAACGGACCGCTCCCCGACGTCCGTAAACTCGACACCGCGACGGCGCTCAGCCTCGTGTATCGCTTCTTCTAGCGGCGGTCGAGCCCGTCCAGCCAAGGCCGCGATGTACCGGATCCGCAAATCTATCGATATCGACTTCTCCCACCACGTGCGGGGGCACAGAGGACCGTGCATCAATCTCCACGGCCATACCTGGAAGTTCGAAGTCGATCTCGGCGCGCAAGAACTCGACGAGCAAGGCTTCGTCGTCGACTTCTCGCGGCTCAAGGGCGAGGTCCTCACCCCTTGTCACAAGCTGCTTGATCATGGGCTCGCCGTCGGCGTCGACACCTGGGATGACGTCCGCCAAGAGCTCGGCGCGCTCGGGCAGCGCCTGCTCGCCTCTCGTCGCGATGAGCCCGCTGGCTCGAGCACGGGGCGACCCTCCCTCGTCGTCCATGGCGCTCGCGCCGAGTATCCCGGGGGCATGAAGGTGGCGGTCTTTCCGTTCAGCCCGACATCCGAGCGGCTGGCACATTGGTTGTTCGAGCTAGCCTGCAGCAAGCTGGACGATGGGCGCGTGACCGTTCTCGCGGGTCGAGTCTATGAGACACTCCGTCCGGTCGAGGCAGTCGCCGAATACCTTCGATGAATCAAGACCTGTCGAGCCCACCACCAAATCCGCAGGGCCCCGGAACGCAGCGCTCTCAGGCGGGCAGCGAGACGCGAGATCGCCTTGGGCATCCTGTGGCGAGCGCGACCGGGATGCGAGCGCGCCTCGCGGCCCTCGGCCCCGGTCTCCTCTTTGCCGGCACTGCGGTAGGTGTCTCGCACCTCGTGCAGTCGACGAGGGCCGGAGCTGACTACGGCTTTGCCCTCTTGTGGGTCGTGCTGGCCGCCAACCTCTTTAAGTATCCGGCGTTTGAGGCGGCAACGCGTTGGACGGCAGGGACCGGCCGCAGCCTCCTGGATGGCTACCGCAGCGTGGCCCGTTGGATCTTGTGGGTGTACTTGGCGCTCACGCTGGCGACCATGTTTACGGTGCTCGCGGCCGTCACGATCGTCACCGCCGGTATGGCGAGCGCACTCGGGACGTCGGCGCTCTCGGTGCCGGTCTGGGCCGCGATCATCCTCGCCGCGTGTTCGATCGTCTTGGCAAGCAATCGCTTTGCGGTCCTTGACGGCGTGATGAAGTTCATGATGCTGCTCTTGACGGTCTCGACGCTGGTTGCCCTCAGTGGCCTACTGCTCGGCCGAGACGTGAGTGCGGTGCCCTGGACCCCGCTGCTGCCTGAGGCGTCTCCGCGCAACATCGCGTTCATTGCCGCCCTCATCGGTTGGATGCCAACCGCCATCGATCTGTCCGTGTGGCAGTCACTCTGGTCATTGGAGAAGGACCGCAGCGAGGACACCCGCGTGCCCCTCTCGCTCTCACTGTGGGACTTCAACGTCGGCTACATCGGCGCGACCGTGCTCGCAGTCTGCTTCCTGGCGATGGGTGCGGGTGCCCTGTATGGGACCGGTCAGCTCCCAGACGCTCCCGGGGCCTTTGCCGTCCGCTTTGTCGAGGTCTACGCGATGGGCTTGGGGCAGTGGGCGGCGCCCGTGATGTTGGTCGCCGCCTTCACGACGATGCTGTCCACGACCCTGACCGTGCAAGATGGCTTTCCCCGGGCCGTGGATGCGACGCTCCGAGAGCTCCGCGAGCCAGGCTCATCCTCGTCAGGTGAGCGGGGTTGGGGATACTGGGCAACGCTCGCGGTGATCTCCGCCGGGGCGCTGCTCCTCGTGAGCGCATTCGCGAGCAGCTTTAAGTCGCTCGTCGATCTTGCGACCACGCTCTCCTTCGTCACCGCGCCGCTCTTTGCCTGGATGAATCTCAAAGTCCTGCGCAGCGACGAGCTCCCGCTCCCCGCTAAGCCCGCGCCCTGGTTGTTCGCGCTGCACTACGCAGGCCTGACCTTCATGACGATCTTTGCCGGCGCCTACCTGCTCTGGCGCTTTGCTCCCGGCCTGCTTGGCACTTGAACGAATTGGGTCCCCGGTTAGCTCTGGCGCCGACCGAAGGGTTCTAAACCGCCCCCAGGGTAGGCTTGGCCCTGGCCTTGACCGATAGCGGCCGGGTCGGCAAGCTCCCGCATGATGCTCTCGACACGCACGGCTCGGCCTGTGGTCTCCACGCTCCTGTGCGTACTGCTCTGCGTACCCAACGTGGCTCTCGCTTCCGGTCCGGCCGAGGACGACCCGATGTCGGAGGTCAAGAAGCTGTACGACCAGGGCACGGCCAAGTACTCCGCAGCCGAATACGCAGACGCGGTTACGCTCTTTACTCAGGCACTCGATGAGCTCAAGGCCAGTGGTGTCGAGGACGAGATGGCGGTCGGCATCCGTGGCGCGCTGCTCTTCAACATCGCGCGTGCCCGCGTCAACGCGTACGACACCGACCGCGATCCCTCACAGCTTCGCAAAGCGCTGGCCGTGTACAAGCGCGTGGTCAGTGAGGCTGAGCAGGGAGCGGGCTATCCCGCAGAGGACGTCGCGGAGGCCCGCAAGGAGATCGAGACGCTCGAAACGCGCCTCGCAGAGCTCGACAAGCAGACGGCCAACAACAACAACACAACCACTCCGGGCCCAGTCGACGATACGGAGAAGAACGCCGCGGTTGACCGCGAGCGCCGCGCCGGCAAGGCACGTGGTCTCGGCATTGGCCTCATCGTGACCGGCGTCGTGTTCGTCGGCCTCGGTGCAGGCGGTATGGCGTGGGGCTCTGGCTTTGAAAAGGCCGCCGAAGAGGACGTGCTTCAAAAGGCCGGAAATCCGCCCAACTACGTCTTCACGGCGGACGAAGAGGCTCACATCGCCGATGAGAAGAGCAAGGGCCTTGCGTGGGTCGGCGGCGGAGCAGCCATCGCGGTTCTCGGCGTCGCCGGCGTCGGTATCGGCGCCTGGCAGCTCTCCAAGGCCAAGAAGATCGCGAAGGGCAACGCCCGGATTACGCCGGTGTTCGGCGGCTCCATGGTTGGCCTGAGCGTGTCGGGACGCTTCTAGACTGCGAGCTGGCTTCTGCTAGGTCGACGCCGCTGCAGCCGGTGGCTCGTCGGCGCCTCGGCGACCCGTGAAGTAGATCAGGGCGATGCCCGCGAGGATCAGCGGCACGCTCAGCAGCTGTCCCATCGTGAAGGGCCCGAGCACGAAGCCCAGATGGGCGTCGGGCTCGCGGAAGAACTCGCAAAAGCTCCGCGCAAGTCCGTAGCCGATCAGAAAGGCACCGGAGAGAAATCCGTGGGGGCGATCTCGCGCGACGGTGCCCTTGAGAATCCAAAGCACTGCGAAGAGCAAGATGCCCTCGGTTGCGGCCTCGTAGAGCTGGCTGGGATGACGTGGCTCTGGCCCACCGGTCGGGAAGACCATGCCGATCCAGTGATCGGTCGTTCGTCCCCATAGCTCGCCGTTGATGAAGTTCGCGATGCGCCCGAGGAACAGGCCGATCGGCGCCGCCAGGACCGTGAAGTCGGTCATCGCGGCCACTTTGATCTTGTGAATCCAACAAAACAGGAAGGTCGCGAGCACGACGCCGATCAAGCCGCCGTGGAATGACATGCCGCCCTGCCACACGGCGATGATGTCGCCCGGATACTCAAAGAAGTGGCGCGGCTTGTAGAAGAGCACGTAGCCCAGGCGCCCGCCCACGACGATGCCGACCAGCACCCAGGTTGGGAAGGTGAGGGCCTGGTCGCGATCAAAGCCGGATTTTGGATCGCGACTCATCCAGACCCCAAGAATGAGGCCCGCTACGACGCCAAGAATGTACGCGAGGGCGTACCAGCGCACGCTCACGCCCCAGATCGTGAACGCGATCGGGTCGATCTCGGGGAAGGGGAGCCACGAGTGAAGGCCGTGGCTCAACAGACCGGTAACTCGCCGGCAAAGCTCGCCGCCGGCACTCGCGCCGAGGATCGAGTCTCTCGTCGCGTCGAAGATCGCGCTCATGATCGCGGCACTATGCCACAGGCCCACCGCGCCGATGCCTGGTGAGGTTCTGTCTTGTTCACGCATCGGCTAGCTTGTGCCCATGATTCGCCGGCACCCGCGTCGCTTGGTGGTACCGACAACCGTGGCCGTGCTCGCGCTGGCGAGCGCATGTGCTGGCCCGCGTGGCGCCCAGCCTGCTCGCGATCCCGCCGTGTATGCGATGGCCACTCGCTCACCGCAGGCGCAGAGCGACCAGCCCGCGGGACCTGCCTCAGCCGGCGCACCGCCGGCCACTGCTCCGACGGACGCGACGGCCGAAAAAGCCGTCGTTACGCGTCACACGCTCACGACCTCCGATGGACAGACGCTGCGCTACACCGCGACGGCCGGCACGATCCTCTTGCGTGATCCGAAGGACGCGGCAACGGCGGAGGTCTTCTACGTTTCCTTCATCGCCGACGGTCAAGATCCTAAGCAGCCGCGGCCGGTGACCTTCGCGTTCAACGGAGGACCAGGCTCATCTGCGGTCTGGCTGCAATTAGGCATATTGGGACCACGTCGCGTGGATTTCGTCGATGCCGTGGCGCCCCCTCCACCGCCGTATCGCGTGGTCGATCAGCCCGGCAGCTTGTTGGCAACCACCGACCTGGTCTTCATCGACCCGATCGGCACTGGCTTCTCGCGCCCGATCGGCGATGCAAAGCCCGAGAGCTTCCAGGGACTGACCCAAGATGTTCGCGCCGTCGCGGAGTTCATCCGCCTGTGGGTCGCGAAGTCCGGCCGATGGAACGCCGCCAAGTTCCTCGCGGGCGAGAGCTACGGCACGACGCGAGCCTCGGCCCTGGTCAACGCGCTGCAAGACGACGGCATGGTCTTTAACGGGGTGATCCTGGTCTCGTCGATCTTGGACTTCTCGACCGCTCGATTTGAGCCCGGCAACGATCTGCCTTACGTGCTCTACCTCCCGACCTACGCCGCAATTGCGGTCTACCACGGTGCGATTCCCGCCCCCACCGCGGGGCTGCCGGCCTTCCTCGCCGAAGTCCGACGTTTCGCTCTTGAGGATTATCAGCAGGCGCTGGCACAAGGCGCTGCGCTAGCGCCTGAGCGCCGCGCAAAGATCCGAGGTCAGCTCGCGGCATACACCGGACTCTCCGAGGCGTACATCGAAAGCTCCGACCTGCGCGTGCCCATTCACCGCTTCACCAAGGAGCTCAAGCGATCGCAGGGGCAGACCGTCGGCCGCCTCGATGCCCGCTATCTCGGTTACGACGCCGACAGCGCCGGCGAGTCACCGAGCTCTGATCCAAGCTACAGCGCGATCATGGGACCGTATACCGCGGCGATGAACCACTACCTGCGCCACGAGCTGGAGTACGTCGATGACCATCGCTACGAGATCTTGAGTATTGCGGTCAATCAGCGCTGGGATTGGGATCAGCCCGGTCGTGCGGGCTACGTCAACGTCGCCGAGGATCTCGCACGTGCCATGCGGAGTAATCCACATCTGCATGTCTTCATCGCCAACGGCTACTACGATCTCGCCACGCCGTTTTTTGCCACCGAGTACACCGTCGATCACCTGCGGATCCCCGCGGCATTACGCAGCCAGATCGAGCTGAGCTACTACGATGCCGGGCACATGATGTACCTGCACGCGGACTCGCTCCGCGGACTCTCCGAGTCCCTGACGTCGTTTTGTCGACGCGCGGCAAACCTCGGTGACGCACCGGCCCCCAAGCGCCGCCGCTCCAAGGCGGCGGCCGCCACAACGCCGGCCGCCGACTCGCGCAAGACGCCCTAGCGAGACGCCCTAGCAAGACGAACCGGGCAGAGACCCGACTATCCGATCGGCACGAACTGCTCGCACGCGAGGTCGATCGAGGTCTCGAATGCGCTCGTCACCGCGGAGGGGACGGACTGCGGTCCCATGCACAAGTTGGCGGTGAAGGCATTCGAGCCGGCATGCAGGATCGAGTACGCCCACAGCCGCGTCGCATGGAAGATGCCACAGTCCACGCCATTGCACCCACACGAGCCTGGCTGGCCGCAGAAGTTCACGCCATTGGCGACGTTGGGATCGCCCGCGATGATGATCGATGCGACGCCGCTATTCTCGCCGCCCTTGAGATCAACGAGCGTGTCGTAGAGGTCCGTGACCGGGACAGAGGCTTCGTTACAGCCAAAGCCGCACGAGTTGCCACCTGGCTTGTCATAGGCTCCGTAGTCGTCGACGTCAGTCACGAGGATCACCACCAAGAGCGCGTCATCGCGAAGGAACTCTGTCGTATCGGTCGCCAAAAGGTTGGTCGCGGAAGTGAGCACGTGCTCGCAGCCCACCGGCGTCACATTGGTCGAAAGCACCTGCGAAGCCGCACCGCTAAACGCCGTTGCGATCTCTGCCGGCGTCGATGTTTGAGAATCAAACCACGGCTTGGCCCCCGACCACCCCACCGGGGTCTTCCAGCCACCGTCATAGTCATTGGTCACACCGATGCGGTAATCGATGTTGCCGCAGTTGATCGCCTCGAGCGCACTCACGACGCCGGCAAACGCCTGGCTTGACGAGAGAGCACCGATCTCCTCCGACATCGACGCGCTTCCGTCGAGCGCGAAGATCACGTCGATCTTTGAGCAACCGCGGAGGCACTCGCCGTCGCCGTCGCCATCGCCATCGCCGTCTCCATCGCCGTCTCCATCGCCATCGCCATCGCCGTCGCCGTCTCCATCACCATCGCCATCTCCGTCGCCGTCGCCGTCTCCGTCGCCCACGTCTCCTGCGTCGCTGGTGTCGGGGTAGCAAGTTCCTGCCACGCAGACCAAGCCTGCATTGCAGACACCGCCGGTGGTGCAGTCACACTCCAACTCGCCGATATTGCATGTCTCGCTCGCGCCACCACACGCCACGCCAAGCCAGGTTGCGACGATGCCAAGACCACTGAGTAGGGCAAAGCGATGCATGGTCGTAGCCTATCGTGAGCGAGGCTGGCTGCATAGCAGTCGCCTGTGCGCACCGATGCCTACATGGTCGAGCTTGCTTGCGCGTCGAGGTCCGCCAGGTTCCGATTCACGAGGGCACGCCGCCCAATCGTGTCGCTGATGCAAGGCAGCGGCCCACCGAATTCGTACTCAGTACTCCTCGGCCGACTCAGCACCGACCCACCCGTCAAGCGGATGCTCGCTGCCCGGGGCCGCCTCCGAGCCCGCGACGGACTCGCCCTGGTGCGCGCAGAACCGGCGATCGCCCTTCGGCACGATCCACCAGCGAGGATCGTCATCCGACATCACGAAGTCGGCCGCGCAGCTGGGATCGTCTTGGTCGCGTAGGCCGTCGTGGTCGTTGTCCATGCCGTCGCTGCAAGCGGTCCCCGAGAGCTGGGTCTCAGCGCCCGGACGCCCGGCCCGCCATCGGTCGTCAATCGCCAGCCACATGTTCTGGAATACCGTCTCGTACTGTGCCGCGAGCCTCCTGGAGTGGAGAATGAGGGTGTTCTCGTCGTTCTCGTTCTCGCCTGCTGAGGTCCAGTTCATCGAACCCGCGACCACGACCTCGCCGTCGATGACCGCAGATTTCATGTGCATCTTTCCGCCCCAGTCTTCGACCTTGACGGGGATACCCGCGGCACGCAGCAGCTCGTGTTTGCTGTATTCGTTGCTGGCCCCGTTGGCGTCGATGATGACCTGAACATCGACGCCACGGAGCTTGGCGGCGATCAGATCGGCCGCGATTTGCTTGTGGGTCAAGAAGAACACCGCGACGTGGACGCTCTTCTTCGCGTCCCGAACCAGCCGCCGCACTCGCGTCTGCATCGCGTGATCTTGCGGTGAGAAGAGCAGCTCGATCTTGGTGTCGCCGATCTCCACGACGCGAGGAGCCTCGCTCTTGGGCTTGAGGCGGTGGTACTGCCCCTTGCCCCACATCCGCTCGAACTCCTCTCGGTACCAGCGTGCGATCTGGCGGTTGTGCAAGACGATCGCGATGTTGGCGTTGTATCCGCCTGCGCAGGCGTCTGAGACGTTGGTCGATCCCGTCCACACGCTCTCGCCGTCCACAACGAAGAACTTGTTATGCATGATTGCTTCGCGCGAGTTCAACGCCTCGCGGCTCGCATGGGCGGCCATCAAGCAGCGATCACCGAGATCGTAGGCGAGGCACTGCACGTAGCCCGCGTGGCCCTCGGGACCCTGGCACGCCGGCGCCGGCGCGCCGCGTCCTCGCTCCTTTCGAGCCTGCTCTTTGGCGAGCGCAGCATCGGCACGCTGATCGTCGCGGACGCTCCCGAGTTGTGTGACCAGAGCCTCAGACGACGAGTAGTAGTTCTTGCCATCGAGCGTTCGGTCGATGACGCCGCGGACCTTGACGCCGCGCGCCTTGGCGTCCACCAAGGCGTTGAGGATCTCGGTCTGATTTCGCATGCCGTAGATCGCAAAGTCGATGCTCTTTTCGGCGCCACGAATCAGCTCCAGCAGGGAAGTGCACAGCTCGACCTCGCATCGATCAACCGCGGCAGGAGGGCGGTTGAGTGGGGCCTACATGTACAGCGCGACTGCGTCCTGGTCCCGCTTCGACGCAACCCCAGGCGCCGCGGTCGCGCACGCGGTCACAGCGAGCATCGTGAGCGCCAGCCCGGATGGAGCGATGCTCCACAGCGAGAATGGGGGACGCACGCTCCGGTCGGCGCGATGGCATGGCGAGTTCACTCTACTGTTCCGCGACCAGGCGCGTCGGACCTGCATGCTGCGATGCTACGCAAGAACTTCGGCGATTATCTGCTAAGTGAAGGAAGGACGGATGGACGACTACTACGAGCCCTTTCCCCGAGTCATGCTGCCTCGACCGGCAGCCGTGGCCGGTTTCTTCGGCGCCAACGTTGATGGTGTCACCCGGAGCCTCTGCGGCCGAACCGGCGTCCCTTGGTTCTCGATCGCGCGCGAGGTTGAACATCGCGCCGGACAGAGCATCTCGTCGCTGCTCGCCTCGGGCGGCGATCAGGAACTGCGACGCCTTGAACGCGAGGCTGTCACAGCCGCGTTGCGCTCGCGGCCCGCTCCACTCATCGCCCTGACCGAATCCACCTTGATCGACGGCGTGGCGCGCGAGCAGCTGCTGGCGCAAGCCGACCTGATCTATCTACGCGCCACACTGCGTGAGTCGTGGGTACGGATCAATCGCGCACTTGAGCGCAATCCGCTGCGTTTCTCCCCTTGGGTGGCGGCGAGCTGCCAGTCCACGCAAAGCGCCATCGTCCCTGGGCCCGAGGCACTTGAGCTGCTCTTCGCCGAGCGGCTCCCGGGCTACCGAGCCGCCCCGTCGGTCCTCGATATCGATGAACTCGATGCACTCGGCACGGCAGACGCGCTATCGCGCCTCCTTGGTCTCGGGCTGACGGCCAGCGGTGAAACCACTGCTGCCTCCTGAGAGTCTGAGACTTCCCGGCAAAGCACGTCGATGTCTCGCGGCCGCGGAGGCGATGGCGCATCTGTCGTCGCCGGTGCGCTCATGCGCGCGATCTTCGATTCCTCTGCCGGATTCGGCAGAAGGATTCGTCGGACGGATTCATCCGTCGATGTGCGCAACGCGGTGCACTCTCGATGTCAAAGGTGTGCAGCTTGGGTTCCGGCTGCGTGTCTATGGCACTCAAGTAGTGCCGGGTGGCGCCTTGTGGCCAAGTGCTACGCAAGCTAAGAATTTCACTCCACGCGCTTGGTTATGGCCGCCGCTACGCAAGAGCTCGTCTCGATCCGGTTTGAGTCCGTCGCGACACGCAACGGGGCCCGGCAGGTGCTCGTGGCGACGCCCCAGTCTCGTCGTGCGGTCGACCTGGAGCGGCTCTTGGCGATGGAGGCAGGTACCTTCCACAGCCGACTCAACGATGAGCTGATCGCGGGCCTCTCACTGCTCGGCCCCAGCACACGACCGCAGGCGGTGGTGTTTCGGGCAGCGACCGAGGGCGGTCGCGCACTCGGCTTTGATCCGTCGTTCACGGATCAAGAGGTGGTGCGATTCGGTGCCGCCGTCGTGAGGGCGCAGCTGGCCTTGTTTCGTCAGATCGCAGTGCTCGGCGTGCAGATCATCGTCGGGGTCGAGTTCCTACCGCGCGAGCTGGAGGCCTACGAGCGTGGCGCCGCTCGGCTCACGCAAGAACTTGAGCGCGATCTCCAGGACGGCGACGCGGACACCCAGGCCAACGCGCGGACAAATCTGTGGCTGCTCGACCACTTCGCGCTCTGGAACGGGCTCTCAGAACGGGACTACCTGGCCAGTCGCCTCTCGGATGACCTCGACCTTGCGCACCGCAAGCGACGGCAGCTCGAGCAGCTACTTGGACTTTGAGCTGCGACCGCAAGGGCGCGCACCGACGCTCGCCCCACGGTCGACAGATGAGCGAGGCGTGGTCCGATCCGCGGCGATTCGACGTCAGTCTCCGCGCGCGGCCGAACTCAGGTGGACGCAGCGCTGAATCGGTCTACGCAAGCAGATCGGCGCTACCGGCAACCGCGCGCAGCGCTGATGCGAGCTCTGGCGGATCGAGACCGTCGAGGTAGAGCGTGGTCGTGATCGCGAGCGCGGCCCGACCCGAACCATGAGGGTCGCGAAGCCACGCCGTACGAAGCCCGGTCGCGCCGTCGACCTCGCGAATCGCCCGCGCGGCGAGATCGAGGTCGAGTCCCCTGCCCTCGCCCGCCACGGCAAACACCGCATAGAGCTGAATGCTGGGATCGTCATCGTGGAGGTTGGGTTCGACGACCACGGCCGTGCGGTGGGTCGCCAGGACGACATTCCAGCCGCCGGTCGCCTCGATTCGGCTCACGTCGCGCAGATCGATGAGATGCGAGAACGCGTCATCGAGCGCGGCGTCCCATTCCTCAGGGGCTTGAAGATCGACGATCACAGCAGGTCCTCCTCCGCATAGCGTTCTTCCCAGCCATCGGCGAGCTCGGATGCGGCGAATACCAGGCGCACCAGCTCAGGGTCATCGAGCGTCGCCAAGGGATTCGCTGCGCGCGCGCAGAGATACTCGGCTCCGGCGATGCCCAGCACCACCAATCCGGCTGCGCTGGGCGTCGCGTTCGCGGCGAGCGCCGCGACCAAGCGCGGCCCGCTGGGTGCTTCGCCGGCCAGCGAGATCGTCTCGACCACGCGCTCGCCAACGTCTCGCACATAGAGTGCGACGACCTGTGAGCGATCGCCGATCGCGACACGAATCAACAAGCCGCTGTCGATCTCCGCGATCTCGTGGATCCCCTCGGTGAGGAGCGCCTGTAGTCGGCGCGTGAGTTCGACACCGTGCTGCTGCCAAGAGGCGTCACCGCGTGCACTCGCGATCTCACCCAGCGCTGGCGGACACCATGCGGGCACATTGCCATCACTCATCGATGGCGAGCCTAGGAGGAGTGGCCAACGGCGTCAACGTCACGCCCCGCCGGATCGGCATCCGAGCGGCGCGCCATGATCGCGGTGCACAGCAGCAGGAAGAGGTAGCAGGCCGCGCCGATCAGCATCGTGGTGAGCACCCCCATCATCATCGAAATCAGCAGGCCGACACCGCTTGCGAGCACACCACATGCCCCGTTGACCGCCCAAAGCCAGGGACCGAGCGGGGCCGAGTCGCCCGCGCCCGTACGGCTAAGGCGGAGGCCGAGCGGAAAGCACAGGCCCATCCCGAGTGCGGGCACCGCGACGCTCGCTGTCGCGACCAAGACGCGAACAGGCGTCGCGGCCGAGCCGAAACCGCTCAGGACCGCTTCGAGCGTCAGGGCACTCGTGATCACCAGCGCAGCGGGGATCAGCGGATACAGCCGTGCCGCCAGAGGGCTGCGCAGCGTCAATAGGCCCGAAAGCATGCTGCCGAGCCCGGTAAACGCGATCATGCCCGCCAACAGCACCGCAAGGGCCAACATCGGATGGCCGAGGAAGACGCCGAGTCGGGACAGCAGGGCCATCTCGACGAACATGAAACCGAGGCCGATCGCCGCGAAGTAGCCAAGCGCCGCGAGTTCGTGCGCACCCAGCTCGACGCTCTCGCGCCGTCGCAACGCGAGCGGCACCATGCAGGTCAGCAGGGTCAGGGCGAAGCTGACCCCCGTCGCGGTCAGGAGCGTCGTGGTGGCCTGCAGATTGCCGAGGAACGAGACGTCGAGCTCCTCGGCTCCCAAGCCGCGCGCCCACAGCGTCTGCGGCTTGAGCATGTTGAAAAAGTAGGGTCGATCGTCGGTCGGCGGGGTCAGATCAAGCTCTTGATTCGAACAGTAGGCCCACAGCGCCTGACGATCGGGCTGCTCCCACACTCCTTTAAGCAGAGGATGCGAGGGCGCCCTGCGGGGTGAGGCGATGAGGTTGTAGCCATATCGCTTCGCGGTCTCCTGCGCCAGGTCGATGTCCTTTGCCGACCAGGGCCGCGGGGAGACGAGCAGCGTGGCGATCGGGCCCCACTGCACCATCAAGATGTGTTTTCGGGGATCTTTGACATCAAACGACCACACGCTGTCCATTGCCAAGGACAATAGGCGCGCGCTCTCGCCGGGCGACTGCGGGTGATACCAGCGAGAGACCGAAAACACCCCCGTCGGCGTCAGGCGCCGCATGAAGGTGCGAAATGCCTCGACCGTGTAGAGGCCGTTTTCAGAGAGCGAATATGCGCCTGCGCCGGTCGACGCCCAGGTATCGATCAGCGACATCGTGATCACATCGAACTGTCGGCGCTCGCGGGTGAACCAGCTTCGCGCTTCGTCGTTGACGATCTCGACTCCTGGCAGAGCCGCGATCCCGCTCACGTCCGCAAGTCGGCCGCGATGGAGCGCGACGATCAGCTCGTTGAGTTCGACACCGACGATCTCCTCGTGCCCGGCGATCTTGGCCGCAAGCACATCGCGTCCGCCGCCAACGCCGATCACGGCCGCCGGCCCGGTCGGGCGCAGGTGATGCGCGAACGCGCTCAAGTCGTAGAGCAGGTAGCGATGTGCTTCCGGACCTTTGCCCATCGTCGCCAGGGCCGTGCCCGCCGAGCCATCGATGAGGAGCTCGCGCTGCTCGATGGGAGCGATGACCTCCACCGGTGCCTTAAGACTCAACGCCCAGAAGGCGGGCGGGCGCTGCATCGGCTTGGAGACCGAGATACGGGAGAAGGAGTTCCACTCGACGCTCTCAAGTCGGTCGATGCGCTCGTACTCCCCCTTGACCCATGCCGGGCGCAAGGGAGTCTGGAGCGCGACGTTGCCGGCGGCCAGGCACAGCAGCGTCACGCTAGCGATCAGCGCGCTACGTGGACTCTTGCCCGCGGCGATCGCAAAGCAGGCCGCCCCCACCGCGCCGAGTGCCGACGCGACCAAGACTCCCGACGGCGCGTCGACGATCGCGAGCAAGGGGATCACGAGCGCACAACCGCTCGCGGCGCCGAGTAGGTCCACGCCGTAACTGCGCGAGGGCGGCAGTCGGCTCCGCGTGAGCATCAGGGTGAGAACCACGCCCGCCTCAAAGAAGGGCAATGCCAACAAGGATGCGTAGAGCAACAAGCCAAACGCGTCCATCAGGCCGCGCACCGGCTGCAGCGGACTGGCAAGCGCGAGGCAGCTGACCACCGGAGTCAGCAGCGCAAATCGAAGCGCCGACGTAGCGACTCGCTCGGCGATCTTGGCGTCGGGAAAATGATCGCGGCGGACATAGACATAGACCGCGCCCGCGCTCATTCCGAGCATCCCGAGCGAGATGACAAAGAACGCGAGGTGATACCACGCGACCACGCTCGTGATGCGCGTGAAGAGGAGCTCGAGCATCAGCGTGGACGCGGCCACGGTGTAGATGCCGGCGTAGGCGAGCGGCGCACTTGCGGCGTGGTCAACCTTGCTCTCGCTCACGGAGAGCCGAGGCTACACCAAGCGTGTCGGGGTGCGGGTTGAAGTCGGGCGTCGACCTTGCGTGCAGCACGATGGGGAGTACCGGCACCGGTTCGACCGCTCGGACATCGGCAAAGTACAGCGCAATCTTCGCTATCCGTCGCGTTCCGCGGCGCTGACGTAGGCGCCGAACTCGAGCGCGGAGTCCTGGAGGCGGTGCGTCAGGTTGGAGAACGCCAGGTAGGCCGCCAAACGGTCGAGGTGGGCCGCCCACGATGGCACGTGCTCGGGCGAACTGAGGGTCCCGTCGTCGAACCAGGGCTCGAGCGCCACCAGATCAGGCCAGGTCATGCGGCCCGCAAACATCCACGTCGGATAGCGAACCTTGCGGGCGGCCAACGCAGCGTGGAGGAACGCGTAGGTGTCAATCAGGCCGCGCAGATACACGGCGTCCTTGGTGAAGACTGCCCCGCCGCGTGGGTCGCCGCCGCGGAAGATCCGCGCGGTTGACTGAAAGCTCTCGTCGGGAGTCTGGCCCGCCTCGAGAAAGAACGCGAAGAGATCGAGGAAGTCCGCGCCATCAAGCGCCTTGTCGATCGCGACGATCCGCAGCGCGATGCGGCTCAAGCGGGTGAGGTCGACGGAGTTCGTGATCAGCTCTGCGAAGGTCGCGAGGCCCTCCTGCGCCGCCGTCGTTCTTGGAGCGCCCAGGCCAAGGCAGCGGAGATGTTCCTGACCGCGACCGTTGCGAAGCGTCGCGGTGTGCACCAGACCCTCGTGCTGCACGAGCTGCACGAGATCGTGGTCGGAGTAGCAGGTCTCGCCACGAATCCGCACAGCGTTGGCGCCCGCAGCGGCTTTGGCCGCGAGCGATGGATCGAGCTCGACGCCGACCACTCCCGTGCCAAAGAAACTGTCGAATTCACTCTGCAGGTGCGCCTGCACCATGGAGGGCAGCAGGCAGTAGGAATCCTCTCGATCGGGCACGCTCGCCGCGAGTTCACTCGAAGCACGCACGAGGCGGCGTGCAGCATCGATGCTGCGCATCTTGGCGCCGGGTGCCACGATGTCTTGCGGTCGCCCGTAAATCTCGACAGAGATCGTCGTGAACTCACCCGTGCCCGCGGCCTGCAAGAGTCGGCCCGCGTCGAGGTAGCTCTTCGCCGTATCGGCCACGAAATGTGCCAGCGGATGCTCGGCCCGCGGCTCGGCGAGCGCTGCAAGCTCCGGCATGGCGTCGCGCAGGCTCGGCGGTACGGCGACGCTCGGCGCTGTCGGGATCTTCGGAGCGCCTCGACGCCACGCGTCGAGGAATTCCTGCTTGAGATGCGCGGGCCAGCTCAGCGCGCTGAGCAACTTGACCCCCTTGGCGAGGTCGACCACACGGGCGTCGGCGGCGGCTACGTCTGAGGGGAGCGAGTTCATGAAGCGCCGGCGGCGGGCTGTTCAAGCGAGGCTGGGTCTGGACATCAACGTAACCCGTCCCCGGAGCGCGGTGGCGAGCACGGAGTTTCGGGTACTTCGGGCGTCCTGGGGACGGCTTCGGGGTGCAGCCAACCTGGGTCAAGTTGACGCACAAAGTGGCGCCGTGCACGTAAGACACGTCACTGCTGCGCGGTCATTTGGCGCTCGATCACCTGGCAATTCGCGGGTACCTTAGATCCATGCGCCCCATTGCTCGCCTCTGCCTCACGCCCGCAGCGCTCATGGCGCTGCTCTTGCCAGCTTGCAACGACAAGGACTCATCGGACGACTCAGCCCTCTCGGGCGGGAACGATGAGACGGATGGGACGGGCACAGACGACGGCCCCGCATTTGAGCCGTACCCAGCACGCAGCGACATCAAGATCGTCGCCTTCACGGCGAATCAAGGCACCGAGATCCCGGTCGACATCAACGGCTCCTGGGTTGGACCGGAAGGTCGAAACTCCCCGATCTTCGACGGGCGCAACACCCTCTTCCGCGTGTATTGGGACGTCGACGAGGCCACATTTGTCCCGCGGGCCTTCCGCGGCGTGCTCACCCTGACCTACCCGGACGGGACGAGCAAAGAGTTCAAGAGCAATCAGGACCTGATCGATCGCGACTCGCGGGCCTATGACCTTGGCAAGGGTGCCTTCTACTTTGGCGTAGAGGCGGAGGACATGCGCGCGGGCGCCAAGTACCACTTCGAGATGCTCGAGCTCGACGAGGGCTACGAGGGGCAGGCGGAATCGGAACTCTGGCAGCTGCCATCCGGCAAGGAGAACGAGATCGTCGGCATTCAGAGCGAGTTCATGCAGTTCAAGGTCGTGATCGTGCCAGTCGTGTACGACAACCAGTCGACCTGCATGCGAGACACCTCGACCCTTGAGCCAGAGGTCTGGGACCAGTTCCGCCACTACCTCTTCCAGCAAGATCCGATGCAAGAGGAGATCGTCACGATCCGCGAGACGCCGATCTACTTCAACTACAACATCACCTCGCTCGCGCAGCTCTTTAACCCGCTGACGCAGGCGCGCGAGGAAGACAACGCTGATCCCAACACCTACTACTTCGCCTTGATCTCGCCCTGTAAGGCGGGTGTCGATGGCGCGGGTGGTATCGCCCCGACCGCCAGCGTTCCGCCCGTGAAGGAAGCGGCCGGCGCACGCATCAGCGTCGGGATTTGGCTCAACGGCAACGCCTACAGCTACGAGACCTTTGTCCACGAGCTCGGCCACAACCAGGGCATGCAGCACGTCTTTTGCCCGGGCGGGAACTCGGCGGGCAACGATCCCACCTTCCCCGAGCCCAACGGTCATCTGCGCGCTTGGGGCTTCGGCGTCCGGGACTTCTACCTGCACGATCCCGAGACCAACTTCGACTACATGACCTACTGCGGACCGACATGGCCCTCAGACTGGCACTGGCAGCACACCTTCACTCAGATCCGCGCGCTCTCATCGTGGGATCTTGAGGATGCCCAAGAGCCCGGCGGCACCGACGCTCCAATTGGCCCCAAGCCCAAGAAGGTGCTGATGGGCATCATGCTCAAGGACGGCACGACCGACTGGTGGGCCGCGCAAGACGGCTACGCCGATGCGATGGCGATGCCCGGCCACGAGCTTGAGGTCGTCTACTCCGACGGCCGCACCACCAAGGGTCCCGCCCACCACAGCGTCATGGATGACGGCAACATCTTCGTGATGGCGCCACTCCCCGAGGAAGTCATCGAGTCCGGCCCGGCAATCATCAGCGAGCTACGCTACGTCCACGACGGCGTCAGCGAAAAGATCGAGGTCGCCAAAGTCGACCGCCTCGCCCCGGCGCCGCAGTAGCCTCCGACCTACTCAAACAAGACAGTGCGCCGTCCTACATGGACGGCGTTGCTGTTTGGGGTTCGAGCGTCGCTCGAAGGTGACACTGCTGGGGATTGATCGGTCTAGCGCGTGTGAAGGGACGTGCCTTCGTGAGGCTGGATCTTGGGGTGGGCGCTGCATTCTCGCTTGCGCTTCCTGGCTGCACGCGCCGACATCTCGTTCGCCCTCTGCCGCAAGAGCGCGAGCGGCCCTTCGTCGACGATGCGCTGCCCGTACCCCGGCCCTCACGCCGAGCCCCCGGACCGCGGGCACGCCTGACGAAGGTTTGTCTATCTACGGGCCGGGGAGGATGCTGAACCACGACTGCACTCTTGCAGCGCCCGACAGCGGCGCCTCTCCACGGAGGCCGGCGAGATTTCACAGGCGAATACATGACTCGTTCACCGGACGAAGAGACTCGAGATCCCTCTCTGGCAACATCCTTGCCTCAGATCTCCACAGCGTAGAACTTCTGGTGCGATGCGCACGCTCAGATTACAATTCTCGAACATGCAGTCCATGAGATACGTCTGGGTATTCGTCGCTCGACGCGGCAGGTTTCCTGGCGGTGTATTCGAAACACTGGCAGAAGCGGATACCTGGATCTCGAATCATTCTCTCTCGGGTGTACTTACTTCGTACGAAGTTGGAATAGGTTGCTACGAACAAGCAATGCGGGATGGAACCTTCAACCCGAACGAGGATCAACGGAACTCCCCGGACTTCATCGGAGCGTTCTCGTCTGCATCGCAGGAGCACTACCACTACGAAGATGGAAGACGGCATTAGCATCTATGCCGTCTTGAAGTCCGCCGTGTTCAGTATCGTCGAGTCGCGTCGCACTGCCGCGCGATCGGTCCCCCGTCAAGATGCCCCGCATCGCACACGGGATGTTGCGCGAGACTGATTCTCATCCGGATGCTCCACGAAGCGCCCTGTCGTTTCGCTTGGTGGGACTAGAACTTTGCGACAGACGCCGACGCTACGCCGTAGCATCGACATCTGCGACCAAAACCCAGTTCGCGGTCGCCCCGCACAGCCTACGCCGGCACTAGCCGAGGGCCGGGGGGCAGCGCGGCGGTTGTCGGCTCGATCCTCTCGAGGGTGGGATCGGCGGCGGAGCTCGATGCGTCGCCGGAGTCACGCGCCTCGAAGGTGAAGGTGAGCTTGCCGGATTCGGCGTCGAGGTCGACGAAGACCGAACCACCGTGCTCGAGGGCGCCGAAGAGAAGTTCGTCGACCAGACGGCCCTTGATCTCTTCATCGATGACGCGGGCCATGGGACGCGCGCCGAAGCGCTTGTCGTAGCCCTTGTTGGCGATCCAGTTGCGGGCGGCCTCGCTGTAGCGGAGCGTGACCTCGCGCTCGGAGAGCTGAAGCTCAAGCTCGCTGAGCATCTTATCGGCGACTTGGACAATGACCTCCATGGGCAGCTGGCCGAAGGTGATGGTCTTGTCGAGGCGGTTGCGGAACTCGGGGCTAAAGACGCGCTCAAGTGCTTTGCCGGCCTCGCTGACCTCGCCGCTGGTGCTGCTGCCAAAGCCAACCTTACGCTGCTGCATCTCAAATGCGCCCGCGTTGCTCGTCATGATCAGGATGACGTTGCGGAAGTCGGTCTTGCGGCCGCTGGTATCGGTCAGCGTGGCGCTGTCCATCACCTGAAGGAGCACCGCGAAGATGTCGGGATGCGCCTTCTCAATCTCGTCGAGCAGGACGACGGAATGCGGGTTCTTGCCGACGGCCTCGGTCATCAGGCCACCCTGATCAAAGCCGACGTAGCCGGGCGGGGCGCCAATCAGGCGGCTGACGCTGTGCTTTTCCATGTACTCGGACATGTCAAAGCGCAGGAAAGGCACGCCGAGCAGACGTGCGAGCTGCTTGGCCAGCTCGGTCTTGCCCACGCCGGTCGGGCCGGCGAACAGGAAGCACGCGATCGGCTTGTCTGAACGAGCAAGGCCCGCTCGCGCGCGCTTGATCGCGGTCGCCGTGGCGGCCACGGCTTCGTCCTGACCGAAAATGACGTGGCGCAGTCCCTCATTGAGGTCGCGCAGTACCTGGCGATCGTCCCGAGACACCGACTTGGCCGGGATTCGGGCCATTCTCGCGATGACCTGCTCAACTTCGTGCGCGGTGACGACCGGCAATGGCTGCGCGGGTGCGGGCGCAGTCGGAACCAAGGGGTACTTGAGCGTGCCCTGTGCACCCGCCGTGTCCTCGCTGCCGGCAGTGGTGGCGTCGCCCGTCTCTTCCTCTGCCGAGGAGGACTCTCCCTCACCGCTCCGCTTGCCACCTGCGGTCCCCTTTGTCGCCGACGAAGAGCGCCGCGTGCGTCGGCTGCCCCGTGTCCCGGTCGCGCTACCGCTGGTGTCCTCCGCGCTCGAGGTCTCATCCCCTGTGTCGTCGCTGCTCTCGTCGGAGCCGGCATCGCCGCCTGAAGCGCCGGCGGGCGCGCGACTGGCTGCATCGGCCTGCTCGCTCTCATTCGAGCCAGCAGCGCCGGCCTCAAGTGCCTGCTGCGCCTTGCTCTCGGCCTCCTTTTGCTCGGCCGCCTTCATCCGTACCGCGGCGCCGGTCTCGTCCATGACGTCGATGGCGCTGTCGGGGAGATGGCGATCCCGGAGATGCTTGTGCGCAAGGCGAGCGCACAGCTCGATTGCCTCGTCGGTGTACTCGACTTCGTGATGCGCGGCATAGGTCGCCCGCAGGCCCTGGAGGATACGAATCGCTTCTTCGACCGAGGGCTCAAGGATCTCGAGCTTCTGAAAGCGACGCGCGAGCGCAGCGTCGCGTTCGAACGCCGACTTGTACTCCTTGTACGTGGTCGCACCGATGCAGCGCAGCTCACCGGTGTTGAGCACGGGCTTGAGGAGATTGCTGGCGTCCATCGAACCACCCGAAGTCGCGCCTGCGCCGACCACGGTGTGAATCTCGTCGATGAAGAGGATCGAGCCCGGCTCGGCGAGCAATGCGTCGACCACTGCCTTCACCCTCTGCTCGAACTGGCCGCGGTACTTGGTACCCGCCAGGAGCGCGCCCATGTCGAGCGCATAGAGGTGTGCCGTTCGAAGATGCGGTGGCACCTGACCTTCGTGAATGCGAAGCGCGAGACCTTCGATCACCGCGGTCTTGCCGACACCAGGCTCACCGACAAGGACGGGGTTGTTCTTGCGGCGGCGACTCAGCACGTGAATGACACGCGTGACCTCCTCGCTGCGACCCACGAGCGGATCAATTCGCCCCTGCTCCGCACGCGCTTTGAGGTCGGTGCAGTACGCCGTCAGCGGATCGTCGGCGACGTCTTCCTCTTCTTCACCGCGTTGGCGTCGCTCGGGCGGAGCGGGCGTGGAGCGAGGGCCAGGGGCCGCTCCGGTCCCACGCTGCTCGGTTCCTCGGCCGATTCCGTGCGAGAGAAATACCGTGACGTCGCGCCGGCGAATGTTCTGCTGCTCCAGCAAGAACACCGCGAAGGACTCGGGCTCTGCATAGAGCGCGACCAGGAGGTTCGCGCCCGTGACCTCGGGCTTGCCCGCACTCTGCACGTGCATGACCGCGCGCTGCAGCACGCGCCCAACGGCGACGGTCTGCTGGACGTCGCCTTCTTCGTCGCGCTGCTGGAGGTTCTCCTCCATGAACTCCTCAAGCTCGACGCGAAGGCGCTCGACATCGCCGCCGCATCCGACGATCACTCGTCGCGCACTGCCATCGTCGAGCAGCGCAAAGAGCAGGTGCTCAAGCGTGATGTATTCGTGGCGACGTCGGCGAGTCTCGCGAATCGCCTTGTCGAGGGTTTGCTTCAGCTCAGGACTCAGCATCTGGATCGTCCTCGGGTTCCATCGACGCCATCAATGGGCACTCATGTTGTCGCGCGATCATGTGGACCTGTGCGACCTTGGTCTCAGCGATTTCGTGCGTGTAGATGCCGGCAATGCCGACGCCTTGGTTGTGGATGTGCAGCATGACCGCCGTCGCTTCGGATTCGTTCTTGGCAAAGACGGTCTGCAGGAGGCGCACGACGAAATCCATCGGCGTGTAGTCGTCGTTGTGGAGCAAGACCTTGTACATGCGCGGCCGTGAAGCCCGCGCCCGCTCGCGCGACTTGATCGCGAGCCCCCGCTGCTGCTGCTGATCGTCTTGCTGCTTACTCATCGCGTGGCCGAGTCTCCGACGTCGGAAGTGTAGCGTGGCGCGTGCGCAGGACCACCTCCTCGGGCTGCACAGATGGGGCGCTTTGGACCGTTCATTCGGGTAGGTGGCAGCTTGTCGCTCGGACCTCTTGGGCGTACACCACGCGAGCGTGGATCTGACGCTACGAGCCCTTACCCGCTGGCATGAGGTGCCAGCTGCGCCCTGGGACGCGCTCGATCACGGGTCCTCGCCCTTCCTGCGCGCGGGCTTCCTTCGGGCGCTTGAGGAGAGCGGTTCGGTCGGGGCGCGGTCGGGTTGGAAACCGCACTACCTTCTGGTCGAAGGCGGCGGCGAGCTCTACGGAGCGGTCGCGGCCTATGTGAAGGAACACAGCTACGGCGAGTACATCTTCGACTGGGCATGGGCGCGTGCAAGCGAGCGCGCCGGCATCCGCTACTACCCCAAGCTCACGATCGCCGCGCCGCACACTCCTGCGACCGGCAAGCGAATCTTACTGCGCGCCGGACTCGACGAAGAGCTGCGCGAGCGAGTGGTCTCGTACCTCATGGCCGGCGTGCGCTCGCTGGCGCAAGCGTCTCGGGCGAGCTCCATTCACTGGCTCTTCGTCACGCGAGACGAACAGCTTGAGCTTGCAAGTCGTGGCTTCCTCCCACGCGCGAGCTTTCAGTTCCACTTTCACAACCACGACTATCCGAGCTTCGACGCGTTCCTCGCCGCACTCAACTCGCGCAAGCGCAAACAGATCCGCAAGGAACGCGTTCGTGCGCAGCAGCAAGTCGACGAGATTGTGTGGCGACCGGGCTCAGAGCTACGCAAAGAGGAGCTCGCAACGCTGGATCGACACTATCGACGCACCTGCATGGCTCACGGCGGCCAGGCCTACTTGCGGCCGGGCTTCTTCGAGAAGCTCGCGAGCACGATGCCCCAGCCCATCCGGTGGCTCGTCGCCCGCCGCGATCATGTCGACATCGCGAGTGCTCTGTTTTTTGAGACCGACAGCGCGCTCTATGGTCGCTACTGGGGCTGCGACGAGCATGTCGAGATGCTCCACTTCGAGCTCGCGTACTACCAAGGCATTCAGCGCGCGATCGCAGCCAAGCTCCCGCTGTTTGAGGCGGGCGCACAAGGTGAACACAAGCTCCTGCGTGGCTTTCTCCCCCAGCCAACCTACAGCTCGCATGGGCTGGCGGACGCGCGCATTCACGATGCGGTTGGCCAGTTCTTGCAGCAGGACGC
>CAZVEM010000009.1:0-8779 GCA_964626165.1 uncultured Nannocystaceae bacterium
CCTGACCCCGGGCGACGAGATCTTCATCCAGCTCCAGGACTCGATGGACTACTGGGGGGGCATCCGCCCCTACTGGGTGGGAACCGCGGATGACCCGAATGTCGAACTCTCGCAGATCTCGGCTGCGTTTATCGATGTCCAGCGCCAGCTCTTGCTGGACGAGGATCCCAACATTGTCGTCGAGGAGACCAAGGCGATCATCATCGTCCGCGTCCTGCAAAACTCCGCGACCGGGGCTGAGATCACGCTTGAGCCGGCGCCCGCGGCGAACAGCTTCTACGCGCCGGGTGCGGACGGGAAGCCGCAGCTCGGATCAAATGTCGTCTCGTGGTCGCTGCTGCCGGTGGTCGTGTACTTCAATGTCGAGGCGCTGTCGCCCGGCAGCATTACGGTCTCGGCGTATCACCCCGAGCGCGAGTGCGAGGTCTTGCATCCTCAGTTCCCGACCCTCGCTCGCTACGTGACGCTGGTCGACGTCGACTGTCCCGCCCCGTAGGGGGGCGCGTCCATCCCCGACGAGGCTCGACCTCGTGAAAAACGGAGGTTCCGACAGCGCGGAGCCTCCGTTTTCTGTTGTCGAGCGGTGGCCGGCGACCACTACTTGAGGAGCTTGAACTCCGTGCGTCGGTTCTTGGCGCGACCCTCGTCGGTTGCGTTGTCGCCCAAGGGTTCATCGGGTCCCGCGCCTCGCGTCTCAAGGCGATCGGCCTCGATGCCGCCGGCGACGAGGTAGTCCTTGACCGCCTGCGCCCGGCGGGCCGAGAGATCGATGTTCGTCTCTCGCGTGCCGACGTCGTCGGTATGGCCGCTGATCTCGAGTCGAATCTTCGGGTACTGCTTGAGCACGCCGATCGCCTTGTCGAGGATCGGCTTAGAGCTCGAGGAGATGTCGGCGCTGCCGAAGGCGAAGGCGATGCCGTCGATGACGCCCGAGAACTCCTTGACCTCCTGCGGCACTTCGTCGGGGCAGCCGTCCTCGTCTTGGTAGTTGTTGTCGGTCTCGGGCTCGGTGACGCACTTGTCGTCCGGATCCATGATGCCGTCGCCGTCGGTGTCCTTGATGGGACAGCCATCCGGCGCGACGCCGGCCTCATCCGGGCACGCGTCCTTCTCGTCGATAAAGCCGTCTTCGTCGCGATCAGGCGGCGGACATCCATCCGGGGCAACTCCAGGCACCGTTGGACACTTGTCCTCGCGGTCGATGAAGCCGTCGTCGTCGGAATCCGGAGGCGGAGGCGGAGGCGGAGCCTTGCGCCCCAGCACAAAGGACACGCCCAACAACGCTTGCCAATGCGCGTTGGTTTGATCTTGTTCTGCCGCACGCGCGCTGAGAATGCTGCGCCCTTCGAGGCGAAGGGCGACGCGCTCGGTCGCGTAGTACTTCACGCCAAGGCCAAGATGCGCCGCGGGGTCGACGTCTTTGCCCAGTACAAGGTTGTTGCTGGAGACCCCGAGCATACCCGCGCCACCGAGCAGAAACGGCGTGATCCGGTAGTTGGGGAGCTGCAGAATCGCGTGTGCGCGTGCGCCCCAGACCAGCGCAAAATCGTCATTGGCGGTGCGGGTCAGTGTTGGCGTGAGCTCACCTTCGAGCTCCACACCCAAAAAGCGCAGCGGGAAGTAGGCGACGCGCAGGCCGTAGACACCAAGGGAGGTGGCCCATAGCGCTTTGACCGGTCGCGTGCTCGGGTCGTAAAGGTCGTGATCCACCGGGGCCATATGCAACCCGGTGTAGAGGCCAATCTCGACGAGGTTGCGCTGCGGGGCGCAACGACGAATCCACGGGAGCTTGTCAGGCTGCTGCGCTCCATTGCCGGCCGAGTCCGCGCCCGCAGCATCGGCCTCGTTCGCGCTCCCCTTCGAATTTCCTCCGCCAGATGCGTCGCCGCTGAGTGAGGCCTTCTTACCTTTGCCGCGCTTTTGGCGACCATCGCAGCCGGGGCCCGTGCCTGGAGGCGGCACGTAGGGCTTGCGAGTGGTCGCGCCTTTCTTGTTTGATTTTTTGGGGCTACTTGGGCCTTCCGCGCGGGCGACCCCGCCGCTGGACGAGGCGGCGCTCGCATCGCCGCTTGCGGCCGGCTTTTCGGCCTCGGTCCCTGGTTCGCCGGACGATGCAGCCTCTCGCAACGAGTCGGAGGGCGGGCTGGCGTAGCCAACGGCAGGAGCCAGGCAAATGACTGCGGCCCCGAGACCCGCGAAGAGACCACGAGTGCGGGATTGGTCGCGACGAGTCGGCATGCCTGCGGCGAGATGTGCCGTCTTCCGTGATGTCTCAGGTGTCATGGGACCGGGCACCGGGGCGATGGCAGTGGGAGCAACGGAGGTGAGCGCAACGGCTGTGGAGAAAACGACAGGCTCGCAGGGCACTACTTGCACTCCATGGCGAAGCCCTCGCATCCGGGGGGCTCGGGGTCGAGCAGAAGACCGATAATGCAGCCGGCGCAGACGCTGCTTGGATCGATCGGCAAGCCGGATTCACCGTTGGGTCCGATGAAGTCTTCTTCCTCGACGCAGTCGCCCTTGTCGACACAGCTCGCGGCAGCGCACTCGCTGAGATCGAGGAACTTGAGCGCTTCGTCGACGGTCAAGCCGTCTTCGCATTCGATGAAGCACGAGAGATCAGGCTCAGGGTTGTTCCAGAGGTCCGGGTCGGTCGCGCAGCCGACGAGGCAGTTGATAACTTCCTTGCAGGTCGTATCCGGCGGCGGCAGATCCGGCGGAATTGGGCCCGTCGTACCTTCGTCGGTGTCGCCGTCGTCGGTCGTGTAGCCGTCGTCCGTCCCCGCGAGTGAGAAGCGGTAGCGGTCATCGGAGTCAAAGCACGCGACCAGCGTGCCGAGCACCCCGGCGCATGCGAGCCCGGAAGCGACGGTGATCCATCGCTGCCAACCTAGGCCACCCGTCGCGTCCATCATTCGAAGGCAACTGTACCAGAAGAGAGCCCAGGTGAACTCGGCGCCCCTCCGCGTTTCGGTCCCGCCGAGAAGTGGATCAGCCCCGCGCGCTCACATGAAGGGCGTGACACGACGAAGTCCGCGTTAGGAATAGCAGCACGGAGCGATGTGCTGCGAGCGCGATCTGAGTCTCTTGACGCCTCGAGCGGCCATCTGTCTGCCTGCCGCAGCCTACGGGCCCGCAGGACGAGGGCCTGCAGGACCTAGGCGCGCGCAGACCTAGGTGCGCGCAAGCAGGGAGTGCGCAGACCGATTCAGCCTCACGCCGTCCACATCACACAGTCGCTGTGGGGCGGATGCGACGGGGCGACCCGCGCTTGGCACCAGGTGAAGCTTCTGACCCTCCCGCGGTTGTGTTCGTCGGCCGATCGCGCGAACCTTGTCCTCATGTTTCGCAGAGGCTTGACCGCCGCGGCTTGTGGCGTCTGTGTGGGCTTGGTCGCGGCAAGCTTGGGTGGCTGCCGTGGAAACGACGTCGCCTACGACTGCGAGGACTATGCAGCTTTGTTTGCGGAGCTCGCCGAGCGGGAGGGCCAGATCTTCTCCGAGGCCGGCGACGATCCGCCCTTTCCCGTGGCGCTCGTGTGGAACGAGGCGGGCCTCAACAACCTATTTGGCTCAAGCCTGGATGACGACGTGCCCTTTGCCGGCGAGCTGGTCGTGGGCCCGTCGACACTGAACTTTGAGCCCACGTCGGCGCCGGTGATCAAGATCCCGGCGGCAGGAAGCACGGGCTGCGAGCGCTGCGTGATCTTGTCGCTTGAGTTTGACGTCGACCTGGTCACGGCGGGGCAGCCGGTCACTTCGGGCGATGGTTCGGTGTCCATCCTCGTTCCGATCAAGATCGCTGAAGACACCGACGTGCCAGAAGGCGACCAGCCATCCGTGGAGCTCATCGCGGAGTACGGCACCCTCCGCATCCTTGACATGCAGCTCAGCGCCTTTGGCCTCGACTCGGACGAGCACGAGGCCTGGGAAGGCGCGATGCAGATCAAGCTCGAAGAGCAGCTGCGGGAGAACTTTGGCGACAAGGTCCTGTTGCGGCTGGATTCGTGGACGCTGGGCGACGGCGACATCCTCCTCGCGGGCCGCGAACTGCAGGTGTCGCCGGAGAAGGGCACGGTTGCGCTGGTGATGGACAGCAACCTGCCTCGCGTCGTGAGCACCTTTGACCCACTTGAGCCGTTGCCGGATGGTGTTGACACGGCGCTTCGAATTGCGCCCGAGCTGATGCTCGGGATCTGCCGACGCCTGATGTCGGAGGGCGATATTCCGCGGCGCTACAATGAAGACGGAGAGCCGGACGACAACGGCATCTATGGCGTGACGCTCGACGATCTCACGGGCAATGAGTTTGGCAATCCGCGCCTTGATCTGATCTTTAAGCTCTGGCGTACCGCGGACGGCTATTGCGGCAATGCGACGGTGCAGATGGCACTTGACCTCTCGTCGAACGAGGATGGCATCGTGGTGGAGCCTGGGCAGTTCACCGTACTTGAAGGCCAAGGGAGTGGTGCCGTAGCGGCGCAGGACGACCAGCTCGTCGCCGACAATCAAGATCTCATCAAGTACTTCCGCGACGAGCTGACCAATGAGCTCGAGCTCAGCATGAACTACGACTCGTTCCAGG
Organism: uncultured Nannocystaceae bacterium; assembly: GCA_964626165.1. Taxonomy (GTDB): domain Bacteria; phylum Myxococcota_A; class Polyangia; order Nannocystales; family Nannocystaceae; genus CAZVEM01. Next base: position 4,585 of record CAZVEM010000009.1, read on the forward strand.
TTGAGGGCAAGCTGCTCTACATCGACACCATCGGCTTTCGCGTTACCGAGGACATGGTGGAGAACCAGCTCGACATGCTCGTCTTGGCCCCCTGATCGACGGTCGCTGATGGCTGTCGCGTGAACCTATTTGGAGTTGCCCATGTCCCGAACAATCCGTTTCGAATCCACCGCCCTCGTCGACCCGCGGCCTTTGTCACTTGGCCAGAACGCTCGTGCGACGGCGTTGCGCAGCTACCCACGGATCTCGGGCCTGGCAACGCTCGCTGCACTCGCGCTGAGTGTGGCCGCGGGTTGCGGCGATACGTCGCAGACCGATAGCTCCGACGCGAGCGACAACGACGAAGAGATCGGGAGCGGCGACGATGGGATGACGACGGGCGATCCCGATCCGATGCTGAACTGCGAGCCCGGTGAGCGGCGTTGCGCCGACGACATGATGGGCATCGAGCAGTGCCTGGAGAACGGAAAGGACTGGGAGCTGGTACTGGCGTGCGGGGAGTACGAGCAATGCAAGCCCTGCGAAGGTGGAGATACGGAGTGCCCAGGACCGGTCTGCTTTGGCCCCTGTCAGGTCGCCGAGGAGCTGCCGAGTTCGGCGGGCTGCTCGTTCATGGCGACACGCGTGCTTCGGCTGTTTGAAGATGAAGTCGACGGACTGATCGTCACCAACCCCAACGAGGACACGACCGTCAAGGTGTGGCTCTACGAGGTTCCCGAGGGGAAGAACGATGAGGAGCTGCTCAATGGCCCCGTGGAAATCAGCCCGGGGGACGCCCAGATCTTCATTCTCGATGCCAGCCCGATCCTTGGGGAAAGTTCTCTGTTCCGAACCGGCGGTCTCTACCACGTCGTCTCGGACGCACCGGTCATCGTGTACCAGCACTCGCCACTCGCCGCGGCGCTGAGTAACGACGCGTCGCTGCTGATCCCAGACACGGGCCTGAGCAACACCTACGTCGTCTCAAGCTACGGGACCCACAAAAACGGCCCGAGCTACTTCGAGGTGATCGCGATCGAAGACGACACGATGGTCACGTGGCGGCCACCGGTGGCCACCTCTGGCAATGGGATTCCGATCAAGTCCGTCGAGGGCGGGGGGCTTGGCAAGCAAGAGATGGATCGCTTCGATTCGATGAGAATCGCCGCTCGCATGGCGGACGATCCGGACGACATCAAGGATCCCAAGCCAAACGAAGACCCGACCGCGGACGAATATGACGACCTCTCCGGCGCGATCGTGCAGTCGGATAAGCCGATCTGGGTGGTGGGTGCGACCAACTGCGCGTACATCCCGTACCGCAAGCTGTACTGCGATCATCTCGAAGAGCAGTTGATCCCCCTCGAGTACTGGGGACGCAGTTATGTTGCCGCACACTCACCGGTTCGCGGCACTGAGGTGCATATCTGGCGCGTCTACGCCGGCGACGATGACGTCACCGTGACCACCGAGCCCGCGCTGCCCGGCACGCCGTTCACGCTGCCGTTCCGCGGTGCGTACCGAGAGCTCATCGTGCCGACGGGTGTGTCGTTCACCGTCAATTCGGATAAGCCGGTCATGCCTGTGCAGTACCTCGTGGGGCGAGTGGCGGACGCAGGTACGGGCGACCCCTCCATGGTCCAAGCCGTGCCGACGGAACAGTTCCTCGATCGCTACGTGTTTGTCACCGGCGTGGGCTACGAAGAGCACTACGTGCAGGTCATCCGGCCCGTCGGTGCTCCGGACGTGACGGTGGACGATGAGATCGTGACCGGCTTTACCACCATCGGCGGCTTCGAGGTCGCCGACTGGCCAATCATGGAAGGGCCCCACGTCGCCGAGTCCAGCGGCGAGTTTGGCATCATTCAGTTCGGCTACACCAAGGATGCATCCTACGCCTACCCCGGCGGAATGCGTCGCGACACGATCTTCGTGCCGTAGCAGGCCGCAAGAGATCTCGTACGCCTCCGTATGTCGTGCCGCGGGCCTGTCACCGGCGGCGAGCGGCGAGGCGCTTGAGCAGCGTTTGCGCTGCGTAGCGCAGCGCAGCTCAGGTGGATACGCGCACGCACCGGCGACGCCAGCTCCAGCCCGCAGGGATGGGACACCTGGCAGCGGCTTCCGGCAGCTGCCAGGCAGGAGCTCGGCATAAGCGAGGATAGAGCAATTGGCGTGATGTGTGGCTGGCGGGGGCTTGTGACCGGGAATTGACCCTTTGGCTCGAACGCCCTGGACCGCGGGCTGAGGGGTCCCCGTCCCCACCGCCCGCGCTGCAAGTTGGGTCCAAAAGTCGGCGCGCCTTCGCGCAGCGGCCGACGACTGCGCGAGCCAACGTCAGAGGCAACAACCTGCACATCGATGCTTGCGAGCGCTTGATATCCGGCGTCTGTGCCGCGATGCTTGCGCACCGAGAAGGCATCCCCCAATGCAGCATCAAATCGAGTACGGCCCCGCGTTCGCGTGGCTCAAGGTTCAGCTGGGACCGAATGAGACCATTCAGTCCGAAGCTGGCGCCATGGTCCGCCACACCCCATCCCTCACCATGGAGACCCGCCTCAACGCCGGTCGCAAAGCAGGCTTCGTCCGCAAGGTCATGGCCGTCTTCGTTGCGATCGCGCGAAAGATCATGGGCGGCGAAGGCATGTTCGTCAACGAGTTCAAGGGCGCGCAGGGAGGCGAAGTCGTCTTCGCGCCTTCGCTCTCGGGACAGATCGTGCACCGCAAGCTTGATGGTAGCCAAGGCCTCATTCTTGAAGCCGGCGCCTACCTTGCGAGCACCGGTGATGTCGACGCCAAGCTCAAGTGGACTGGCTTTCGCAGCCTCATCAGCGGCGAGGGTCTGATCATGCTTGAGTGCACCGGCGCCGGTGACCTCTTCTTCAACGCGTACGGCGGCGTGACGCCGGTGCAGGTCAACGGCACCTACCGCGTCGACACCGGACACATCGTCGCGTTCGACCCCACGCTCAAGTTCGCCATCAAGAGTGTTGGCGGACTCAAGTCACTGATGTTCTCCGGAGAAGGACTCGTCTGCGAGTTCTCCGGTCAGGGCACGGTCTACATCCAATCCCGCAACCTCAAGTCCCTGGTCGGCTGGGTCTCCCGCCTGCTCCCCTAGGCGGCAACCTCTATACATCGGAGCAACGATCGTGCACTTCGAGATTCTCTACCGACCCGCGCATTCCCTCGCGATTGCGCAACTTCAACCCAACGAAAGCGTCCGCGCAGAGGCCGGCGCCATGGTTGCCATGACCAGCAACATGCAGGTCGACACCCAAGGCCCCGGCAAGGCTGGCGGCGGTCTTCTCGGCGGCCTGATGAAGGGCCTCAAGCGCGCCGTCCTCGGCGGCGAGAGCTTCTTCACCAACCTTTACACCGCGCAAGGCGCCGCGGGTCACGTGGCGCTTGCGCCCAAGCTGACCGGCGACATGGTGGTCCACGACCTCCAGCCCGGCGAGGATCTGCTCATCCAGGGCAGCAGCTACGTGGCGGCGCCTGACAGCGTCACCATGGACACCAAGTTCCAGGGCTTTAAGGGCTTCTTCTCTGGAGAGAACCTGTTCTTCCTCAAGGCGAGCGGTCACGGACCCGTTCTCCTCAACGCGTTCGGCGGCATCGAGACCATCGAGCTCAACGGCGAGATGATCGTCGACACCGGTCACCTCGTGGCCTTCAGTGCCGGCATCACCTACTCGATCGCGAAGGCGCAAAAGGGTCTCATCGCCAGCTTCCTCTCCGGCGAAGGCCTCGTCCTGCGCATGAAGGGCACTGGACGGCTCTACGTCCAGACGCGCAACCCCACCGCCTTCGGCCAGACCGTCGGCGCGATGCTTCCACCCCAGGGCTGATTCGCCGCCACACTACGGAGATAGACGAATATGCAACACCAGATTCTCGACGCACCAGACTTCGGGATGCTCAAGATCACCTTCGACAGCCCAGGCGAGTCGGTGATCTCTGAGGCGGGCGCCATGGTTGCCATGGGCACGCAGATCGACATCAAGACCTCCATGCAGGGCGGTCTGCTCGGAGCAGCCAAGCGCGCCGTCCTCGGCGGCGAGTCGCTCTTCCAAAACACCTACACGTCCAAGGCCGCTGGCCAGGACATGTACTTCTCGCCCGCGACCGAGGGCGACGTGCGGGCAATGCCGCTGGCCGCCGGCCAGTCGGTGTTCCTCCAGAGCGGCGCTTACCTGGCTCACTACGGTGAGGGCAT
>CAZVEM010000009.1:8789-42778 GCA_964626165.1 uncultured Nannocystaceae bacterium
CATGGTGATCGACACCAAGTGGGGCGGCGTGAAGGGCTTCTTCGGCGGCGGCGGACTGTTCATGCTCCGCGCGACCGGCCCCGGCGTTGTCTTCTACAACGCGTACGGCGCTCTGCATGAGGTCGCGATCAACGGCCAGACCTACACCGTCGACAACGCCCACGTGGTCGGTTGGACGGACGGCCTGCAGTTCAACCTCCGCAAGTTCGGCGGCTACAAGGGACTGTTCTTCAGCGGCGAAGGCCTCGTCTGCGACTTCTCGGGCGTCGGCACGGTGCTCCTACAGACCCGCAACCCGACCAGCCTCGCGGCCTTCCTCGCGCCGTACCGCCCTGCCAAGAGCGGCTAAGCGATTGGCGCGGCACATTGTGGTCGCCCGCGATACCGGGTGACCACCTCACCTCGCCGGTCACGGTCAAGGATGAGAGACAAGCGGCGGATTCGTAGAGACGATCTACGGCCGCCGTTTTCTCGTTGGGCGATCGTGTGGACGACCGCGTTGCGCGACGGCGTTGCGTGACCGCGAGGGGCGACCCTCGCGAGATGTCACGTGTCCGGCGTCGCCATCTGAGGCGAGCGCTCAAATGTCGGCGTGGGTAAGCGCGTGGCGAAGTACCAGGCACTGAGCGCAAAACACAGGACGCCCGCTGCGGATGTCGCCAAGGAGAACTGCGTGAAGAACTCGACCCATGCGAGCCGCGGTGCCGCGAAGTTCTTCACCAGGAGCACCGTGAGCGCGCCGACGTAGCCGAATGCGTCGGTGATGTAGATCATGAACACGGCGGTGCCTGCGATCCCACTCGCCGCGATGAAGCGATCGAAGAGTGCACAGCCGTAAGGGACGTAGGCGAGATACACCCCCACGCCAACCAAGGTCATCCAGGCCAGTCCCCCGATCAACTCGCCCATGTGGGCAAGCGTCGCAAGTCCGACCAGCGCCGTGCCTAGCAACATCATCGCGTGCATCCAGAGGAATGCCCTCTTGTTGTCGCGGATCAGCACGACTCCGGCGAGCATGGCGAGGACGGTGAACGCGACCAAGATCTCTGTCGTGACGAGCGCCTGCGCGTCGAGGATCCCGAGCTCGGCGAAGATGTCCCGTTGGAAGTTGTCACGGAAGTCGCGATAGCCCGTGAGCGCGGCGTAGAACGCCGTCAGGAGCGTGAGCCCCAAGGCGTGCGACCAAAAGAAGCGACGCCGCGCGGGACCGTCCATCTCGATCCGGCGGACGCGATGCGATTGGTCCTCCTCGGTTGGCGGAGGGGTTCGCTCAAGGACCAGCAGGGCGATCGCGAAGGGGACGGCGAAGATCGCTCCGGTGGTAAAGGGCATCCACTGGGGATCGACGCCGGCTTGGATCAAGCTCGCGCCGATCGACTTCACCGCACCGCTCGCGACGATGTAGCTCGTGCTCAATCCAGCACCGAGGAGTTCCGAGCTTCTGCGGCCCTCCAGGTAGGAAAATACGAGCCCCCACACCATGCCCAGCGGCAGGCCGTTCGCAAGCATGCAGAGCGGCTTGAGGGAGCCCGGCACAATTGCGAAGGCGAGGAGCGAGAGCTCTGCGCACGCGAGCAAGACCGCGAGGAGCCAAGTGCGGCGCGCTCGCGGCCAGGCCGAAACGACGCGCACGCCGATGAACTTGGAGGCCGTGTAGCCAATCAGCTGCGCAAGGACGAGCGCGATCTTAAAATCGAGGCCAAGGACGTCATCGTAGCCTGCCCAAGTGGCCGCGGTGAACGGCTTGCGCACGGCATACATGCAGAAGTACGCAGTGAATGCGGCGGCAAGTGCCGCGAGCATTGGGATCAAGTCGGAGGCACGCTCACCCTGTTGAGTGCGCGCGGCCTCGCGAGGACCGTGTGGAGTCACTTGCCGCTGGCTCGCGTCGCGGCCGTTGAGTCGCTCGGTCACGTTGCCCGAGCATAAGCGCTCATCAGTCGCCGGCGCGGGCGGCGACGTGCCTTCCCGCGACCAGCATGACCCTTCGGTCGACGGCGCCGCATCCACTCCAAACCCTTCCAGTAGGCGTCCGCGAGCCCTTCTGTCGTCGATCGGTCGAGAACGTGTCGGCCCGTTGACGCCGCGTCACTTTGGCGGGTACACCGCGTCCTGCCGTGACCCCCACGATCAAGAACTCTCGTGTCGCCCTGTTCCTCGTTCTGGCTGCTTCCCTCGGCCTGGGATGCTCCGGCCGCAAGGCGGAGTGGGACAAGGGAGGGGGAACGACAGCGCCGGTGAACACTGACGTTGCGAAGTCCGAGAAGGAGCTCGGCATGGCCGCTTGGAACGAGCGGCACAGCGACAACATGGCGACGATCGAAGCCAAGGTGCGCGAGGCCATCGCTCACTTGGAGAAGGCGGCGGATGCCGATCCCTCCGACATCGAGCTACTCGCGCTCGTGACCCGCGCCAACTACTTCCTTGCCGACGGCTTCCTGCGCTCCAAGGACGCGGAGTACCTCGCGACGATGGACCGCGCCGTGAAGTGGGGCGAGAAGGCAATGATTGCGGCGTCTCCCGCATTTGCCGAGAAGATGCGCAACAAAGGCAAGCTGCCTGAGGCCGTCAAGCTGATCGGCAAGGATGGCGTTCCCGCGATGTACTGGTACTCGACGTCGCTCGGAAAGTGGGCACGCAAGTCGGGCTTCGCGGTCCTTGTCGGCCAGAAGGACAACGTCAAGGCGACGATGGAGCACGTGCTGTCCCTTGACCCGAACTACTACCACGCGGGCCCGTATCGCTATTTCGGCGCTTACTATGCGGTTGCACCCAATGGCATGGGGGGCGACATGGGCAAGAGCAAGGAGAGCTACGAGAAGGCGATCTCGCTTGAGCCCCGCTTCCTTGGAACCTACGTCCTGCAGGCCGAGAACTACGCGACCAAGATGGACGACGAGGCGCTCTTCGACAGCCTCCTCAAGACCGTGCTCGATGGTGATCCCAAGGCGATCCCGGAGATCGAGGCTGAGATGCGCGTCGAGCAGGCAAAGGCCACAGAGCTCATGGCGCAAAAAGAAGAGTTCTTCTAGCCACCAGTGGCTGACCGGCGGCGTCGCACGCCTTGAGACGGGGGGCGTGACGAAGGTCAGGCCCCCCGACGCGTACGTGGCGCCCGGCTTCGATCGTGGCGCATTCGTCCGAATTCGCTCACGGGGGCGGGATTTCGTGGCGATGGCGGATGGCCCACGCAGACCCCGCCCCGGCCTCTCAGACGCCGGAGAGCCCCGCTGCAGTCGCATATCGGCGAAGATCGAGGTCGCAGGGCTGCGCCACTGCGTGCGTTGAAGATCCAGAACAGGTGGTCGTCCAAGGACCCGCGCGCGCACAGCCCACCCTTTGCTGGCTATCATCACGACCAGCGTGGATACGATCGAGGATCGTGGAGTCCGGGGGCACAGCATCAAGCTCGCGTAGCGCGCTCGACCGATTGCCCCTCACCGCACGCCCCTCCACCGCACGCCCCTACCGCGCTCCTGCTACGCAACTGTGCGACGTCACGCATCACACCCGCCTCAAGGCGCTTGGAAAGAACGGATGACCTCACCACGCAAGACCCCCAGTTCCCTCGTCACGACCTCTCGCCGAGGCTTCGTGACCGGTACCACCGTCGCTGCCTCGAGCCTGTTCTTCATCGGCCGTGCGCGCGCTGAAGATCCCGAGCCCAAGTACACCATCAAGCTCGCGACCGTTGCGGGCGCGGGGACTCCCTGGGAGGCGTCGCTGAAGCAGTGGCGCAAGCGTGTCAAAGAGGCGACCGGTGGCCAGGTCAAGATCAAGCCCTACTGGGGCGGCGCCCTTGGCGACGAGCAGACGACGGCCGACCGCGTGGCGGACGGTGCGATCCAGGCCTATGGCGGCACCGGCGGTGGTCTGACGCGTCGCGTCCCCGAGCTTGAGATGATGGAGCTTCCTTACCTCTTCCCCAGCCTCAAGAAGGCGGACGAGGCGCTCGACTTCCTCTACCCGGAGATCGACAAGCTCCTGCAAAAGCGGGGCTACAAGCTGCTCTTCTACTCTGAGAACGGCTGGCGTTCGATCGGCCTCAAGGGCGGCTTTGTCAAGAGCATTGCCGATCTCAAGGGCAAGAAGATGCGCAGCCAGCAGACCGATGTCTATCTCGACATCTGGAAGGCGCTCGGCGCGAGCCCGCAGGCGATGCCGGTCACCGAGGTGATGTCGGCGCTAACGACCGGCGCGTGCGACGGCTTCGACAACACGCCGCTCTTTAGCTTCGTGTCGAGCTGGTACCAGGCGATCGACCACTTCACCGTCACCGAGCACAGCTATCAGCCTGGCTTTGTGCTCATGTCCAAGAAGTACTGGGACGAGCTGCCTTCGGACATTCAGACTGGCATCCTCGGCGACTACCTCAGCGAGGGACAAAAGAGCCGCGCCGCCGTGCGTCGCATCGAGCCCATGCTGCTCAAGAATTTCGAGAACGCCGGAATCGCCGTGCACAAGTCGACCGCGGAGGAGAAAGCCGCGTTTAAGCGCGCGACCCAGGGCGTTGCGAAGCTTTTTGAGGGTCGTCAGAAGGACGCGGGCAAGGAGCTTCTTGCCAAGCTCAAGCGCGCGCTTGGCTAGCGCGAGTGGGCTGACTCGTGCGGCCGGGTCACGGGCGGGCCGCAGGCCAGGGCCGCCGCAGTTCCTCTCCGGGGAATCGCAGCGGCCTTGCTACGTTCCCGCCCGGCGCGGTGCGAGGGCAATCCCCCCCGGCGGGCCGTGACCTCTGGCCTCGGGAGGCGGCACCCTCGCCCAGTTCGCTGCTGCGCGCCCTTCAACTTCGAGGCTAGCGCAACTAAGCTGCGTGCGTGCGCGAGGTCGTCGACAAGATCAACGGGGTCGTCTACCAGATCGAGCGAGCCATCGTCGTCGCGGCCATGATGGTCATGGCGATCTTGGTCTTCCTTGATGTGGCTCATCGGCAGTGGACCTCGCAGGTGCACAAGCTGGGCGAGCTGCTCGCCCGTTTCAGTGGCGTCAAGGAGGGCGAACCCGGCTTCGCATCGCTGCAGGATGCCTCCCCGGCGTTGACCGTGGTGATCACGCTGACGCTGCTCTTCTTTGCCGCGTGGACCGCCTCGCAACGTACGCTCTGGCCCGCCGTCGGTGTCAAACGAGAGGAACCCTCGACGCCTCGTAATCTGTTGGTGTGTGCCGGCATCGCCGTGGGGGCCTTCTTGCTCATTTGGCTGGTCCTGCGCACGCTCTTTGGTGATCCCAAGGTCGACCACGCATTGTGCGACCCTGAGGCCATCAGCTGGCAATGTGGGGTGTTTCCAAGCGGCCTTATCTGGGCGCAGCAGGTCGCACTCGTGTTGACGATCTGGGCCGGGTTCCTGGGTGCTTCGATGGCCGCGAGCGACGTTCGCCATCTGCGGGTGGAAGCCATCCAACGTGCCCTGCCCGAGAAGGCGCGGAACGTAGCCGCTGGCCTCGGCTGGGCGTTCGCCGCCGTCTTTTCATTGCTGGTCAGCTACTTGTCGCTGATCTACGTGCAACGTCAGCACGATTCATGGATCGAAACTGAAGGCGTCGGCGCTCGGTTTGACGGCACAGAGATCCCGCTTTGGGCGGGCTTTTCGATCCTGCCGGTCGCAATGGTCCTGATCGCGATTCGCTTCGGCGGTACCGCGATTCTGGCAATGCGAGGCGAGCTCAGGGAGGGAATCAGCGAGCTTGGGAACGTCGACCTCGACGAACTGGCGCGGCAAACCCTGGGCAGCGATGACCCGCACCACGCGGGGGAGACCGCGATGGCGAGCCACGACCGGCCTTCCACCGAATCGAAGGAGGCATAGCCATGAGTGCCCGCGCCCCGTCCACCGCACCCAAGAAGACGATGCCGCAGCCAGACTGTGCCCCGTCAGGCGACTCCATGGACAACTCCTTGCAAGATTCCCTCCTGGCTCGACATGCGCAGCGAGGGCTGCGTTGGCGCGTCGGCGACGACAAGCAGCGTCGCTCGCTCCTTGCCGCCTCGATCGCAGTCGGTGCATTGGCTCTGATGTTCTCGCAGGTCGGCTGGGCCGCCCCCGACGAGCAGGCGGCCGCTTCGTCGACCTCTGGCGGGCTCATGCTCGTCGCGATCTTGCTCGGAGCGATGAGCCTCGGACTGCCGCTTTTCGTGATCATCGGCGTCCTGGCGATGGCCTGCTACGCGCTGTTCGCCAGCGACTTTAACGGGCTCGACACCTACGTCGAGCTTCCACGAGAGATCGCCCGACTCGTCGGGAAACAGGAGTTGCTCGCGATTCCGTTCTTCGTTGCCTCCGGCGCGATCATGAGCGCGGGAAGCATCGCCAAGCGGCTCGTCGCCTTCGCTCGCGCGCTCGTCGGTTGGATGCCGGGTGGTCTCGCGGTCGCGACGGTCGGCGGTTGCATGTTCTTCGCGGCCATCTCCGGCAGCAGCCCGGTCACCGTCATCGCGATCGGCGGCATGATGTATCCGGCGCTTCTCAAGGAGGGCTACGACCGCAAATTTACGCTCGGTGTGATCACCAGCGCAGGTTCGCTTGGCATTTTGATCCCGCCGTCGATCCCGATGCTCGTCTACTCGATCGTCGCCGGAGGCAAGCGCCCGCTTAACGCTGCGGAGCTCTTCCTCGCCGGCGTCCTTCCCGGCGCGCTGATCGGCGGAATGCTGATCCTCTACTCGATGGCGACCTCTTGGAAGATGCCGCGTGACCCCTTCTCGGTGGCCAACGTGGTTCTGCGCTTCAAGGAGGGCTTCTGGGCGCTGTGCCTGCCGGTCCTGATCATGGTCGGTATCTACGGCGGTGTCTTCACGCCAACCGAGGCTGCAGCAGTGAGCGTTGTCTACGCGCTGGCGGTCGAGCTGCTGATCCACCGCGACATCACGGTCAAGGACCTCCCGGGAGTCATCGCCGAGGCATCCGTCGCGATGGGCACGATCTTGGTGATCATGTGCTTCGCCGTGTTCCTCAACCTGTTCCTCGTCGAGCAGGAGGTGCCGGTCAAGGCGGTCCGACTCATCCGCGACATGCATCTGGACGCCGTGACGTTCCTGATCATCGTCAACATCTTCCTCCTGATCATCGGAGCGTTGATGGATTCGATCAGTGCGATCTTGATCATCGCGCCATTGCTCGCACCGATTGGCCTCCAGCTCGGCATCGACCCGGTGCACCTCGGCGTCATCTTCATTGTGAACCTTGAGATCGGTTACCTGACGCCGCCGATCGGCATCAACCTCTTCGTCGCTTCGTCCGTGTTCCGGCGACCCGTAGGGGAGGTCATTCGTGGTGTCGCGCCGTTCATCGCCGTCATGCTCGTCGGGCTCTCGATCGTGACCTACGTGCCGACCTTGTCGCTCGGCCTGGTGAACGTGTGGCTGCGGGACAAGCCCTTCTTCGAGGGTGCGACCCTTGTCACGCCAGAGCTTGTCGAGGGCGGCGAAGGGGGAGGCGCCGAAGGTGCGGACGGTGAGCCGGTCAAGGCGCCGGAGGGCTACGTGGGCCCAACAGGCGAGCGTGTTCTGTCCGTCGAGGAGATGATGCAGGCCGCGACCGACGACGGCGGGCTCGGTGAAGACGACGAGGACGAGGACGATTAGGTTGCCAAAGAACCCTCGTCGGAGTTAGGGCCGAGGAATCTCGCGCCAGGCACCGCCGATGAGTCGTTCGTGGGGCACGTAGCGCGCTTTGTATTCCATCGCCTCGCAACCGCTCACATAGAGGCCGAGGTAGAGGTAGCGAAGTCCGAGTTCTCGGCACAGCTGGACTTGCCGCATCACCGAGAAGGTACCGATGCCGAGCTTTTGATAAGCGGGATCGTAATAGGTGTACACGGCGCTGAGCGCATCGTCGCCGTGGTCGACCAACGCGACGCCGACAAGCTCGTCGTCCAGCAAATAACGCAGCTCGAAGCTCTGCGTGCATGAGTCGACGAGAAACGCCTGGTAGCCTGCGGCGTCGATGGGACCGCCTTCATCCGCAACGAGCTGGCGGCCGATCTTGTGCAGGTTGTAGAGCTCGACGCGACGATCCGAACAGATCGGTTCGCCGACCTCGACCTGAAGCACTCGCGAGGCCTTCTCAGCCGTTCGGCGCTGCGAGCGGCTACCCGTGAAGGAGTTCACGTCGAGCCGAATCGCTTCGCATGCAACGCACGCGGCGCAGTTGGGCCGGTAGAGCAAGATGCCCTGACGCCGGTCACCCGCGCGCAGGCGCTGTCCGAGCTCGGCGGGAGTGAGCGGCCGCACGGGCAAGCGCATCGGCAAACAGGCCTCCTGCGTCGTGAGGTACGGGCACGGACCGCTCTCCTCATGCACGACCAGCTCGGGCGGCTGTTCGTCGAGGAGGCGCAGCCTGCGTCCACGCGTGCCCATGTGAGAGAGCCTAGCAGCTTGGACCTCTCGCCTGGGCCCAAGATGCACTTGTGCGGAGAGGCACGTAGCCCACTCCACGACAAGCATTTCACAGTGCGCTCAAGCACCGACACGGCAATTTCCCAGCAGGTGCGGCCTCCTCGCCTGCTAGATTCCGCCCGCAACCGCGCACGGCGGATGCGCAAGGTGAGCACGACATGTCCCAAGCATCCTCGTCCCCGTCTAGCAACGAAGCCACGCGCGGCCTGCCGCCCATGCTGCCTGGCGCGCTCCCGCTGATCGGCCACGCACTCGAGATGCGCACCAATCCCGTCGCGCTTTTCCAGCGCGGCAAGGACATGTTTGGCGACATCTACTCGATCCAGCTGCCCGGATCACTGGGTGTCGTGATGCTGGGGCCCCGCGCGCATGAAGTCTACTTCCGCAAGCGTGACGATGAGGTCAGCCAGGCCGAAGCCTATCAGATGATGACGCCGATCTTCGGCAAGGGCATCGCCTATGACGCGCCCCCGCACATCTTCAAGGAGCAGCTCGCCTTCTTCCACGAGGCACTTCGCGAGCACCGGCTCAAGACTTACGCGCAGGGTTTTGTGGACGAGGCCGAAGAGTATTTTGGCAAGTGGGGCGACTCGGGCGTCGTCGACTTCTACGATGTGGGCAATGAACTCACGATCTACACCTCAAGCCGATCACTGCTCGGCGAGAAGTTCCGACGCTCGCTGTCGGGTGAATTTGCCGAGCTCTACCAAGAACTCGAAGGCGGCTTGAATCTCCTCGCGTTCTTCAACCCCTACTTGCCAATCCCGGCGTTCTGGAAGCGAGATCGGGCTCGCGCAAAGCTGGTCACGTTGATCACTAAGATCATCGAAGAGCGAAAGCGCGAAGGAAGCCTGGGCGAGGATTTCCTGCAGACACTGATGGAGGCACGGTACAAGGACGGCCGCGCGCTGACCTACGACGAGATTACCGGTCTGCTCCTGACGATCATGTTCGCGGGACATCACACCAGCGGCGTGACCTTCTCTTGGACCGGCATCCTGCTTGCGCAGCATCCACATTGGCTGGCCCAACTCCGCGAGGAACAAGACGCCGTCCTCGGTGGCCGCAACAACTTGACGCTCGACGACCTGCGCGCGATGCCCAAGCTCGACTGGACGATCAAGGAGGTCTTGCGCCTCTATCCGCCCATCATCGTGCTGATGCGAAAGGTGCTCGAGAGCTTCACCTTCGATGGCTACGAAGTGCCGGCAGGCTGCACGATCTTCGCATCACCCGCCGTGTCGCAACGGATGCCGGAGGTGTTCCGCAACCCGCATCGCTTCGAGCCAGAGCGCTTCGGCCCCGATCGCGCAGAGGACAAGAAGCATCCGATGGGATGGATTGCATTCGGCGCGGGGCGCCATCGCTGCATGGGCATTACCTTCGCGCAGCTGCAGCTTCGCGCGCTGTTTAGCCATCTCCTGCGCAACTTCGACTTTGAGCTGGTCGAGAAGCACTACGAACCGGACTACAGCCGCTTGCTGGTCGGACCGCAGCATCCCTGCCGTCTGCGATACCGTCGTCGCAGCTCGAACCTCACGCGCGCGGTCGCCTAGCCGGAAGGCCACGAGTGTGTCGACGGCGGCAGAGGGCGACGCGAACAATCCTGCTCCTCGCGTCGAGGCGGGCGCCGAGGTCCTCGACGGCTCTCCGCGCTGGGCAAGGCTCGCGGCGGGCGTCGAGCGCTTGGCCGTGCGGACGCCGACGCTCCCGCCCGCAACCGCAACCAACTCGCTGCTGATCTATGGCGACCGTCTGCTGGTCGTCGAGCCGGCGTGCCATCGCGAGAGTGAGCAAGCGATCCTCGCGGATCGCATCGAGTCGTTGGTGGCGGAGGGAATCTCCGTCGCTGGGTTTGCGCTGACGCATCACCATCGGGATCACATTGGCGGAGCGGTCGCGCTTTCGCGGCGCTTCCAATGCCCCGTCTTTGCTCACCCCGAGACGGCAAGGCGCATCCCAGAAGTCGACATTGTCGCGGTCGACCAGACCTGGCGCTTGGCGTTGGGCGTAGGTCGGGAGATCTGTGCGCTGTATTCGCCCGGCCACGCCCCCGGCCACCTTATCTTTGTGGAGCGAGCCAGCGGCATCGCCCATGCAGGCGATCTGGTTGCCGGTGTCGGGACGATCCTCATCGATCCCGAAGACGATGGAGATCTAGACACGTATCTAGAGTCGTTGAGACATGTCCGCGATCGCTGTCGGCCGCAACGCGATCTCTCGCGGTCTCCCGACCTGCTCCCATCGCCCTTGCGGGAGGCTAGCTCGCGAAGCGACGGCGAGCGCGAGAGCTCGGGCGAGGGTCTTGGACACGACGAGCAAGTCGAGGCACCGCAGGGAGCGGGAGAGTTGACGATTGCCACGCTCGTGCCCGCGCATGGCCCGATCCTGGCCGAGCCTGCGAGGGCGATCGAGCAGCTGCTGGCCCATCGGCAGGCCCGAACCGACGCCATTCGCCACGCGCTGGCAGCCGGCCCCCTGCGCGAGGACGAGCTGCTCGGACGTGTCTACGCCGACCTGACCCGCTCGCTCTGGCCACTCGCGCGACGCTCACTCGCGGCGCACCTGGTGTCGCTCACTCGCACCGGAGAGCTCTCCAATCGCAATGGCGTGTGGTCAAGCCACTCGCCCTGACGGCTCCATCAGCGTGCCAGCAGCTACAGCAAAGCCGGACGCGCGCCGGCCAGCGATACTCCACGACACCACGAGTCCCATGTCGCACGCGGCCGCACGATACTTTCCCGTCAAGGCAGAGGCGCTGCGGATGCAGGCCGGGCTCCATCGCTTTGGCACCGACTTCGGGCAAGGAGCGAAGGACGAGCAGTTCTTTCAGGTCGACGACGACATTGTCGCAACCCTTGAGGCGAAGCGGAGCGTGGAACGTACGGGCCGCCTGGCGGCGACGACGTCCTCGTGGGGCACAAGTCCGAGCGGCCGGTCGCAGCTCGTGGCTGCGGCAGACTGGGCATGGGAGGTCGGCGTTCGCGACGGAGTTGAATTGCCTGCCCGTTCTGGGAAAGACCCGGTCGCCGACCTGTGCGCACTGTGCCTGAGCGTGCAAGAAGATCTTGTAGTCCTCGCGCGACGTGATGATGGTGCCGAGGAGGCGAGCTTTGTGCACGTCTGCTTTCCGAGCGGCTGGCGACCAGAGTCAATCGTGGGCGCGAACTTCATGCAGATTCACGCGCCGGTTCCCCGCTTTGCCGATGCACCGGCAGTGGCGCGGAGCATGACTTCGTCCATGATCGATCGGGGTCCCTACGTGAGATTCGTGTGGACAGTGTCGGCAGATCCTCATCTCGACCATCATCCGACCACAGGGACGCGCGTGCCGTTTGCCGCGGACGCGGCCTTCTTCTTTCGTGTCGAACGACAGACCACCGTGCCCTTGCCAGGTCACAACGCCGCGATCTTCTTGATTCGAACCTACGTGCGTGGGTTTGACCAGCTCACGGACGATGAAGTCGACACCCTGAGAACCGCGATGGAGCTGATGCCCGAGGACATCCTTCGATACAAGGGACTCTTCGATGGCCGCGATCTCATCGTCGCGGCGCTACGGTCGCGACAGGACCGCGGGGCCTAGGCCATGGGCGGGTCGTTGAGTGGGGGTCGACGCTCCTGATGGTCGTGACGCTGAGTCATGCGTAGAGCGATCGCACGATCGAAGCCGCGACCGATCGAGCACGCGGTCCACATCTTGGGCCGACTGAGGACTCCTTAGCGGGCACGTGTCGCTCGACGCCTAGTCCCCTGGGACCGGCGTTTTGCAACAAACTTCGGATCCAGGGGACTAGCACTCGTTGTGAAGCGGCAGAGCCGCTCGCTGCATGAGCGCGAGAACCTCGACGAGGCCGTCACATTCCCGCGT
Source organism: uncultured Nannocystaceae bacterium (assembly GCA_964626165.1). Lineage (GTDB taxonomy): Bacteria > Myxococcota_A > Polyangia > Nannocystales > Nannocystaceae > CAZVEM01. Next base: position 21,053 of record CAZVEM010000009.1, read on the forward strand.
GATCCCGCGAGTCGGACGCGTGTTGCGTGCGTGACGAAGCCACAGGCGTTCGGGGCAGCCGATGCGCTCGCCGGCGATCATGTCATCGTGTCCGTCGCCGACCATCCAGCTGCGAGTCGGGACCTGGCCGAGCTGCGCGAGCGCCAACGCGAGCGGGGCAGGGTCGGGCTTGGGTGGTGCGTCATCGCGGGTCACGAGCACGAGCGACGTGCGGGTGAGGCCGATGCGCTCGAGCGTGACTCTTGCGCACGCGGTCGAGTTGCGCGTGACGACGGCGGTCGCGAGTCCGTGAGCATCGAGCCAGGTGAAGAGCTCGGAAAGTCCCGGAGCGGGGTGGGCTCGGGCGGCGCACTCGAGCTCCAGCTCGTGCAGCAGTGCTTGCAGTCGTTGAGCTTGATCGGGGTCACGGAGCTGGCACGACTCGATGAACTCGAGAATCGGTGCACCGTCGGGGACGCCGAGGCTCCGTCGGATCGCAGGGAAATCGAGGATTGGCTCGGTGAGCGTGCCGTCGAGGTCAAACAGCACCGCCGAGGGACGCCTCGCATCGACCCGAACCTCCGGTTGCGACGGCCCTGACTGACCCAAGCCCGACATCCCCGGGAGGCTAGGGGGTACGCCTCATCCGATCAATGCGCGAAGGCCCCCGGACGACGAGCGTGGCGTCGTCGCTTGACCCTTGCCCGGCTCCCGGCGCCAGCTCAATCCGAGCGGGTGCCACGGCACCCGGCGCCCGACTGCGGACCCTTTGACCCATCACTGCGCTCACGGCAGGGTGCTCGCATCGCTGCGGCGGATGAGCCAAAGCATCGCGCGGGAGTCCACGCACCTGAGGCGGCTCTCACGGCTGGTCTGGTTGCGTCCCCGCTTCCGCGTCGTGGCGAAGGCTGCCAGCATCTCGGCGATGGCCGCACGACGCAACGCAGCAGTCGCAAAGCAGCTGCGCGCCCGACGTCTCGCCCGAGTCGGCGCGCCGCCTGGTCTGCTCACCGCGACTTCCGAGAGTACGACGACCCGAATCCGTGTCGTCGCCTATGACAGCGAGCGAATTGAGGAGCACGACGACGTCGACCTCGATCGTCTCGCCGCACTGCTCAGCCAGGACCTGCGCCTTTGGATCGACGTCGATGGATTGGGCGACCTCGAGCTGCTCCGTGGACTCGCGCGCCTGATCGAGCTCCACCCGCTGGCGTTGGAAGACGTCATGAGTCCCTCCGAGCGCTCCAAGGTTGAGCGCTTTCGGCTCCATCACTTCATCGTGATTCGAATGCCGAGTGCGAGTGGCCCCGAGGACGGCGAGCGACTCTCGCTCTTTATGGGCAGGAACTACGTCCTCACATTCCAGGGCGAACGCCCGGGGGACTGCCTCGATGCGGTGCGCGAACGTCTTCGTCGTGGCTTTGGCAGAGTACGGGACGCTGGCGCCGACTATCTGGCGTATGCGCTGGTGGACGCCGTGGTGGACCACTACTTCCCCCACGCTGAGGCGCTGTCGTCGATGATTGATGCGCTTGAAGAGGAGGTCCTTGGCACGACCACGCCGGGACTCTCCGAGCGCATTCACGCGGCCAAGCGACAAGCTCGCGCGCTCAAGCGGAGCATGGCGTCGGTGCGCGAGTCAGTCCTGACCCTGCAGCGAGAGCCGAGCGAGTTCATCTGCGAGGAGACCCGCCTCTATTTGCGTGACTGCCTCGATCACGCGATCGAGATTGGAGAGCGCGCCGACTCCCTCCGCGAGCAGGCCCAGGGCTTGATGGACCTTCACCTCTCGATGATGAGCGCGCGCATGAATGACGTCATGCGCGTGCTCGCGGTCGTCACCACGGTGTTCACGCCCATGACGTTCCTGGCCGGCGTCTACGGGATGAACTTCGATCCTGGCTACTCGCCGTACAACATGCCTGAGCTGCGCGCGACCTATGGCTATCCGCTCGTTCTCACCACGATGGCGGTCATCGCGATCTCGCTCTTGACCTTCTTCGGACGCCGCGGTTGGCTGACCGTCGGCGGGGACCTGCGTCGCGCAGACGAAAGCTGGTACACCAAGTTCCTGCAGCCGCTGACGATGCTGGTCGCGACCTCTCGAAGTGAAGCGGAGTCGGCCGAGGACTACGAGCACCGTGCGAGTGCCACGAACGCCGGCAGCTCCATCGTTGGCGAGCATGGTGCAGCGATCTCCACCGTCGAAGGCAGCATGTCGTCTGCCGCAGCCGAGTCGACCACGACGGGGCCAATCGAGCAGCCGACGGCCGCCGCCGAGCAAAAGGTCGCGCTCACTCCGAACGCAACAGATAGTCGCGCAGCACAATGAACGCGCGCTGTTCACTGTCGGACAGGCCGCGCTGCGGGTTCGCGAAGTAACGCTCCACGTATGCCTTGCGCTCGCCTTGGTCCGCGCCCTTGAGCTCAAGTGCGATACCGCCAGCGACCGCGAGGAAGTTGCGTCCCAGGGGGGCGTCGGGTCGCGCGAGGAGCTCGGCGGAACGCGTCGCGATGACGTCCGCGTCGCGCTTCCCGAGCGCATCGAGTAGAGAAATGCTCGCGACCACTTCCTTGGGCACTGATGGCTGCTGCGCCGTTCGAACCACGGATTGCCACCACTCGCTCCCAATCACGTCGATGTAGGGGACGGTCTTATCGTAGACCGCGAACACGGCTCGGACCCAGTCGTACCAGGCTGCTTGGCCTTGGTTCGCGGCCCCTTGCGCCCCGAGGAAGTCCCGCATCGATGACACGTCCATGTCGCCCGGTACAGTCAGTGAGGTCTCTTTGTACGCCCGAAGCAAGTAGACGGCGCGCTCGGCCTCTTCAAGAACGTGCGGATCACGAAGATCGCCGATGCCCGAGCTCGGGTAGCGAAGCATGGTGACGCCCGCCAGCACCGGCAGGACCGGGAAGGGCGAGTTACGAAGCTCGTGGAGAACATCTGCCTGCTCGCGCATGAATCGGGCGTGTTCGGCGCCCGTGTCCAGGCGAGGAAATGCGTCGGTGTTTGGACGGAGCGTGGCCAAGTGCGGGTGCAGCAGCTTCTTGTTCGCCATCGTGAGCGTTTGCAGCTGCGCGAGATCGCGGATGCCAAGAAGTCCGAGGGGATACTGCATATCGTCCCAGCGGAGCAGCGCATCTGAGATCGGCCCAATCTTGCCATCCGCGACCGCCATGATGATCCAATCACGGTAGCCGACGCGCAGCACGATGAAGTCGACGAACTCCTGATCCACGGCCGCGAGTACGCTTAGGAACAGTTCGTCACTGAGCTCGTAGCCTTGGATCCATTGGCAGAGCATGCCGTTGGGTTTGAGGTAACGCTTGGTCTCTCTGTAGAACTCGACTGTGAAGAGGCTGGCGACGCCGCTCACCCAGGGGTTGGTCGGTTCGGAGACGATGAAGTCATAGCTCCCGCCCGCGGATGCGAAGTAGGCCTTGGCATCGTCGAACCAGATGTGGCTCCTAGGATCTTCATACGCACGAATGTTCTCGGGTTGGAAGATCTTTGCGCTCTCGACCATCTCGGGTTCGATCTCGATCGTGTCGAGTCGGGTGATGTTGGGCGATCCCAGCAGCGTGTGGACGCTGACGCCCGAGCCGAATCCAATGATTGCCACCTGCTGTGCGTCGGGTCGGAACAAGAAGGGGATGATGCCCACGAGGAACTGATTGGGCTCATCGCCCGCGATCACCGGGCCCTCCTCAAGCTTTCTTCCCTCCGGCCAGCGGATCAGTTGAACGGAAGCGTCGGGCTTGCCGTTGGTATAGATGACCCGGTAGCCAGGCTTGTCGGTGCGCTCGATGGTCGTCACGCTTGCAGTGCGACCATCCACGTAGCGCAAGAGCTTGTAGTCGTCCGGCAGTCTCGTTCGTCCGTGGCGGAACACGGTGGAGGTGAGCGACATCGGATCGACGCGAATCACGAAGATCCCAACGACGGCAGCGGTGCACGCGGTGGCGAGCGTGACCGACGTCAAGAGTTTGAGACCGGGTGGGCGCACTTCCTCTCGCAGGGCGAAGCCGAGGAGCGCCAGGGCGAGCACCATGTCAATCATCGCGCCACCGACGATGACTAGACGCAGTCCGATCAGGGGCATCAAGACGAGTCCAGCGAGGACCGCGCCCGCGATCGCACCGAGCGTGTTAATGCCGTAGATCCGGCCGACAACCTGCTCCGAGTGTCCGCGACGCAGCAGCACGTGGGTCAGCAGCGGCAGTGTCATGCCCGCGCAGAAGGTCGCGGGAAACATGATCAGCAGGCAGAGCAAGTAGCGGACGATGTTAAAGAGGATCCAGAGGAGCCAGGTTCGCTCCTCGGCGACGGTGATGAGCGCCATGCCTTGGATCGCCGCCCGATAGGCCGGCAGAGTTGCAATCGCTGAGACCCCCATCACCAGTTGTACAATCGCCAGCACCAGCTCGGGGTGCTGGTACTTGTCCATGCGCTTGCGGACCCAGAGGCCACCGCAGGCCATGCCAAAGATGAAGGCGCTGAGCATCACCTCAAAGGAGTGGGTCGCGCTGCCCAGCACCATGGAAAGCAGCCGAATCCAGCCGATCTCGTACATAAAGGAGGAGAGGCCGGTGCCGAGGGCGACGCAGAGAAAGAGCGTGGCCGTCAGGAACGCGGTGCGGCTTTGGTCCGGTACTGAGGTGATCGCGGCGGTTCCTCCATGGTCGCGGTCGGTGAGCGCGACGGCCATGATCCCGAGGTTGATCGCGGCACCGCACGCGAGCGTCGCTGGGAGGCCGATGGTGGGGACCAGCAAGAACCCCGAGACAATCGCGCCTACGGAGGCTCCGAGGCTGTTGCAAAAGTAGAGGGCGCTGAGGATCTCGCCGGAACGCTGAAGATCTCGACGCAGGATGCCCACGCTCATGAGCGGGAAGGTCATGCCCAGCAGCACGCAGGGGGGGAGCACCAAGACCGCGGCGACGCTCCACTTGACCCACGCGATCCCGGCACCTGACCCGACGGCGGGGAAGAGCACGTCATAGGCGAGACGAACCGCGACGCTTTGCAGGAAGGGGAACGCCAGCGCGTAGAGCCCGACAATGCCCTCGATGATCGCGTAGGCACGAATGGGAGACCGCACCCGGGGAAGGAGGCGCGCCGCCAGCAGGGCACCCAGGGACATGCCGCCCATGAAGAGCGCCAGCACGAGGATCTGCGCCGTCGCGGCGCTACCAACGAACTGCCGGATATAACGCGACCAGAGCGACTCGTAGATCAGCCCGCTGATCCCCGAGAAGAAGAACAAGAGGAAGAGCTGGGTCCTCGGGTTGTCGGCCGGGCGGTCCGCGCTTGCCATGGCCGCGGAATATAGCGCCAACCGACGACTGGTCGGGCAGAGGGGGCGCGGCGGGCCGAGGCGGACCGGCTCGTCGCCGCCCGGACTTGCGGCGCGACCGTTTCAGTTCTGTGGCGCCCTGCTAAAATCCTGCTCGACCCCAACCAGAACCAGGGGTCGGAGCAGAGCCCACGTGGACCATCGGCCCCGCGTACCGAAGAAGCTCACCTCGAATACAACATCCAAGCCAGCGGGCGCTCCGAGCTGCTCGTCTCGCATGACGCGGACGCGTGAGCGACTTCCCAGTAGCTATCTCGCATCGGGTCTCGATGGCCGAGAGACAGACTGCAAGGGAGGCCGCCAAGTAGTCGCCCTTCGACGTATCGTCGTTGGGGAGATCGTCGCGATCTTTGGCGGCAGCGTGATCGATACGCTAGGCGTCAAGCGGCTGCGTCCGGCGCAGCGGCGACGCACGCTTCAGATCGAAGACGACTACTTCATCGTCTCGAACGTCGATGGCCCCGCTGATTGGATCAATCACTCCTGCGAGCCCAGCTGTGGCTTGCGTGGCGCAACGACACTTGTCGCGCTTCGCGAGATCGCCGAGGGTGAGGAGATCACCTTCGACTACGCAATGAGTGATGGCAGCAGCTACGACGAGTTCGAATGCGCGTGCGGAACTCCAAGCTGCCGTGGCTTTGTCTCCGGCAGCGACTGGGCGCGGCCGGATCTCCGAGAGCGCTACGACGGCTACTTTTCGCCCTACCTTCAGCGACGACAGCAGCTTGTGGCGCTGCGTATGGCTGAGCGCGAGAGCGAGAATCCACAATCCTTGGTCGAGCCGACGTTGCGCGGCGAGAGTCCCGAACTTGCCGCGGAGAGCCGGGTCGACGAGGGACCTCGGTGATCCACCCCGACGTCGCCCACGTGGAGATCTCGCCGGCGGTTGGAAGCGGTCTCGTCGCCACCAAGACGATTCCGCGGGGGACCATCGTGTGGTGTCGAGATGCTCTCGATACCGTGCTTGACGACACCGCGCTCGCTCGACTTCCACAGGCGCTTGCGCGCGCGGTGCGTCTCTGGGGCTACAGGGATCCGGACGCCCGATGGGTGTTGTGTTGGGATGCCGGGCGGTACATGAACCATTCCTGCGAACCCAACGTCCGTGGCGTCGGCCCGAACCTGCAGATTGCGGTGCGCGACATCAGCGTTGGCGACGAGATCACCTGCGACTACGCAGAGTGCAACCTGCTTGAGCCATTTGCATGTGCGTGCGGATCCACGCGCTGCCGAGGACAGGCCGATAGTCGCATCGATCCGGACTGGGATCGGCAAGTCCAAGAGGCGCTCGCGCAGGCGCTGTCGGTCTCGCAGCCGCTCCAAGAGGTATTCCTTGAGGACCACCTACTCGAATCACTCTGCGCCGCGGTGACGCTTCCGACGGCGCAGAGTCTGCAGCCACAGCCAACTCGTTAACGGATGTGCACCGTCGCCGCAGCACGGTCCGTCCGGTCCGTCCGGTCCCGCTGCAGCGGAGTGGGCTGAGGTCAGGGGGCATCCTCGTCGATGTGAGGCGCCTGAGACCCCTGCACTAGAGCGAGTTGTGGATCTCGAAGAGGGGATCGCGATCGTCGATGGGCTTGATTGCCGGGTCGACGCTTCGACCGACGCTCCGGCCCAGTGATGGTGGCGCGGGCGGAGCGGGCTGACTTGTCATGGGACAACTTGCGCCCCCGATCATGTCGAGCGCCGCGGCGAACATGACCTCCTCGGGATCGCCTAGGTCGTGCGCGAGGTCTTCCTCGATGGGGCACTCGCCGCCGAGTCCGTCGAAGTAGTCACTCGCGCCGGCGGAATTCTTGAAGCGGAAAGTGATCGGGTAGAGCAGCTTCTCGCAAAATTCAAAACTGTGGCTTCCGACCGGCTTACCGCCCGTCGTCGCGCCCACGATGGTCACGTCGATGAGTGGATCGACCGAGTTGATCACGAGTTCACTCGCCGACAGTGTCTTCTTGCTGGTCAAGAAGAACACGCGGTCGAGCGGGAACGATGCGTTCTGCTTCTCAATGTAGCGAGTGTTGTTCTCGCTTGAGAGGTTTGAATTGTACGATACCGAGTAGGCGACGTGGCCATCCTGCGTCGCACCGACCAAGAGGTTCATGACGTAACGCGAGACCGCGACCAGACCGCCGCCGTTGTAGCGCAGGTCGACAATGATGGTGTCGACGCCCGCGTTCTTGAACTCATAGAAGGTGTCTTCAAGCTCGTCGTAGGCGATGTCTACGAAGGTCCAAAACAGCAGGTATCCAACCTTTCGACTTCCGACGTCGACGATCTGCTTGCGGGGCACCGTGACGATCTGCACCCAGTCTCGGGTGACGGTGTACTCCGAAAGATCCGAGGCGGCCACGTCGGCTGCCGCGATGCTTGGGTCATGGACCTCCACTGTCGCGCTCACGCCGACTTCGTTCTCACCCCAGGCGTCCTCCCAGTCGTTGTCGGCATCGCGCTGCGCGACGGTCTTGCCGCCGACGGACCAAATGACTTGCCCGCGCGTGAGACCCAGCACCCCGGCCGGTGATTCCTCGTGCACGAACGTGATCCGTAGCCGGTCTTCGGCATCGCGGGCCGTCGACATCCCAAGGCCGACGTACTTCCCCTCCATGAACAGCGCATCGCTGGCGACCTTGTCTGCGACTCGAGACCAACGGTCCTCGCCCTGGCGGAGATCCGCGAGCAGCTCCTCGGGGGTCTCGTAGGCCTCGAGGTCGACGTCGCTCGGCAGATCGTCGGTCCACAAGTAGACCTGGCGCATCACATCGAGCACCCAGGCCTTCTGCGTCGGCAAGTCGCACGAAGAGGGTGGCGCGATGTCGAGCGGGTCATCGACGCAGGAGGCAAGGGTCAACGCGACACCGCAGGCGAGTGCGGCAGACATGATTCGGGAACGAAGCAAGTGAGCCCTCCAGTCCTAGGGAATGATTATGCGCGACCGTGGGGCCATGTGCGGAGAATTCCCGCGAGGGAGGTCTGGTGGCGCCTGGGCGGGGGCGGGACCGCTCCACACGAAGCGAGCTGGCGCCGACGACGACTCGGGACGGACACGTTGAGCGGGCGATGACGGCGCTACCGTGCGTGCGGCGCCATGACGCGGGTCGCCGCGCGGGACCTCTTGTCGCGGAGGGGCTATGTTGCGCAACGTGTTTCAGCGCCCGGCCAGATCCGAGATGCGGACGCGTGCCCCGAGGGGTCGCTGGCAGAGGCATCCTGCCGCACGTTCCAAGTCCAACGCGATGCGGAGCAGTGGTGGCCAGGTGGCGCGGTGCGTCGTGATTGCGATGCAGTGTGTGGTGCTGGCCTTCGCCGCGGTGACCATGCCGGTTGGTTGCGGCGCTGGATCTGCCGAGCAGCGTGAGGGCGCCTCGATGCGTGCGACCTTTGGAGTTCAAGGCATGGTCTGCGACTCGTGCTCGCACGCGATCGGCCAAGCGCTGCTTGCGGTACCGGGGGTCGAGCGGGCGATCGCAGACCACGAGCTTGGGGCCGCCGCAGTCGAATACGATCCGGCGCAGACCGACCCCGCCGAGCTTGAGAAGGTCATTGAGCGCCTGGGATACCAAGCGGACCTTCGTGGCAACGACGCGGTCCGCAAGCTTGGACCCTGGGAGAATGCGCTGCGCAACCCGGGAGAGGCCGGGAGTGACGCTATCGGCGGTGCGGCGGCCGGCCCTGCCGCACCTGCAAGTTGAGAGGCGGCCGCTTGACCGCGGGGCGGCGGAACCAAGTCGCGCGCAGGGGTGATCGTCTATGAGGGTCTTTCGCACCGACCATTTCGCGCTGCCTCTGCCCGCGGGACATCGCTTCCCCATCGATAAGTACGCTCGTCTCTATCAGCGCGTGGCAGGGTCCGCCTTTGCGGAGCAGTTGGACTTTGAGGTGCCGGCTGCCGCGACGCGCGACCAGTTGCTCTTGGCACATGACCCGCACTACGTCGACCGCGTGCTGGCGGGCACGCTGACACGAGCCGAGATTCGCGAGCTTGGCTTTCCTTGGAGCCCGGCGCTGGTGGAGCGCTCCAGCCGCTCGGTCGGCGGAACGCTTGCCGCCGTGAGATCGGCGGTCGCCGCTCGTAGCGTCGCCGTGACCCTCTCGGGGGGCACGCATCACGCGATGCGCGATCGCGGCCAGGGATATTGCGTATTCAATGACTTGGCCGTGGCGGCCCGATTTGCGCAGACCGAGTTGAGCCTTCGGCGAGTACTCATCTTTGATGTGGATGTGCATCAGGGCGATGGGACTGCGGCGATCTTTGCCGACGATCCGACGGTCCTTACCGTTTCACTGCATGGCGATCGCAACTATCCCAGCCGCAAGCCGCCGAGCACGCTCGACCTCGGCCTCCCGGACGAATGCGACGATGCGGCCTACCTCTGCGCGATTGATCGCGCGCTGGAGTTCGTGGACGGTGCGCCCGACGTCGACCTTGTGATCTACCTGGCGGGGGTGGATCCCTTCGTGGACGATCGACTGGGTCGACTCGCAGTCACGGAGGATGGGCTCCGCCGGCGCGATGAGCGATGTCTCAAGTACTTCCTGACCAAGCGTCGGCTGCCCGTGGCAGTGACGATGGGCGGAGGCTATGCCGCGGAAATCGACCGAATCGCTGCGCTCCACGCACAAACCGTCGAAGTTGCCTTCCGTCTGTGCACCGGCGACGTCAACAGGGGGCCTGCCCTTTAGTCCTCGACGTGGAGCTTGCGCTCCTTCTCCAACCAGGCCTTGTACTCCACACTGTAACGCGCCCAGGGGCGGAGCGAGAGACGCTTGAACGGAATCGGCTCGCCGGTACCTTCGCAGATTCCGAACGTGCCTTCTTCCATCTTGTGGAGAGCGAGCTGGATGAGATTGTAGAGCTTGCGCTCCTTGTCACCGAGCCGCAGGAGGAACGCCTGCGCCTGATCGCTCGTGGCTTGATCCACTTCGTCGGGCTGACGCGTCTGCTCCTCAAGGGCATCGGTGACGTGCGAATTCATCCGCTTGAGGACCTCCTCACGCATCCCGATGAGCTCCGCCTTGAGCTTCTCGATCTGCTCGGGGGTGAGCTCGCCGGTGTCATCATCTTCGACTGGGGATACGCTCTTCTTGGCCATAGGTGGCACGACCTGGTCGAGTACCTTCGGGGGTTCCCGCGACGGGCGCTGCTGGCGCTCGTCGACGTAGCTGGGTTGCTTAGCACCACCGCGGGGCGGGCGCAAACGCCATGTGTGGACCCGCCGAATCGGTCCGATCATGCGATTCTCGCAGTGGTTGGGTCTGGACGGCCACTTCGCCAATCAGTCCGGGTTCGCTCCACGCGGCACCCGACACGAGACGAGGCGGGCGATCTCCACCGCCTTCGAAGTTCGACGCCCGCCGCAGGCGGATGTGGGCGTGCTGCGAGCTGCACGCCCTCCGCGGAGACGGCACGACAACGAAGATACGACGTGAGGCGGGCGCGCATGGGTTGCCGGCACCTGCACTTTCGGCATGATGCCCGCGCCGCACATCACGGCCGAGTACGCACATGTCCATCGCCATCATTTGGGGAAGCAGCACCGGGTACACAGAAGAAGCAGCGCGCGCGATCGCGACGCAGCTCGGGAGCGCGTGTGCGGGCGTCTTCGACGTCGCAAGCACTCCGCTGGCGAAGGTTGCGTCGCATGACGTTCTCCTCATCGGCTGCCCCACTTGGAACGTGGGTGAGCTCCAAGAAGACTGGGCTGACCGCATCGCAGAGATCGACAAACTCGACTTCAGCGGGCGCAAGGTCGGATTTTTTGGCTGTGGCGATGCACACGGTTATCCCGACACGTTTCAAGATGCGCTCGGGATGCTTTGGGAGCGCTTCGAGGCGCGCGGGGCCTCCTTGGTCGGCAAGTGGTCAACGCAGGGATACGAGTTTGAGGACTCGCGGGCGCTGTGCGATGGACGAGCCAAGTTTGTGGGACTCGCCCTTGATCAGGAGAGCCAGCCCGGCAAGACGCCGGAGAGAATCCGGGCGTGGGTTACCCAACTCAAGTCGGAGTTGGGCCTGAGCTGAGGCCGCCTCGACGTGTTCGAGCGACAACGCCATCGTGGAGTCGCCGCACCTCGTGCGATCGCTCGCCGCGAGCGCACACCAAGTCGGGCCTGGACTGCGGAGGGTGGGTCGTTGGCATTCGCTGACGGATCTTGCCGACGCGAGCAGCGATGCTGCCGCCGTCGGGGGTTCTTCGACAGCCTGCTAGGATGGGGCTGACGCCGCGGCGATGACTTTGTCGGAAGATACGCGCTTGAATCATGGAGAGACGGCGCACAACAGGCACTTCGTGCTCGCGTTGCACGGCTTTGCTGGACTCGTCTCTGACTTTGAGCAGCTCAAGTGCACACTGACGAGCGAACTGTCGCTTGCGTGGACGGTCCCACCGCTGCCCTTTCACGAGCTTCGACGACCGGATTCGGGGGACGCCGGCGCGCCGGGCGAAATCGAGACCGACGCATTTGACAGCTCGCAGTGGGCACAAGCCCTCGTGCGGTTCCAAGTCATGCCAAGGTCGCGAGAACCGTGGATCTTGCTCGGCTACTCGATGGGGGCCCGCCTCGCGCTTCATGTGCTCGCGGCGAGCCAAATGCTGAAATGTCCTCCGGCCGGAATCGTGTTGGTGTCCGGGAGTCCCGGACTCGCCGATCCGCGTCAACGAGAAGAGCGTGCGGCGGTCGATCGTGCGCGCGCCAGAGCGTTGGTCGAGTTGGGAACCTTGAGCTTCCTGGAACAGTGGGACCGGCAGCCACTCCTTGCGTCTCAGACGGCGGCGCTGGGGTCGGTCGCCGAGTTGCGCCGAGCGGAGCGGGCGAAGTACGAAGCGCGATGCTTGGCGCGCGCACTCGTTGAGCTATCTCCGGGACGGCTGGCGGAGATGGGGGCGGTTTCGCGGCAGTATCCAGGCCCAGTCCTGCTCGTCACTGGGGCGCAAGATGAGAAGTACGACGCGATCGCGCGTGCATGGCTACCGACGCTGCGCTTGGGCTGCCATCAGGTTGTATCCGGCGGCCACGCGCCTCACGTGGAGTGCCCAGACGAGTTGGCGCGCTGTATCGAGAATTGGGTTGCTTTATGCGCGCCTGTACCCACGCGCGCGTGACGGCTCAGAGAAGGACGTTGCTCGACATGTATCGATATCCCACAGAGATCCGGTTTCACCACATCGACGCGGCAGGCATGAGTTTTTTCGCCAACGCGTTCGTACTTGCCCATGATGCCTACGAGGGCTTTGTGCGGCACATCGGCCTCGACCACGGCACTTGGTTTGCCGGCCGGGACTACATGTTTCCGATCCGGCACGCGCAGAGCGACTACCGCCAGCCGCTTCGCCTTGGACAGGCAGTGGAGATCGCGGTGGAAGTGGCCGAAATCACAACCTCGAGCTTTCGACTCCGCTATACCATCGAGTCAGCGCTCGGCGTTCACGTGGTCGTGGAGCTGGTGCACGTTTGCGTTAGCGCTGCGACAATGGCAAAAAGCCCGCTCCCGGCGGATCTACGTGAGCGACTGCCAACGCCCGCGACAAGATGAAAGAGCCATCGCGGCGTCGGTGGATACCGTATCGAGTCGGCGATGTCGTCACACCGCGTGACGACATGACGCAATCGGCTCCGACGTTCGCCGTCGTGGCCAATTCCTCGCATCGATCGGCGGTGTTCGGTCGCGACGAGTTGAGCGCACTGGACGCGCGGTGATACACTCGCTGTGGCGTGACGACCCAAGCATTCGCAACGGTGCCCGGCTGGCCGCTCGTCGGCAATCTCCCAGCGGTCGTGCGACACGGGATGCTGCGAACGTGCGTGAATGAGTGGGCCAAGCGTGGCGACGCCTTCGTGCTCAAGGTCGCAACGATCGAGCTGCATATCCTCGCCCATCCAGAGGCCGCCGAGCACGTCCTCAAGACACGGCGCGGCAACTTCGTGAAGGGCGACGCCTATAATGGATTTCGGCGGATCGCTGGTGACGGATTGCTCACGGCGGAGGGAGAAGACTGGCGAGCCAAGCGCCGGCGGATCCAACCCGCGTTTAGTCGTGCAGCGCTTGACGGTTACGCCGACGCCATGTCGCAGATCTCGGTCGAGAGCGCGGAACGCTGGGAGGCGCTCGCGCGGGAGCAGAACGTCCTCGATATCTCAGCGGAGTCGACTCGACTCACGCTTCGGATCGTCGGGCGCACCTTGTTCGGCCTTGAGCTCGGCGATGCGGCCGACGATTCCAGCAAGGCATTCGGCGCGGCGTTGCATTACGCGTCGGTGTCGGGAAGTCGGGGACTACCGATCCCGCGCTGGGTGCCCACGCCCGCCAATCGACGGATGGACGCAGCCATGCGAGATCTCGATGCGACCGTGCATCGAATCATCGCGAGCGCGCGCAGCCGCGTCGCGCAACGGCGAGGCGACGCGGACCTGCTCTACCGTCTGCTCGACTCCAATGAGCCCGGGGAGGAGCCGATCTCCGACGCCGAGCTGCGCGACGAGGTGATCACGCTCTTCTTGGCGGGACACGAGACCTCGGCCCTCGCGCTCGCGTGGACGCTCGACTTCATCGCGCGGGATCGGCAGCTTCAACGCGACATCTTTGACGAAATCGCTCAGCACGCGGCGTCGTCGCGCGTGACGCTGCGAGAATGTGAGCAGATGCCGCTCCTGCGCGCGGTGATCGATGAGTCCCTGCGGCTCCGAGCTCCGATCTGGGCCGTGGCGCGGAACGTCGTCGAGCGTGACGAGATCATGGGACGTGAGATCGCCGCCGGCGCGATTGCGGTGCCGACCCCCTATCTCATCCACCGGCATCCTGACTTCTGGGAGCAGCCGGAGGTCTTTCGGCCCGGTCGCTTCCTTGGCGCGGGTCCCAAGCACGAGTACGCGTACCTGCCCTTCAGCCGCGGACCGCGGATGTGTATCGGAGCGGCCTTTGCACTCTACGAGCTTCAGATCGCGCTCGCGACCTTGCTGCAGCGCGTCGAGGTCTTCCCCGTTGATCCGAAGTCGCCGGAACCGCGGGCACGGGTGACCCTGGCCCCGGCGCTGCCGATTCGGCTCCTTGTCCGACGGCGCTGAGTTGGGGCCCGAGTACTCCCAGCGCCGCGTGACAGCCACTGTCACACAACGGAGCAGAGGGATGGTGCCTCAGGCCTTCCGCGCGAACTTCGAAGCGGCGGCGTGAGCGACGGCTCCGACGCGCTCCCTTGCCCTTGGTGAAAAAACCGTTGACACTTGCCCGCCCATGATCCCAGTGAAGTTGTCCTACCAAGAGCCGCACTTTGCGGTCGGGCATTGGGATCGCGTGCTGCTCATTCGCTTTGTGGGAGCACCCAGCGCGGAGCAGCTTCAGCGCGTCCGTGATGAGCAACGCGAGGTCGTCAAGCGTCTCGGCAAGGTGGCCATGTTCACGCTCATCGAGCCGCGCTCGGGTTTGAACTTTGACGAGAAGGCGCGACGCCGCTCGTCGGCACTGCTCGCCGAGATGCGCGGCGATGTGCTGTGCGGCGTTCAGATCGTGCTCAAGGCGGGATTCTTCGCTTCGATCATTCGCAGCGTCATGTTTGGCGTCAACGCACTCGGCAAACCGCCCTACCCAACGCGGGTGTGCGCGTCGATCGAAGAGGCCGCGGACTTCGTCTCAGGCGAACTCAGCAAACATGGCCAGTCCTGCACGGCCAAAGATCTTCAGCGCGCCGCGGACGAGTTCATGTCGCTGTTGACCGACAGCTCAGCCAGCTGATTCCCACGGCAAACAGAGCCCGATTGAAGATCGAAGCTCGCCGGTCGAGCTGCCTCCGGTGCAGCTTTGATCGTGTGCGAGAAGCGATGCCCCCACATCACGCGTAGATGCTGTTGGGCACCCGCGAGGGACGCATGAAGGGGTATCCCATCCAGTCCGCCTTCTGGCGGACCGCGTCGCGGATGCTCAGTTCGCCGTCCAGTCTTGCAAGTCGGCCATCAAACTCTCGGGCCACCCGTCGCGCCGCAGGATCGGAGATGGAAGGGTCATCGAGCACAAACTGCCCCCAGTGCACCTCGCTGATGCCGTAGTGCAGAATGAACGTGCGCATGATCTTTCCGGTCGGCGGGAGAAAGTCCGTCAGCTCAGATTGCGCACTGATAGCGCTCACACCCTGCGCCGAGTAGCTCGCCATATTTGGGGCATAGGCTGCGTAGGCGAGGGCGGGGCTGTGAACCGAGGCGTGGCCCGGTCCCAGGTGCACCAAGAGACGCGCCAGCACGTCCGCGAGCGCGGCTCGGGTTGTGATCGCTCCGGGCAGCCGAAGGTCGCCGCCGTGGGGGGGCGGCGCGGTTATCTCGGTCACCCAGTTCTTGAGTGCGACATCGGCTTCGACCGCTGCGTCGCTGCTCCAGCGGGCGTCGACATAGCGAGTGGCGAACTCCTCAAGCAGCGTGACGAACTTCTCCCCGTCATCGCGGTAGGGGTAGTCGGGCAGGATCGCCGCGTCGTCCACTCCCCTCGCGCGCAGGTCCTCTCGAAATCCGCACTGCGTGAAGTCCCATGCTCTCCACGCACGTGTGATGAGTTTGTGGAGTTCTTCACGGTCGAAGGGCATCAGCGCCGAGTAGAGCCCCTGGGCGGATTTGCCGAGAAATGCGTTGTTCACCCAGAGCGTGAACTGCATGTGAGGCTCGAGGATTTGGCGCAGTGGATGTTCGGAGTCGAGCGTCCGCTTGGTCGTCAGCACCATCGGATTGGCGGCAAAGTGGCTCTGCACCAGGTGACTCCACACGTCGCCGTGTACGGCGTCGGCGACCTGAACGAAGTGCCGCGCGATCAGCCAGCGGCCTTCGTCGCAGGGAAAGAACAGATCCCGACCCTGCGCTGGACGATCGCTGGGCGCGGCATCTAGCGCACGCAGCCAGATTGCGATCGGGAGTAGGGCGCGGCCGGATCGCGCGGTCGCGGGCTTTTGCACGAAGAGCGCGACCGGGGCTGTAAAGTGCCGCCCCGGCATCGCGCGCAGGCCAAGGTAGGCCTTGTAGTCGCACACGAATACGCGCTTGGCCTGCACCAGTTGTTCTAAGCTGATGTCCTCGCCCTCCAGGATGTCGCTGAGCAGGTTGTCAGGCAGGTGCATGTGTGCCCACCAAGCCGCTGGGTCCCACGGACCCAGTGCCGCGATGACCTTTGGGTCGTAGCCGGCGACACGTTGGCGGGCGAACTCCGCGTCGGAGTCCCAGGTACGCGTCACCGCCGGCAGGGCGTCCTTTACCCAGATACGACCGTACTTGGGGATCCGACGCTTGGACATCAGCCAAGTCGGAATGATGCCCCGCACGACATTTCCACCAATCATCATGCGGATCGCCCGAAAGCGTTCCCATCGATGTGCGCGTGTGGGATTCTCGCCACGTGGCAAGGTCGCGGGCATCGGGATGCCCTCGATCCGCTTGTAGTCATAGATGTACTGGTTCGCGTCGCTCATGGCAGCTCTTGTCGCGCTCGCTTCGGTCGTGGGTGTGTACAAGGGGTGAGGAGGACAGCGCTCGCGAAGTCGATGGGATGACCGCGGCTAGCCCGGCGCAGACGATCGATTGAAGATTGCCTCGAGGAAGTCGTTGCTCAGCATCCCTGCCGGGTCGTACTTCTTGCGGACCGCGTCGAACTCGGCGAAGGGGTCGTGGCTGTGGGTGCTCCCGACAACCGCCGCCGGCTGGAGCGGCGCGAGACCATCGTCGCCCGCGGGCAGCGCGGGGGCATTCTTGAGCGCGCGCGCTTTGACGGCCTCATGAAAGCGATCGCGAATGTAGTCCGTGCGGGAGAACCACTTTCCCCAGTGCGGCACTGCGAGTGGAAAGCAATCGATGACGCTCTCCTCGACGTCGGCAAAGAAGTCCCTCCACAGCCACTCGGGACCGTAGCTGACCATCTCTAGGTAGCCCGTCTCCTCGAACATCGCTGGTGACAGGAACATCGATGGCTCCCAGGCGGCGCCGTTCCAGTCGCTACTTCGATTGATGAATCGGGCCTCGATCATGACGTTGCAAGGGAATGCACCTCGCATGCGCCACTCTTGGATCTTGGCGTTGAACAGGCGCCACATCTCCGGGATCTGGTCGCGGGGGACGACCCACTCAGTGGCCACAATCTTTGGGATGACCTTCTGGAAGTGAAAAGCGTCATTGACCCCAATGATCTCAGTTCCGCGAGGCAGGAGGCTCGAAATGAAACGATTGAAGGGCGGCGTGAAGTTTGGAAAATGGCGCAGCGACCAGAGCACCAGGGGGTAGCCCGTCGCCTGGAACGCGTTCATTCCAGCAGACTTGACGGCGCGAAAGATGCGTTTGAGGGGCGAGATCCACTCGCGCGGATGCGAGTTGTAGCGCTTGACCCACATGGGCTCCGTCAGCGGGACCTGGAACAGCTCGACGTACTCGTTGCCCTCAATCATCGCGTCCAGGCCGTCGAGGACTTGATCGAGCGGTTGGAGCGTGTCGTCTTCGCGGACAAAGAAGTTCTCGTAGATCTCAAGATCGACTTCGTAGATGATGCCGACGAGTCCTAGCGAGCACCGCGCCGCGCGGAGGAGCGCAGTCTCGTCGGGCGTACGGGCGCTGGCCGCCTTGGCTTTGACCTCGACGATCTCACCGCTGGCGTCGACCATCTTAAAGCCGACCACGTGGTCTGACATTGTCTCAGTGGCTCCGTAGCCGGTGCCATGACTTGCTGTACCGAGGAGTCCACCGATGCTCATGCCGGTGTAGACCGGCGGGCTGGAGAGCACGAATCCCTTGCGCGCGAGTAGCCGCGTGACCTTGGTCAGATACATGCCAGTCGCGATCGTCGCCCGAGTACCGTCGGCCGAGATTCTCACCTTCTCCGGCATTCGGTCGAGCCGGACCACGATCTGTTTGGCCTGCTGCGGAATCGTCTTGTCGTTGATCAGGCGCGCCCATGCGTGACCCGATCCCACCACACGTATCTGCTTGCCGGACTCTGCGGCATGCTTGACGATCTGCTGGAGCTCTGAGACGGAGCAAGGGTGGAGATACTCACCCGCCTCCATCACCTGATTTCGTGACCAGTTTTTCCAGTTTGGACCCGGCATGATCGGTGCTCGTCGCCAATCATGCCGCAAGAGAGGGGCGATGTCGCCCCTCTCTTTGCGGTCAACGGAGCATCGACCGGGCGTACACAGTGCGACACCTCGCCCGACCTCAGCTCCGTCAGCTGCAAGTGGAGAGCTGCACTCGACCGGTGCTTACGCGACGGCGCCGGCACTGGCTGCACGCTTGGCCTCGAGCTGGGCCATAAGCGCCTCAACATTCCTCGGCTCAAGCTGGTCGAGGAACTGGGCGAGCGTCATTTCCCCCAGTTCGCCACGGTCTCGGGTTCGGACGTTCAGCGTCTGGTGCTCTTCCTCCTTGGCC
Organism: uncultured Nannocystaceae bacterium; assembly: GCA_964626165.1. Lineage (GTDB taxonomy): Bacteria > Myxococcota_A > Polyangia > Nannocystales > Nannocystaceae > CAZVEM01. The sequence continues at coordinate 39,772 of CAZVEM010000009.1, forward strand.
CCGACGACGAGGGCATAGGGAACGCGGGTCATGCTCGACTTGCGAATCTTGTATCCGAGTCGATCGTCGCTGTCGTCGAGATGGACGCGAAGTCCGGCCGCGCGCAACTTCGCCGCAAGCTGCTTGGCGTAGGCGACGTGCTTCTCCGAGACCGGGAGCAGGTCGACTTGGACGGGCGCGAGCCAAAGCGGGAACGCGGCCGCGTAGTGCTCCGTAATGATGCCGAAGAAGCGCTCGAGCGAGCCGTAGCAAGCACGGTGGATCATGACGGGTTGATGGCGATCCCCATCGGCGCCGACGTACTGGGACGAAAACCGGGCCGGCATCGAGAAGTCACACTGAATCGTGCCGCACTGCCAGGTGCGACCGATGCTGTCGCGAATGTGGAAGTCGATTTTGGGCCCGTAGAAGGCACCGTCGCCGGGATTGAGCTTGAAGCTCTTGCCCACGCTCTTGAGCGCCTTCTCAAGCGCCGCTTCGGCCCGCTCCCACATCTCGTCGCTACCAATGGATTTGGCGGGCCGCGTGGAGAGCTCGAGTTGGACATCCGTCAGGTCGAAGACGGAGTACACCTCAAAGAAGAAGTCGATCAGCATGCTGACCTCCGACTCGATCTGATCCGTGGTGCAGAAATGGTGGGCATCGTCCTGCACGAATGCCTGCACGCGGAACAGCCCGTGTCGCACGCCGGAAGCCTCGCGACGATGCACCAGCCCCATCTCTGCCATGCGGAGCGGGAGCTCATTGTGGCTGCGAAGCTTGTTGTTGAACAGCACCACGTGCCCCGGACAGTTCATGGGCTTGACCGCCATGGCACGCTCCTCAACGACGTCCTCGCGGATGATCGAGGGGTCGTTCACGTCACGGAGCTTGCGCTTCGTAAAGAACATGTTCTCCATGTAGTTATCGTAGTGACCAGAGATGTGCCAAAGCTTCTCGCTGAGAATGATCGGCGTCCTGACCTCTTGATAGTCGCGGTGGCGCAGCTGTGCGCGCATGAACTCTTGGAGCGCGTTGTAGACGACCGTGCCCTTGGCATGGAGGAACGGAAGACCTGGCGCGTCTTCTTCGAAGTGGAAGAGATCGAGCTGTTCGCCGAGTACTCGGTGGTCGCGCTTACGCGCCTCTTCCAGCATGTGCAGGTAGGCGTCGAGGTCCTTCTTGCGGAGGAAGGCCGTGCCGTAGAGACGAACGAGATGCTCGCGGGAAGCGTCCGCACGCCAATATGCGCCGGCGACCTTCATCAACTTGGTGTGCTTGAGCCAACCCGTGTGCGGGACGTGGGGACCGCGACAGAGGTCGACAAAGTCGCCCATCTTGTAGAAGCTCAGTTCCGGTGCGTCAGGGGCCGAGGTCATCGCGCCCTTCGCTTCAAGCTCCTTGATCATCTCGTCCTTGAACTTGTTGTGGCCTCCGTCGATCAACTGATACTGCTTGAAGATCTCGTCTTCGCGCGACTGAGCCACGCATCGCGAGAACGGACTCTCTGCCGCGGCGAGCTCGGCCATGCGGGCTTCGATCCGTGGGAAGTCGTCTTCGCTGATCGCGGGTGCGTCGGGCGGGAAGTACAGGTCGTAGTAAAAGCCGTCCTCCGTGACCGGACCGATGGTGAGTTGGGCCTTCGGGAACTCGGCAAGGACCGCGGCCGCCATCAAGTGCGCGGCCGAGTGGCGGACCGTCTCGAGTGCGACGGGATCCTTGTCCGTGACGATCTGAACTCGGCTGCCGTTGGCCAAGGGGGCGCTGAGGTCGACCACGCGGTCGTCCACGATCGCGACGATGGCGGCGGCAGCCAGACGCGGGGAGATGTCATTGGCGAGTGTGAGCGCCGTTGCGCCGTCAGCGAGGTTGCGGGAGGAGCCATCTGGGAGGTGAACAACAATGGACATGGCGGTGGGTTCTCTCGGCTTGGATCCGAACCGGAGGTTTGGATCAAATGGGTCGGTCGGTATCGGAGTGGCGGAAACGAAAAAGACCCCTGGGGCGTCGCCTCAGGGGTCTCCTCGGGGATGGCTTATCGCGCTTTGGGTGGCCTATGGCCTGGCGGTGGCGCAAACGTCCCGGGAGACCGCTGAGGTCCGGGTCGTTTGGGTGGCACGATTCGCCATGGCGGAACGCTAGCACACGCGATCGGAGGCGTCACTCCCCCCGGCGTCGGATCCCGCCGGGGTCCACGACGACTTGGCCCCGGAGGAGCTTCCCGAGCGCGCTGCGGGGGATGGCGTCGACGCGGGCCAGGCCCGCCGGGCGCTCATGAACGAGGGCTCGCGCGCGTAGCTGGGTGAGAAGGGCCCAGTGTGCGTCGGTGGGCGCTCCCGTATGCGCGAGCACCAACACATGGCCACGTCGGGCGTCCGGCATCGCGACGACGGCGACATCTCCTTCGACGCCAAGTGAGTTGCTCAGGACCTCGACCTGCGCCTGCAGGCGCCCCAGGTCGACGCCATCACCAGAGACCTTCACCCAGTCGGTCGTCCGACCCAGCGGGGTGAGGACTCGTCCCTGCAGGGCTACACGATCGGTGGTGACAAACCACGCCTGCGGCTCGCTCGCGCCGCGCCACGATTGCGCGACATGGTCACCCTCGGTGCGAATCGAGAGCTTGGCGGTGAGGAGCGAACTGCCACGGAGGCGGAGCGTGCCATGTCGGCCGCGAGTCCCGCCGACGTATCGTGGCTCGACGTGATGAGCTTCGAGCGACGCGGCGCCGTCGAGTGTGTGCGTATGGAACGGCGGCTGCCAGCTGTCGGCGTTGTCGGCGTTGTCGACGTTTTCAGCGTTGTCAGCGTTGTCTAGGTTGTCGACGATATCGGCGCGAAGGTGTGGCAAGACGAGTAAAGGCTGCGCGCAGGCGTCGTGCACCGCGGCCGCCCGACGATCCGCCATGCTCGAAGATCCCGCTGCAGCGCTGTTTGCTGCATGAGGTGAGAGCGCTGCTCGTCTCAGCGGCTCGCACTCCGCGAGGGTCTCGATCGGCTGCGTCGCAACCTGCGAAGAGGCTTCGGTC
>CAZVEM010000009.1:42788-44164 GCA_964626165.1 uncultured Nannocystaceae bacterium
GTGCGGAGAATCGGCCAGCCAAGATCACGAGCTCTCGCCTCGGACGTGGGCGAGAGCGCGGCGCCTCCAACAAAGACGCAACGCAGCGTCAGGGGGGCGCTCAGTCCGAGCTCGATCAGGTCATGGAGCTGGGTCGGAACCAGGGACACCAGGCTGATCTGAGCGTCACGCAGGACCTCGAAGAAGGTCTGTGGCTCCCAGCGCTGCGGACCCTGGATCACGATGGAGCCGCTCAGTCCCGCGCGCGCGAGGATCGACAGTCCGCCGATGTGGTGCACGCCGAGGGACATGAGCCAGCGGTCGCTCGCGGTCGCCCCGATCCAGTCGTTGACCGCCGCCGCAGAGGCGAGGACCGCCGACTTCGCCAGCGCCACCATCGTCGGACCGTGACCCAGACCCGTCGTAGAGCCGGAACTTGCGAGCCACAGATGGCCCTCGTACTCAAGCCCGAGACAGGCACGTCGCGTCAGCGTTGCGACGTCGCTCGGCAGGCGGGCATCGAGCAGCACCTGCGTCGCTGACGAATCAAAGTCGACCGCGTCGTTGGTCTGGACCGGTAGTACGCTGCTCATCGGCATCCTCTGGTCAGAGAGCTATCTCCTGGGGACCGCACGCGCCGCGGTGGCAGCACAGCTCCGAGTCGAGCGATTGAGAGACTGCCAGCCACGCGCTCGCTAGAGCGGACGAAACTCGCAACTCGCCAGCTGCGCGTCAAAGCCGATGCCGGTGCCGGAGGCCGCAAGCAGATGCGGCCCCGATCGGTGGAGCGCGGCGACGAAGGGATTTCCGCGGTCAAGATGCTCGTATCCGAGCAAGCCCCCACTCTCAAGCGCGATGCCGCGTTCTCGCAACTCACACGCCACGTACGCGGCACTGAGGAGTTCAAGGGGGTGACCCAGATAGCCGGTGATGAGGATGCTTGGAAGCGCAGGAGGGGACCCCAACACAGTCGCATCGATCTTCGAAGTCGGGCGCCACCGAGATAGGAGCGCGTCGATGTCGGCGAGCGCGGGCTTGACCACCAAGACATCAACGCGGGGCTGCTTGCCTTCGTCGACAAGAGCCGGGTCCCAGGCATCGCTGCCGCGATCCCACGCACAGCGCAGTCCGAGGCTCTCGCGGACCTCGGCCATCGGACCGACCATCGCCTTCGCGCGACCGGAGGGCTGCGCGTCGAGCTCGACTGGGTCCTCAAGCAGGTCGATCTTTGCTCGAATGTCTCCAGGGAGGGCGGAGATTTGCTCGATCACCTGCGCGGCGCTGCGGCGCCCATTGAAGTCGAGCCGCAGCGCCGCCGATGGGATCTCTTCGCAGATCCGCTGCAACGTTGTCGCCTCGATTTCGTCGTGTTCGCCCGCAAGCTTGAGCTTCAAGGT
>CAZVEM010000009.1:44174-46661 GCA_964626165.1 uncultured Nannocystaceae bacterium
GTATCGGGCGGCGAGGCGAGCGCGCTCGAGTAACTTGTCGAGGGCCGCCGTGTCGAGCGCGGCATGGCCCAGATACATGTGACTGGCGGGAATCGGACGCGTCGCAAACAACGACTCTCCGCGACCGCGCGCGACGCCATCGACGGCCGCGTGCCTCAGCGCATTTCGGACCAGCGGATGCAGTCCCGGCTGCTCCGCGATCGATGCGCCGGTTCGAAGGCTGCCGAGCTGCTCCCGTAGCGTACCCAAGCTCGGATCGCCGAGTGACGGCCAGGTTCGCAGGGAGGCGTAACCCGTGGTCAAGCCGTCGCCCGATGCGGGGGCCGTGGCCGCATCCGAACCACGAAGTCCGACCCGAAGTACGAGTGTGTCGATGGCCTCGGCGTCCGCGTGTGTCGGGGCGAGCGACATCTCCTCGACCTTGACCGAGGTGAGCACCATCTGCTCAAACGACGCGAAGAGCGGCGCTGGCACCGTCGAGCTCGACGGCGCGGGCTCACTTGCGGGGGCAGCGGATTCAAGTGATCGCGACATGCAGTTTGTCTCCTTGCTCCTAGGTACCGCCGAGCAGCAGTCCCGTCGAAAGCAGCAAAGCAAAGCACAGATGGGTGAGCGCGGCGCGGCCGAGCGCCTGATTGAATCGAATGCCGGACTCCGGGACCGCTGGGGTGTCCCAGAGTTCGCGCCCAAGCGGCACCGCGAGGACCAGCGCAGCCATCGGCACGCTCGCCGCGAGCGTTCGCCCGAAGCTGAGCCAGGCAAGCCCGCCGACGAAGGGGGCAAAGAGCATGGCGAGGCAGATCAACTTGCCGGCGCGCGGACCGAAGCGAGCGGCGGGCGTCATCTTGCGCGCGCGCCGATCTCCTTCGATGTCGCGCAGGTTGTTGATCGCGATGAGGACGGTGGCCAGGCCGCCGATCTGGAGCCCGGCCAGCACCGACGGAGCGCTGACTTCCCCACTCATCAGCGCGTAGGTGCCCGCCACGGCGACTGGACCAAAAAAGACCAGCACAAAGGGCTCGCCGAGACCGACATATGCCAGTGGCATCGGCCCCGCCGTGTACGCCCAGCCGCAGATCAGCGAGACAAGTCCGAGCACGATCAGCGGAATGCCTCCGAGCATCGCGAGGGGCAACGCGCAGAGGATGGCCAAGCCAAAGCAGAGAAAGCCCGCGAGCTCGACGGTGCGGCCGGACAAGAGCCCGCTCGCGGTGGCACGCTGCGGTCCGACGCGCTTGGCATCATCGGCGCCCCGCCGAAAATCCTGCGCGTCATTGATCAGATTGGTCCCGATTTGAATGAACAGCGCGGACAGGAGTGCGACGGCTGGGACCCAGAGCCGCCCGCGATGGCCTTCCGCGACCGCAAGCGCTGCACCAATGAGGATCGGAGCCAGCGCGGCCGTCAGGGTCTTGGGTCGCGTTGCCCCGAGCCACGCCGCAATCGGGGGTGGCTGCGCTGCGCCGGGAGCGGGAGGATCTTGATGATTGTCCTGCTCGGACACAGCGGGTTCATAGCAGCATCGCCCTGCGCGACGCGGACCAGGGCCTGATTTTGCGCCTGCGCGCGGCCGTGGCGGTGCCTCTTGCCCGATTGCCGAACGCGGCTCGCGAACTCGCGCGCGTGGTCTGCCAGCGCGGAACTTCACGCAGCGGTGCGAGCTGCAGGGTGCGTCTGCGCGCCCGTGCGACCGAGAACTTCGCGCTACCCGATCGGGACGAAGTTGTCACAGGTCGTGTCGATGATGTCGACGGCAGACGAGAAGAAGGGACCGTAGTTCTGCGCGCAGATCGAACCCTTAAAGCCGCGCGGGCCCCACAGCTGGATGAACTGATCGAGTCGCTCGCTTGGCTCGGCTTCGCTGCTGCTGTCGCAGACCGGGTTGGGATCGTTGTGATCACCAAAGAGGCCGAGCACGACGATCGCCTCCTCGTTGCCGTTCTTGGCGGCGACGAGCAAGTTCTTCCAGATTTCGGGCGTGCCGTTCGAGCCGTCGGCAGCGTCGTCGTCCTCGTCGGTGATGAACGTCACCACCAAAATGGCGTCGTCACGCAGGAAGCCGGTGTTGCAGGCGTTGGCCGCCGAGACCGGATTGACGGCGTTGGTCATCGCCTCCATCGGCACCTCGGAACCTGAGCCGCCCGTGCCGACCTTTGCCGCACACGCGAACTCGGTCAGGAGGCTCGTGCCACCGCCGCTGGCTTCGATCCAGTTCTGGCCTGAGGTGAACTGGCAGTCCTGATTCGAGGAATCAGGTCCGCCGGTCACCGTCACCGCGCCACCGACCACGTCACAAACGCCAGGGCTGCCGCCGCAGACGTACTCGGGATAGCCGATGCAGGGCTGATTGGGGAAGATGATGCACATGCTCTGGCAGGTGTCGTAGAGCCAGCCATCTGTATCTGTGACCTTGACGCGATTGTCCTGCGCCATGTCGTGCTTTTGCATCATCGCCCCGATGTAGGAGGGAAAGCTGCTGATGAGCGC
>CAZVEM010000010.1:0-30649 GCA_964626165.1 uncultured Nannocystaceae bacterium
GGAGGATCTCGATGATCGTCTCGCAGTCTTCGATCGTGAGCGTCAAGGGAATGCGCATGTCGACGAGGTGATCGAGGCAGGCACCCGTGGCCGGCGTGTCGTAGTCTTCGGGGAGGTAGGTCCAATGCTCTCTGCGGCCGGTAAATCCGACCGTACGCGCAACGCCGAACCACTTCAGAAAGACTCCACGTCTGCCCGTGGCATCCAGTAGCGCGGGAAACCGCTGCTTGGGGAGGTCATGGATGAAGAACTGCATCGAGCTGTGCACCGGTTCGACGCCCGCGGGGTCGGACGGAATCTCGACGCCTGGAATGAGACGCAGGCCTTGAGCGAGCCGCTCGTAGCGGTTGTTCCAGATCTCTGCCCTCGCAGGCAGCATGGCAAGCTGGCTTCGCACCAGCGCGGCGACGAGGTTACTCATCCGCAATGAGCAGTTGGGCACTTGGGTCTCGTGGCGGGCGAAGACGGCGTCCGCGGGTCGAGCTTGATGCTGACTCCAAAGCGCGTAGCTACCTGACAGCAGGATCGCCCTTGCGGCGACATCGTCGTCATCGGTGACCAGCAAGCCGCCCTCGCCGGAGTTGATGTGCTTAAACGACTGCGTGCTGAAGCACCCGACGTGGCCGATCGCTCCGCTCATCCGACCGCGATAGCGAGCGCCGAGCGTGTGTGCGCAGTCTTCGATCACAGTGAGGCCGAGCTCGCTTGCGATCGACATCACCGCGTCCATGTCTGGGATGTGCCCACGCATGTGCGAGAGCAAGAGCACTCTCGAGCCACTGCTCGCGGCTCTTTCCCGCAGGCTATCGAGGTTGACGCGGAGGTCTTCCTTGACCTCGACGGGAACGCCCACGCCGGCCGCGTGCGCGATGGCGCCTGGAACCGGTGCGAGCGTGAACGCGGTGAACAGGACCGCGTCTCCCGGCATTACGCCGACACCCTTGAGCGCGGCGAAGAGGGCACCGCCGCACGAGTTGAGCGCCACGCAATAGCGCTTGCCAATCAATGCGGCGAACTCGGATTCGAGGAGCGTCGCATGACGCGTTTCGCCGGTGTCCTCTCCGTAGCGGAACAGTCGCGAGCTCCGCAACACATCGATCGCAGCCGCGATCCCCTCTTCAGGGATCTCCGGCGGCGTGCTCAGGGTGACATCGAGACGCTTGTTGGATCGGGGCATTTGCGCGACCTGTTGGATCCGTGGCCCATCTGCCGTCACGAAGGCCACGCATGAGACCGCTTCGACCTCGTGCGTGGCCCTATGCTGAGCGCCGATTGCCGATGCACGCTACTTGGCTGCGTCGACGGCCTCGTGGATGACCTTGGCGATCCGATCCATGTCGTCGGCGGTGTAGCGCAGGGGCAGGCGAAGGTCCGCTGTGCGCAGGAGCATGGACTTGGTCTTCGGGCAGTCGTTGGGCTCGAAGAAGGTCCAATTCCAGTAGCAACGCGCATTCTTGCCGCCGACTCCAAAGACGGCGACGTCGACACCTTGCTTCTTGCAGCTCGCGACGAAGCCTTCCATCTTCTCGACCGGCAAGCCGACGAGCTCGAATTGGATCGAGTCTGCGGCAGGACGAACCTTGTCGACGAACTTCGGCATCCGAATGGCCGGATTGGTCGCAAGCTGCGATGCGAGTCGCTCGTAGTTTGCGTTGTAGTGGGCGACGCGCGCGTCAATGCGCTCGATCTGCGGGAGGAGCACCGCGGCCGAGAGATTGGACATGCGGAAGTTGTAGGCCGGCAGCGCGTTGACCATGCTGTCGATCCACGTTGCGTCGTCCGCGGTTCCGAAGTGCTTTTGCCAGTTGCGCTCGTAACATCCGGCGTGGAGCATCGCCTTGTAGGCGATCTCTTTGTCGTTGGTCACCATCAGGCCCCCCTCGCCACCGTCAAGGAGCTTGTAGCTCTGCGCCGAGAAGGCTGCGGCCTTGCCGAAGGTGCCCGTGGGGCGACCGTCATACGTGACGCCGAGGCTGTGCGCGGCGTCTTCCAGCAGCGTGATACCGCGCCGCTCACAAATCTCGACGACGCGGTCCATGTCCGGAACGCGGCCGCGCATGTACGAGAGCATGAGGTGCTTGGTGTTGGGCGTGATTTTTCGCTCCAGGTCGTCTGGATCGATCACGTAGTCCTCAGTCATCTCGACGAGCACAGGCTTGGCATGTGCATGGACGACGGCACCCGGCACCGCGATGAACGTGAAGGCCGGGATCAGCACCTCGTCGCCGGGGCGGACGCCGGTGCAGATCAACGAAAGGAACAGGCCCGAGCTGCACGAATTGAGCGCGATGCAGTACTTCTGCCCCATGATCTCCGCGAAGCGGCTCTCAAGACGGGCGGTCGGGCTGTCGTCGGGCTTATCGCAGTCGTAGCGAAAGAGTCTGGCTTTTTGGAGCGTGTCGACCACGCTCTGGATAACTTCGTCGTCGATGACTTTCATAGGTTCCGTGGCCGCGAGGGCCAGCACCGCGAGTATACACGGGGCAGGGGGGGCAGGCCCGCACTGCGGAGGCTGCACACCTGTCTCCCGCCGCGCCCTGGACGGCTCGGAGATGGCGTGCGCCATCGATGGCCGGATGGTCGGATGGCCGCGTGCGTCGGTGGTCGCAAGCTTGCGCAACGTTGCGCAGACAAGGCGCTGGCAAACATCTCGAACTTGGACACGACCTTGCGCCGATGAAGGTCCGATGAGCGTGCCTCACGCCGCCGCGATCAGGACTTGGTTAGCTGGTTGTCGAAATGGCTGGCTCGCCAGAGCTGGCTCAAGCTAGCTGGATGCCGAAGGACGGGGGATGGGCCAAGATCGAGCACCCGCTTGTGTGTTGACTCATTCCCAGCGATCCACGCCGCATCGACGGAGCGGCAGATCCCGCGTCCACGGCGGCGGCCCTTCAAGCGCTTCATCGACCCGCCCGCGGTCGCGATCGAAGGCTTGCTCGGGCGCGGTGCCACGCGCACCTCTCCGCGTCGCGCGATTTCAAGCTCGCGGTGCGCAGCACTGATCAATCGAGAGGCGCGGGCGCTGCATCCGCGTCGAAACGGATGGTGGCGGTGCTCTGCTGATTCATACTCGGAATCGGGAACGGGATCGCGGACACGGCCTGCTCGATACAGTGTGCGTGAGCGTCGACGATCGCCGTCGCGGGGTTGCGCTTACTGGTCGGCTCACCGTTGTTGTGATGCAGTGCGGCGGAAAGCACCGTGCCGCTGTCGGAAATCGTCAACGCCAAGAGTCGCTCGTCGAGCTTGGTCGCGTACACCTGGTTGCAAAGCTCCAATTTTCCTCGGATGCCCTCCACGCGGCCGACGATGGTGGCGGCATTGAGCGGGCCCTGGGCGGTCCCTCCATCGCGAACGGCCGCGATGCGAAAGTCGCCTGAGGCGCGATACTCAAGCTCCGACGCCGTTGTGATGCGCACGAGGGCGAGTCGCACGACCTTGCGCGGGGCGGGAGTGAAGCTCAGCGGCGCGAGTCCATCCAGGAGCGAGGCGTCCACCCATAGGTAGACGGCGTCCCAACTGCGCTCGGGCCAGGTCTCCGCCTCAAGGGGCGTGAGCGGTCCGACGACTGCAGTCTCCCACGTGCGGCGAAACGAAGCCTTCTCCTCCGCGGAGAGCCCGGAGTCGCTCAGTGGCGCGAAGAAGGCCTCCACGTCCAGTGTCTTGTCGGCGACGGGGAGCACCGCGGAGGATCCGAGCTGTTCCGCGCGAAGGACGGATACCAGGGGAGCGCCGCCCGGCTGACGAGTCACGCGAACAATTGAGCCGAGCACTTGGCCGTGGTCGAGCTTGCGAACCTGGAGCGGGGAGCGGCCCACGTCTTGCGCGTCTGCGCCGTCGGCAAGCGAGACTTCGATCGGAAGGTCGGACAGGCTGCCGAGCTCGCCGCGATAAAATAGGTTGTTAAAGCGCGCGCCGCCGATCTCGAGGCAGTCAGCGTCTGTCGTCTCTGCGGTCGCGAGGGTTGCGGCCTCGCAGGTGCTATCCGCGTTGAGACAGGTCTGCGCCGGAGGTGGGGTTTCATCGAAGATGCCGGCATCGATTGGGTAGGCGGAGGCAGTGCACGTTCCTTGGGTGATGCGCACCTGTGGCCAGCGCATCTGCGTCGGCTGGGCAGAATCGACTTGCAGAAGCTCGCTCCAGGGGCCGGGCCATACTTCTAAAATTGTGCCCTTCGTGGCGCGCACGGTGACGTCGATGTCGAGTGCATCGATGCCCTCCGCAAGGTGAAACCAGAGAATCGGCTTGCCGCCTCCGACACCGGTCCCGGTCATGCCCAGACCGCGGGTGCCCGTCCCGAGTCCTAAGCCGAGCGGATCGAGACCGGACTTCTTGACGAGCGTTGGCTTGGAAGTCGAGACGACCGACGGCGTCCCCATCGTGCCAAAGAGAAATCCCCACTCATGGACTTCGTACGCGGCTGCGTCTTTGCGGGGATCGGCGCCCGTCTCCGGCGAATCCGTGCTTGTTGGCTTGTTGCCGCTGGTGCTCGTGACGTCGCCCGCAGTCGGCGTGCACGCGAGCGCAAGTTCGGCAGCGCCCGCGATCAGGAGCGGGAGGACGAAGCGAGACGCGCTCGCGCCTCGTGAAGCGACGAGGTCTGTGCGTGGGTAGCTGGACACGGGGTCAGTAGAGAACATGGGTGCACGCGTCGCGATAGAGCGGAGAAGAAGGGCGAACTCGATGTCCGCAAGGTGGCGTCATCGAGATTGGCAGCGAGGTTAGGCGCGCGACGAATCGGCAGCAACGCGCGGGTCCAAAGCCCGATCGGAGCTAGTTCTGCCGCGAAATGAAGCTTTGGCCGCCAACGACTCGGGGTGGACCGGGCGACTTGGGGGACGGGCTACATGTCACTTGCGCCAGCCCGGGGCACAAGTCCCACGACTGAGCGCAATGGCAGGCGAGCATGATCGCCCGCGATGTACTGCTCAGATTATCCCGGGTTCACGCGCGCGTGCGAGACGGCCGTTTTTTTGTGCCGTGGAGTCAGAGCTGATAGGCGCAAGGTATGTCGCGCAACCGATTGCAGAAGTGGGTGCTGACCAGCTTGACCGCGCTCTCCTTGATGAGCTTGTCGTTTGGCTCGTCTGCGTGTGGCCGGACAGAGGTTGACGATCTCATCGGCGCGCAGGGCAACTACGATGTCGAGGCACGCCGAGAACTTGAGCTCGCAGACCAAGAGATTGTGCTTGTTGAGTTGATGGCGCCTGCGAGCTCGTTATCGATCGAGCAGCTGGAGTCCATGCCCGCAGGACTTGTGATCGACGAAGTGGTCGAGCGCTTGATGCCCGATGAGACTCAAGAGCTCGTCGTGGACACAACGTCGCAAGAGGCATCACTCCAGGTTTGGGTCGGCGACGAGCTGCGTGCGCTCGTGTGGATGTAGCTGCGCAAGCACGGGCGCGGCGCACCCGCTGCCGATCACACGGCAGTGCGGCCACTCGCGCTTGACGTGCGCTTGACGTGCGATTGCGAGCGGACCGCGTATACTCTCGTCGCATGGCGGAGCGCTCACGACTCACGCTCGTCTTGAGGCTCGGCCTCTTGCTCGGGCTGCCCGTCGCTGTGATCGCGGGCTTGTTTTGTTTTGGCGTCTGGCTCGGCGCCCGCAACGGACCGGCCGTTCGTGGATTTGAGCGCGAGGTCCTCGGTCTCAAAATTCCAGACGAGGCGGACGCGGACAAGACCCTCGGGCAGCGCATATTCGGGCCCACCAAAGAGCGCTGGCTCGGCCCGGAAAAGCCCAAGGCAATCGGGGATGCGATCGCGCAAAGCGCAAAGACGCCGGGGAACAGCCAGCCGGGGAACAGCCAGCCGAGGAACAGCCCTGGAACGAATCCCGATGTCGCGGCCAACGGTGCGACCGCAGGTACAGCGCCTGCCACGCAAGGAAACTCGACGGGCACGGGTACGAGCACGCCTGCGAACGGAGATCCGACGAACGCGACCAACGCGAGCGGGACCACAGGCACAGCGCCCACAGGGTCAAGCGCGGGCGCGGGAACGTCGACGTCCGGGGGCACACCCGCGCTCGTGGATCCGCTGGACACGCCCATCGCGATTGCGACACCGCTGACGGCGCTCGAGGACAAGGATCCCGAACGTGCGCAGGCCAATCTTGCGGCCGCGATTGCGGCGCTCAAAAAGCCACGCCGGGTCGCGGTCAAGCTGTTGGTGGAGCGTGCCTGGGTGCAAGAGCATCCCGCGTGGATCGATGAGATGCAGCGCCTGGTGGCGCATGCCTCCGCGGACTACACCGCGCTGCTTGGCATTGAGTTCGAGATCCACGCGATCGCCATCTGGGAGATCAACAGCGCGAGCCTCTCGCTCGAAGATCTCCACAAGGACCTGCGCGCGCGCTCGCGCGAAGATGCGGACATCCTCGTTGGCATCGCGACCAAGTCATCGACGACAGGTTCCACCGGCCTCGCCGACTCGCCCGTGACCCTTGCCGACCTGACAAAGTCAAAGACCGCGCCCGAATTTCACGGTGCCTACGCGGTCGTTCTCAGCACTCCGGGGCTTCGCCAGCCGCATCTTCACACGCTGCTGCACGAGCTGGGCCATCTGTTTGGCGCGACCGACATCGAGACCCCCGACACGCCGGGATGGAGCGCCGGCAGCATCATGAGCTACATCGCCGTCAACGAGTCCGTTGCCCCGCACTTCGACCCGGTGAACCGCCAGCGCATGCTCTTGCGCAAGCATCTGCCCTTCGTGACCGACGACGAGATGTCCAAGATCTTGCAACGCTCGCCGATCCGGATGCGCGTCGACACGCCGCCGCAGAGCGGCTCAGCCACTGGAAACTCAACCGCTGAAAACTCAGCCACTGAAAACAGGGGGGCGATGTGATGGAGAGCAGGTCATCACGCCCCGGAACAAAGTCAGCACCCAGCGCCGCGGCCGGGCCCAAGCGGGGGTCGTCGTTGCGCGACGCAGTCGATCGCGGGATGGCGGCCAAGGGGCTAAGCCCCCGACCTGGCGCGGACGTACAGCCCGCGGAGTCGGGAACGTCGCGAAGCTGGGGGCGGTGGATGCTCGGCTGGGTGCTCGCACCTCTCATCCTTGCGAGCATCATCGTCGTGCTCGGTGTGCACGTCGGAGCGACGCGGCCTGAGGGCTGGCTCGCGCGGATCTTGCTTGCCGTGTTTGGGTAGCGGGCATTCGCCTCGCACGCTCTGCTCCCCCCGATTGCCTGCTGAGGCCAGAGGCGGCTGTCGCGAGGAAAGCAGCGTCAGCTCGCGCGAACGCGCCTGAGACCCTCGTGCGCGAGGGGGCGACCGGTGTAGTGACCGACCGCGCTCGCGGTGTCAAGCGCGGGCGAGGATCGGTGAGGCAGCGCCCGTGCGCGGCCACGTGCGAATGTTCGCGCGGACACGTTGCGCTTGAGCCTTCGCATCGGTGAGACTCCGCCTCGGCGCACGTGCGCCAAGGAGCAGAGATGACGTCGTTCACCATCGAGATCCGATACTCCGACAGGGCACCCGAGTCGCGCAGCTTCACGCAGCCCAAAGTCAGCATCGGTCGCGACGGAGGAGATATCGCGCTGAAGGACAGCCAAGTCTCCGGCCGCCACGCTGAGCTGCACTTTGATGGACAGCGCGTGACCTTTGTCGATGTTGGCTCGACCAATGGTTCCTTCGATCCAAGCGGTGCACGCATCATCGCTCCCAAGGCATTGGGAATCGGCGATTGGGTTCGACTTGGCGGAGCGACCATCGCCCTGGTCAATGCGGGTTCGGACGCGACTGCAAAGGGCCGCACGATGATGGCGAGCGCCCCGAACTTTGGTCCGCCGCCGGGTGCACCCGCATTTGGAGCGCCTCCGGGTGCGCCGCCGCGTCCGCCCGGAATGCCGGGCGCGATGCCGCCGGGCATGCCACCCGCCGCTGCTCGTCCGCCGATGCCCGCCGCACCGCCCGCGATGGCACCTCCGCCCCCGATGCCACCCGCGGCCGCACCACCACCACCCGCACCACCGGCCGCGATGGCCCCACCGGCTGCCAAGCCCGGCGCACCCGCCGGTGGTGGTCGCACCATGATGTTCTCGCCGGGTCAGCTACCCGGGATGCCGCCGCGTCCCGGCGCACCGCCGGCACCGGCACCGATGGCATCACCGCCCGCGCCACCCGCAGCGATGGCCCCACCACCGGCGCCGCCGCGGCCCCCGATGCCGCCGGCGGCACCCATGGGCATGGGTGCTCAACCGCCCGCACCTGCATTTGGTGGCGCACCGCCCGCACCGGGTGGATTCCCGCCGCCCGCGGCCGCGCCCTCACCCTTTGGTGCTCCGGCGGCCGCACCTGCGCCTGCGCCGTCACCCTTTGGTGCACCTCCAGCCGCACCTGCACCCGCACCGTCTCCCTTTGGAGCGCCGGCAGCTGCGCCGGCAGCTGCGCCGTCGCCCTTTGGAGCACCTGCGCCCGCACCCGCACCTGCGCCGTCACCCTTTGGTGCGCCCGCGCCCGCGCCCTCACCCTTTGGTGCACCTGCAGCAGCACCTTCACCCTTCGGTGCGCCGGCCCCTGCACCTGCAGGCATGCCCCCTGCGGCACCCGCATTTGGAGCACCCGCAGATCCCAACGCAGCCGCGCCCGCGGGCATGCCCCCTGCGGCTCCCGATGCGGCGAATCCTGCAGCCGTGCAAGCGGCAGATCCCGGCGCGGTACAAGTCGCTGGCGCTGCGCCTGCTCCCGCAGCGGACGGTGGAGCCGCAGCAGCCTTTGGCGACTTGATGGCCGCCAACACCGGCGCGGCGACCGAGTTCACCGCAGGCGTGCCGCTCAATGACGGTGGCTTTGTCACC
This sequence comes from uncultured Nannocystaceae bacterium, assembly GCA_964626165.1. Taxonomy (GTDB): domain Bacteria; phylum Myxococcota_A; class Polyangia; order Nannocystales; family Nannocystaceae; genus CAZVEM01. The sequence goes on from CAZVEM010000010.1 coordinate 8,810, forward strand.
GCGATCAAGGCGGGCGTCGAGCTCGCCAAGCCCACGCTGATGAGCGCCGCATATCTGATCGGCGCACCGCTGATTGTCCCCTCAGCCGTCCGCTTCCTTATCGGCTGGATCCCCGTGGTCGGTTGGCTCGTGAGCAGCCTCGTCGCTCTGGCCGGATCGCTCGCGATGATCGTGACGATGCCCGCGTTCTTCCTGGTGCTCTATAGCGCGGCGGCAGGCAATGCGATCGGCTGGCAGGCCGCCGTCAAGTCGATCATGGGCCGCCTGGTTGAAGTGGTCATCAACTTCTTCGTCGCAAGCCTGCTCACCATAGTCACGATCGGCATCATGGGATGCTACCTGCCTGGCGTCTTCTTCATTGAAGGCGAGCGCATGTTCGCGATCAACTTCAAGTGTCTCGCCTATTTCAAGGCGGACTGGAAGCGGATCGTGCTTTCCGCCTTGGTCGCGTCGCTCGTGGTCATGGTTCCCGTGAGCATCGCGGCGTATCTGGTTGGATTCGTCTTCGGCATCCTGCCCTTCATTGGTTGGTACCTCGGGCCGAACTTGGCGCTGCTGCTCACGACCGCAGGCATCGCGGTGATGATTCCGATCGCCGCCGCGACGCTCATCAACCTGCACCTGCAGACGCGCGCCGCACAGGGCTCGGACGTGGCGGCCGAGCTGCGCGCGATGCTCGAGCAATGGGGCGTCACGAACGCCGGCTAAGACCTCGACGATCGCGCAGCGTCGAGAGCCGACGCGGGGTGTCGCGCATGTGGGCCGTGAAAGCGGATTCGCATGCGCGATGCTCATTTGGGGTCTCGACGGAGACGTCGGCGCTGGGGAGCGAGACGTCCTCGCGCGGCGAACTTCCAGCGTCTCTCGCCCAATTTCTCGCGATCGACTCGGGACTTCGCCGGGCGGATTGGAGGGCCGCGCGGCGGGTTTACGGAGGCGGAGCTGTCGCCTACGTTCCGGCTGCACCGCAGCTCCACCAAGGGCAACCATGGCCGCGAAGTATCCGCTCACAAACCTCGCCTCGTGTCCCGAACTCACCGCGGACAAGCTTCGACTTGTCTACAAGGAGATGTGTTACTCGCGGTTCCACGTCGAGCGCATCGTCCAAGAGTGCAGTAAGGGCAATGTCAAGTTCGCGATCTGGGGAGCGGGCGAAGAGCTCCACGGTGCGGCGCAAGCTCTCGCTTACGACGGCATGGTCAACAAGGACGCCTTTGGTCTCGTCGGCCATTATCGGTCGTCTGGACTCCTCGGCACGTGGGCGCGCCTGCAGGGCTATCAGGACTTCCACCTCGACCACATGCGCCAGCAGCTCTCGCGCAGCACCGATCCTTGGACCGGCGGTCGCCAGATGACGGCGCACTTTTGCGAGCCCAACCTGCACATTCTCCCGGTTCAAAGCGCGCTTGGCATGCAGCTTGGCAAGGCGGTCGGTTACGCACAGGGATTCAAGATCCGCGGCGTCACGGATGGCCTGGTGGTCTCGGTGATCGGTGATGGCACCACCGCAGAAGGCGACCTGCACGATGCAATGAATGGTGGCGCGGTGCTTGAGCTGCCGCTGCTGATCGACATCACCGACAACGGCGTCGCGATCAGCGTCAAGCCGGAGGATGGCCGCGGCATCAAGGACTTCCGTCTCTACGCCAAGGCCTTTGGCTTTGAGTTCTTTGAGTGCGATGGCAACGACTTTCTCGGCGTGTACCAGACCTCACAGGCCGCGGCGCGCTACTGCATGGAGCAGCAGCGCCCGGCGATCTTCTGGATCCACTCGCTGGCGCGCCTCAACGGGCACAGCAATGCGGGCGTCTACAACTTCGACTGGGATGCGCACGACTGTCTCAACGACTTCGGCGCTGCCCTTGTCGACGCGGGCATTCTGTCGCCGGACGAGATCGTCCGTCGCAACGACGTCACCGACGGCAAGGACTACTACCGACGTCACGACCTTGGCACGGTTGCAGCCGAATGCGACGCCTACGTCGTCAAGACGCTTGAGATCGCGAACTCGGAGCCCGAGCCCACGGCGGAGAGCATCGAGGAGCACATCTACGCGCCGTTTCCCGAGGTCGTTGAGCCACCCAGCGAGGGACGCCAGACCGTCATCTCGCTCAATGGCGCCATTCGGGCCGCGCTGCGCGACATCCTTGAGTCCAAGCAGATGGTGTGGCTTTACGGTCAGGACATCGCGTCGCGCGGCGGCGTGATGCAGGCGACGATGGGACTGTGGGAGCGCTTCCCGGATCGGGTTCGTGATTCACCGATCAACGAGCCGCTGATCGTCGGATCCGCGGTGGGCTTTGCGATGCACGACGGTGCGACCGCAATCCCAGAGATTCAGTTCAGCGACTACAGCCTCAACACGCTGCACTGGCTCGTCTATCTGGGCAACCTGCGCTGGAGTTACAACGCGCGGGTCTCGGCCAACGTCATCTTGCGACTCCCCGTCGAGCCGCTGCACGGAGGCGCGGTTTATCACTCGATGTGCATGGAGGGCTTTTACGGCTCAATTCCCGGCCTTGTGATCGTGGCGCCGACGACCTCGCGCGACTTCTACGGCTTGCTGCGCACCGCAGCCGAGTACGACGGTCCCGTTCTCGTCTTTGAGTCCAAGGGCCTGTATCGATTGCCGCTGGGCGATGCGTTCCCCGGTGAGCCGACCGATCCCAAGGAGATCGCAGAGCTCAAGCGCGCGATCGGCTTCCAGGGGCTGATCCCCGACCTTCCCAAGGACTTCCGTGTGCCGCTGGGCAAGGCAGCGGTGCGTCGAGAAGGACGCGATCTTTCAATCGTGACCTGGGGTCGCACGACGATGTACTGCGCCGAGGTGGCGGAGAAGTTCGCGCAAGAGGGCATCGACGTCGAGCTCATTGACCTGCGCACGATCGTTCCGCCGGACATGGACACCGTCCTGGCCAGCGCACGCAAGACAGGTCGCTTGCTGGTGGTCCATGAGGACCGCGTATTCGCAAGCATCGGTCGCGAGATCCAAGGTGCCGTGCTCGACGCGACCCACAACGAGGGCGTCATCGTGCGCGTGCTGGGCCAAGACCCGATCCCAGGGATCCCGCAGAACGTCAACCTCGAGCATCACATCGTGGTCACGCCGGAGAAGGTCGAGCGTGCGGCGCGAGAGCTGCTGGTGCTCCAGCACAGCGCCGCTGCCTCCGGGGCCCCGGTACGAGCATCGACGCCCGCCGCCGGCAACGGCGAGGTCGTCACCATTCAAGAGCCTGCGCGCACGCAGGTGCTCTGGACCCCAAGCCGCTACTTCGTGACCTAGCGGGCTGTCGAGCACAGCCGAATTGGCGGGCTGACGGACAGCTCACCAACGCGGGTGCTCTTGTCAGGTGCGCGGCAGAGCACATGCGCCGCATTCGGCCTATGCAGCGGTGACTCGACGTCGGCGGAGCGCGTAGCCGCCAAGGCACGCCGCCGCGAAGGCAGCCAGGCCAAGCCATCCGACGCGATTGCCATCGGGTGAGGCCGGGTCAATGTCGCAACGGCATCCACCGGTCTTGGGTGGGGCTTCGCCGCTGGTCGTGCTTGAGCCCGCTGCCTTGCCCTCGCTCTTTGGCGCACTCGTCGAGGGATCGCACCAGACCTCGTCCCAGGTACTCGCACCGCTGGTCTGACATTGGCGCTGCATGGAGGTGCCGGCAAAGCGACGCTCGCACGCGTCGCGGTCACCGTGATAGGCGTCGCCGCACGATTCGCACTTGTGGCCGGTCTCAGCCTCCTGCTTCTCCACAGTGCATTGCTCGACGTAGCCCTCCGGAGGTGGAACGTCGGCATGGGCCACGCCGGCGCCACCCCAAGTGGTGGCGAGCGCCAACACGAGGGCGGCCGTGCTGCCCATCGAGGCGCGTCGGCGTCGTCGCAGCGCGGCACCGCTGCCAAGCACAAGACCAAGTGCCGCGAGTCCTACAAGCGCGCCATCGCCACCCGCGATCGAACAGGTCCCGGCGCTGCTCGATGAATCCACACTTGAGTTGTTGGAACTCGTCGGCATCTTCTTGGCCTCCGCCTTGGCTGCATCTTCGATCCGTTTGGCGTCCTCCTGCGCTTCCTTTTGCATCTGCTCTTTGCGGCGCTTCTGCGCTTCCTCGGTGTCGATGTCGTCGGCACGGACGAGGGCGGGCGCGACCAATATTCCGAGCGCGAGACATCCCGCTGCGAGACCCGCGATGGGTCGCGATCCGATCCAGGAAGTCGCAGCTCGCGGTTCGTGTCCGACGACGACGCTGGGGTCTAGGTCGGTCGCAACAGTGGTTGAGATGTCACTCAGAGACAGAGCTTGACGGATGTGGAGCATCGGGCCTGCTTTCGCGGCATCGAGGGTAGCACTCCGCGCCGCAAGACCCTAGCTGACGACTTGCGCTTGGCCGCAGCGCTTAGGGACTGCCGCTGAAGGGGCTTCCCTCAAAGGATGCGAGTGAGAGGCTGCGAGTCAGAGGCCAAGACTGGGTGCGAACGCGCGGAGGGCCTGCCCAACGGCGACGCTCGATGCGTTCGCGAACAGAGCCCACAACAGTGGATCGCGGAGACCCGTCAAGCTCAGCCAGAGTGCCTCGACGGTGATCGCGAAAATCTCTGCGACCAGAACGATGACGAGCCACGGCGCTGGAACCACGAAGGGAAAGACAAACCAGACGACGGGATGCGTCAGAGCGCTTGCCAGTACCGCCCACATGATCGCCTTCCACCACGGAAGCGGTTCATCAACAAAGCTACCTCGCAACGCGGCGACGTAGATCGGTGCCTCGACCAGCGAGGTCAGGGCGAAGGCGCCAATCCAGGTCGAGAGCGCGGCGGTCAGCATCGCGCCTCGTCGCCTCCCCGGTCGTGGTCGCGCCGAGACCTCGCGGACCGATCCGAGCCTGGGTTGGTGTCGCGCTGGCGCGCTGGGCTCCCATGCCTTGTGCTCGCTGTCACCGGGCGGCCCACCGCGATCATCATCGCCAGTGCGCACAGCTCAAGTGAGCCGTGGAACCGCGCGAACTGAAGATATCCGGTGCGGGCATCGACGGTGTCCACCAGGCCGGCCCAGAGAGCGACCAAGAGCGCGAGTGCAGCCGAGCAAATCAGCACCGGCCAGCCGAGATCATCGACGAGTGCGTGCAACGACGCCCGGAATGTTCGGGGTGTCGGCTGGGCACGGTCGTCCTCGCGGATCAAGCTCAGCCACATTGTGTAATGCACGCTTTGCAGGAAGCAAAACAACAGCACGAGCCGCAGTCCAAGCTGGTCCACGGGCAGGCCGGCATACCATTGGCTCAAGCGCGCGGGACCGGAGACTGAGACCGCCGAGAGCGTGTGGCCGCTGAGAATGTCGACCTGCGTTTCGATCTCAAGCGGCACCGGCGTGCGGGTTGCAAGCGTGACGACGTCGACGGGGAGCAAGACGAGTAGCGCGATGCCGCCGACAATCATCAGCAATACAAGGTAGTGCCAACGTTCACTGCGTGGTCGCCACATCCACCAGAGCGCAACCGCGAGGATGTTGTGCAGGTGCGCCATGACCAAACCGGTTGGCCGCGGGAAGGCGAACGCCACCACGCACAGCGAAATCGTCAGCAAGACCGCGAGCATCTGGATCCACCGCAACGAACGCCCCTCCCGCTCCCAGCCGACCAGCAGGACGAACAGCGCGCCGAGGAAGCCAAAGCCGACCATACCGAGCACGCCCGCAAGCGCGACAGCGATCGCAGCGGGCACCAGGACGTGCCTGCGCGCCAGCAGGCCGTTGCGCACCACGCCGTAGCGGACGTCGGCGACGAGATGGGGGACACCGAGCAGGAGCGGTCCGAGAATCAGCAACCAAGCCGGTACCGTGAGCGTGCCAAGCAACGCCAAGGTCACGGCCGCCACCCCCAAGACACCGACCCGTAGCTCGCGGTCACCCGCGAGCAAACCGCTCCAGGGCATCGTGCGCTTGAGAACGCGGGCACGCGCGCGATCGAGCAGACCCAGAGGGCGATCGAGCCAAGGTTGCGTGCCGGCGTGGAGCACCAGGTGGTACTCTGCCTCAGGCTTTGCCACGGCGTCGAGTATGAACACGTCCAAGCTTCGATATCTGCTCTCTGTACTGACGGTGTGCGGTCTAGCGGCCTACTCCGGGCGTGCGCTCGCGAACGGCAACGTCTCGCACCAATGGATCTCGAAGACCGCGGCCGAGAACACGCCTCGCGGTGGCTCGCTGGCGCCAATCGTCCAAGACCCGGCGCTGGTCAACCAGCTCCACACCGGGACGATGTTTCCCGACTGGGGCTACACGCCCGGCGCGACCACCGACCAGCGCAGTGCCGGTGAGGCCTCCCATTGGGAGCCCGTGCAGGAGGCCTATCGTCTTTGGATTGTCGAGAACTACGCGCCGCCTTGGAGCGACGCTGCGCGACGGCACATCGCCTTCTATATGGGCATGACCTCGCACGGTATGGCGGATCAGACCTATGACGCCATGTTCTTCGAGCGCTCGAGGTTCTACGAGAACAAGGACCACAACGACTTCGATCAAGACAGCGACGTGATGTGGGCGGCGACCACCGGACCGGGGACGCCGCCTATGATCTGGCTGCCCGATGATCCAATGCTCGGGCTCTATCAAGACGTCGTCGGCGTCACCATCGATGGTGCAGAGATGAAGAGCCAGGTGAATCTGGTCGGCTTTGCGATTGGATTGGTCAATGTGCTCGCCGCCGATCCGATGGATCTGGCCGACGCCAAGGCGGCCTTCCCCTGGGCGGATGAGCACGACGACGATCTGTCCGTGCCGGGGAATCCGCCGTCGGAAGCCGTCGCGGTCCAGCGCTACTGGCGAAGCAACTGGGCGCTGATCCACGGAGATCCGTTGCCGCGTCCGGTCTTGATGACGTACCCGCCAGATGGCGGCACCGAGCACGAGACTCAGTCCGCGAGCATCGAGTCATGGATCTCGGTCGTGTTCGCGCGGGGAATCGACGAAGGACTGCTCGATGCTTCAAGCGTGCACCTCACCGATAGTCTCGGTATGGAAGTGCCGACGACGCTGGATCTGTTCTACGGGAATACCTCGCACGTCCTGCACATCAAGCCCAACATCGATTTGATTGACGATGAGGTCTACGTCGTCACGATCGATCCCGGAGTGCAGACGATTCACGGCGAGTCGCTCGAGGGTTGGAGTTTTCGCTTCTCCACCGGCGTCGACGCTCCCATGCCGATGAATGACGACTCATTCTGGGAAGAGCCCGATCCCTACGATGACGGCGGCGACGGTGATGGCGACGGTGACGGCGACGGTGACGGGGATGGCGATGGCGACGGGGACGGCGACGGGGACGGCGACGGGGATGGCGACGGGGATGGCGACGGCGACGGCGACGCGACCACGGGCCCTGGGCAGTCTGAGAGCGAGAGTGGGTGCGCGTGCCGGAGCGCTGGGAGGAGCCGCGCAGGGCAGGGACCCTCGGCTCCGTGGATTCTGGCCGCGCTGAGCCTCGCTGCCCTTGTCCTCACGCGACGCCGCCGCAGCGTTGTCTGAGCCTGCGCCCGAGAGACGCGAGGTCTCTCAGCTCAACGCGCCGTTGGTTCGGCGTGCTTCGAGCACTGCGAGCACGATGCCCGCGCAGTCCGCCAAGGAACTCGCGACGAGCTCCTCCCAGGAGTGCCAGGTGCGGTCCTCGACATTGTGCTCGCACATCATCACGCCGAGGGCGTCGCGACCGCTGAAGATCGGCACGACCAACAGGCCGGTGACTGCTGCGTCGGCGCCCGCCTTGTAAAGCGACTCCGTGCGCGGGTCTTGGTGCACAGCGTCGATCGCGATCGACTCGTGCATCGACAGCGACTCGAAGAATGGGGCGAGGGCGCTCGCGCTGATCTCAAGACCGGTCTCGTGCTTGCGCGTCGTCGCGCTGTAGCGCTCAAGACAGATCAGACGCTCACGCGTCGTCGGCCAGCGCCAGATGCTGCAGCGCTCGATCGCCAGCATGTCGCTGGTCGTGACGCAGAGTTGCTCGAGCGCGGCGGCCTGATTCGTGCTGCGGGGACCCGAACTCTCAAGCAGTGCCTCAAGGATGCGACGCTTCGGCTGGAGGATCCGTCGCAGGTCTCCCGCACGTGCGGCATCGATGAGTGTTTCAATGTGTTCAGCGTGCATGGGATCGTCGCTTGCAGGTTGCGGAGGGTCGAGCAGGTCGTGGCGTCGAAGAGTCAAAGGCGAGCGGCCGTCTCATCGGTCGCGGCGGGCGGCGGCCCAGGAGTGCGAGACTTGGGGTGGCCCTAGGTGCGCGTCTGCCACGTCTCGGCACCACAGTTCCACTATAGCTGTAATTGATCGGCGTGCGTCCAGACGAATTTTCGGCCTGTCGGCGCGCTGACACCCAGAGGTATCTCGGCGACTTCGGCTAATAGCGCGGGTGTTTTGCGATCTGCCCTCGACGGTGGACGCCCCGCGAACCCGCGGTCGCGGTTTTTGCGGATTTCAGTCTGACTGCACATGGATGGGCGAATTCGAACGTATAGAGCAGCGACCGGCGTCCGCGCCGGGCTCGGGGCATGATGCGGCGCTCTATGGCCAAGGCCTCGCTCCGCGCCCGCTGGCAATACGCATTTGACTCGCTGATGGCCCGCGGCATGTGGGCGCTCCTGCTCTGGTTGTCGCTGGTCTCGTTCGCGATGATCACGTCGATCGCCGTCGTCACGCTGGTGGCGGGCTGGGGTCCAGTCGATGAGGAGGGCGCCGGCGCCGGCCTGCTTGAGCTCATCTGGTTGACGCTGATGCACAGCATCGACGCGGGCACCATCACGGGCAACGAAGGGCCGGTCGCGTGGCAAGCGATCATGTTGCTCGCGACATTCTCGGGCCTGCTCATCGTCGGCAGCCTGATCGGCATCATGGCGGCCGGTGTTTCGCAGCGCTTTGAAGAGCTGCGCAAGGGCACCAGCCAAGTCCTTGAGGAGGGCCACACGCTGGTGATCGGCTGGTCGCCACAGGTGTTCACCGTGGTGCGCGAGATCTGTGCTGCGAACGTAAGTCGCGGCGGCGGCTGCATCGTGGTCTTCGCGGATCGCGACAAGGTCGAGATGGAGGACGAACTGCGGGCCAAGGTGCGCAATCGGGGTAGGACGCGCGTCGTGGTGCGCTCGGGTGATCCTACCGATCCAGACGCTCTTGAAGTTGTTGCACCCGAGCACGCGCGCTCTATCGTGGTCCTCGCCGAAACCGACGCGACGACAGATACAGGGGTAATCCGCTGCCTGCTTGCGATCGGTCGTCGTGGTCCCCCTTCATTCACGGGGCGTCACATCGCGACCCAGCTCTTTGACGGCAGCAACGTCGCCGTTGCCAACATGGCCGGTGCCGGCCGCGTGGAGGCCATCGAGGTCGACGGACTCATCGCCAAGATCGCCGTGCAGACCTGCCTGCAGGCAGGTCTCTCTGTGGTCTACGAAGAACTCCTCGGTTTTGAGGGCGATGAGATCTACATCGTGCCGTGTCCTGGGGTGGTCGGGCGCAGCGTCGGCGAGGCACTGGCGATGCTCTCATCCTGCGCGTTGTTGGGTCTCAGGACGTCGGCGGGTGAAATCGTCCTCCTCCCCGACTTTGACCGCGTCATCCGGCCCGATGATGAGGTCATCGTGATCGCGGCGGACGAAGACCGCGTGGCGGTCGGTGCAAGCCAAGAGCCGATTGATGAGTCGGCGATTGTTAACCTCGCACCGCTGCCCACCGCTCCGCCCCGGACTCTCATCCTCGGTTGGAATGGACGTGCACCGGCGATGCTCACCGGGCTCGACAGCTACGTACCGACGGGCTCCGAGGTCGAGGTGGTCACACCAAGGCCGGACACGGCGAGGGCCTTTGTCGCTCAGAGTCGTTTCGAGCGGATTTCGGTCGTCGTCCGAGAGGGACAGCCAACCCGACGCGAGCTGCTGGAGTCCCTCGATGCCGGCAAGCGCAGCCATGTGATGGTCCTCGCTGATGACGAGCATCCTTCGGCGTCCGAGGCGGATGCGCGCGCGCTCGTGACCCTGCTGCATCTCCGCTCGCTGGCGCAGGAGGACGGCGAACATGCCAACTTCGTCAGTGAGATGCGAGACGCGCGGAGTCGCGACCTGGCCGAGGCCGCGCGCGCCGACGATTTCATCATCAGCGACCAACTCATTGGCCTGCTGCTCAGCCAGATCGCCGAGCAAGCCGACCTGGCGAAGATCTTCAACAACCTCTTCGATCCCGAGGGCTGCGAGATCTACCTCCGACCGGCACGCCGTTACGTGCAGCTTGATGTGGAGGTGTCGTTCGCGACGATTCTCGCGAGCGTGCGTCAACGGGGCGAGGTCGCCCTTGGTGTTCGACTTGATCGCTTCGCCCGTGATCCCAGCAAACGACTCGGCGTGATGTTCAACCCATCGCATGCGGAGCGCTTCACGCTGACCTCGCGCGACAAGATCATTGTTCTGAGCGAGGGTTGAGGGCCCGGACCGGGCGCCTCCGAGGCACCGCGGCGATCGTGCGCCCCGCGCGGCCTCCCCGAGGGCCGGAAACGCGGAGCGGCCCCGCCCGTGCGCCGCGACAGATCGGCGCCCGTCGGCACGGCTGCGGCGAATCGGATGTGCTCCAGAGTCCGTTGTGAGTGGCGCGTTACGCTTGTCGCACGATGTCCGAAGGTCGAAGTCGCAAGATCCCCGTCACCGAGCGCCAATTCCTCTGGGTTCAAGACGACGACAAGGGTGAAGTCGTCCTCCACGTCGGACCGACGATGGTGTCACCGACGGCCGCTGATCGCGTCGTCGTCGACGACGGTGACGGTGGCTTTCGTGAAGATGTCAGCGGCCAACCCCAGAAGATGATCGAAGTCGGCGACAACCAGTACGCCGTCCTCTTTAATCCCCTTGTCGAGAACGACGGCGGGACCAATGGCCGCTTCAAGGCCGGGCGCAATGAAGCTCGCCTCCTGCAAAACGGCACGCGCTCGATGATCCCTGGGCCGTGCTTTTTCTATCTCCGACCCGGTCAGCGCGTCGAGGTTCGCGACGCGCACGAGCTCGCAAGTAACCAGTATCTGATCGTCAAGGTCTACGGCGACGTCGACACGCAGGCCCCCTATCACGAGGTGACGGCGCGCTCAGCTCACATCGTTGCGGCGACCGACGAGAACGCCCACGACGGTGATAACGGCCAGGATCTCGCGTCGGTGCAGCTCCGCCGCGGTCAGCTGATCGTCATTCGCGGCCTCGACACTCAGTTCTACATTCCGCCGACGGGCGTCGACATCGTGCCCGATACTTCCCTGGACGAGTCCGGTGCGGCGCTCGGTGCCGCACAAGCGCGGGCGCTGCTCGCCCAGTTCGGTGACGACCACGACGAGGGGACCCAAGTACGGGGCGCGCCACGTCGTCAGCTTGCCGATGGCTTTGTCGACCAAAGCGCGCGTGCTCGTCATCGCAAGATGCCAAGCGCTCCAGCTCCCGCCGGCGCTCCGGCGGCGATGGTTGGCGCGGCGACAGGACGCGCCGAAGAGCCGGTCATGCAGCAGCTCAGTGCGCCGGCTCCATCGCCTTCGGATCTCGTGTCCAACTTGGCGACGCGCGCCGCGCTGGAGTCTCAGGCACGCCAGGCCCGTTTGGTTCGCAACGCAGTGGTGCTTGGTGAAAAGGAGTACTGCGTCATCGTCGATGCCGACGGCAAACGCCAGATCAGGGTCGGTCCTGCCCGTGTCTTTCCCGGTCCCTACGACACCTTCATGGCGGTTGGGTCACGCAACCGGATCTACGACGCCTATGAGCTGCTTCCACAGCGTGCGCTCTGGATCCGCGTGATTTCACCGATCGCACGCGAGGAGATGGCCCGCAAGTTACCTCGCGGCATCGCGCTTGACCGTGAGCAGTACTACCCCGGCGACGAGCTCTTGGTCACCGGCGTGTCGACCTTCTTCGTCCCCTTCAATGAGATCGAGGTCCTCTCTCCCGATACCGGCCAAGCTGTGGTGGGTAACGACCACGGTCGCGTCTTTATCGAGGCGATCGGCATCGACCAAAAGAGCGGCATTTATGTTCGCGATCTCGCAACCGGTGAAGTTCGCCTGATCCGCGGCAAGCTCAGCTACCTCGTCGATCCGCGCAAGGAAGTTCAGATCACCCGAACCGTGCAGCCCGAGGAGTGGAATTTGTGGATCGCTGCGAACGAGCCCCACAAGGTCACGCGCCAGGCCGTGACGACGCCGTGGGCGCTCTCCGTGGTCGTGCCCAGCAACACGGCGATTGAAGTTACGTCAGCCAACGCGCGCCGCGTGGCCGAAGGTCCCTGCGTTACGCTGCTTGGCTACGAGGAGACCCTGACGGCGATTCACCTGTCGACGGGGATGCCAAAGAACGACGACTCCGTGCGCACCACCGTGTTCCTGAGAACACTGGGCAACCAGGTTCGAGACACGATCGTCGTGGAGACGGCGGACTTTGTGCAAGTGGCCGTCCATGTCAGCTACTCGGTGACCTTTGATCCTGCACTGCGGGAGCGCTGGTTCAACCACCCCAACTACGTGCAGTACATCTGCGATCACCTGCGCTCGATCGTGCGAAGTCGCTGCCGCGGCCTGTCACTGTCAACCCTGTGGCCGCAAATTCCTGCGGTCGTGCGCGACACGATCCTCGGAGAGAAGGGCGCGGACGGTGCGAGACCGGGTCGAACCTTCTCCGACAACGGTAGCTGCGTCACCGAGGTGGAGGTCTTGCGAGCGGAGATCGAGGACGAAGAAGTCGCCGAGCTCATGCACAAGGTGCAGACACAGAGCGTCAAGCTCACAATCGGCGATCGACAAGCACAAGAGGAACTCGTTTCTGCGCGGCTCCGCGCTGGGATCGATGATGAGCGGCGCAAGCTCAACGAGCAGGCCCGGACCTCCGACGCGCGGCTCGCCGAGCTCGCTCGCAAGATCGCTCACGAGGCTGAGTTGGCGGGACTCAAGGATCTCGAGACCGTCGCCGCCGAGCGGCAGTCCCTGACGGATCGGCGGCTCGCCGACGCCGTTGGAGCCGAGCTCCAACGAGGTGCCGCACGTCATCGCGCAGAGGTCGAGAGTCTTCGAGAGCTCGCCGCGGCCAAGGCCGCCGCGCAGCGCGAGACCGATGCGGCGATGTTGGAGGCGCGCAGCAAGATCGCTGCGTTGGACGAGGCACTGATCCGGGCGCGTTCCGCAGCGACGGTCGCGGAATCGCAGGCGATTCAGGCGGGATTGGTCGAGGCGCTCACCGCTCTCGGCGACAAGCTGCTGCTTGGCGATGTCGCCAAGAACATGAACCTCGTCAGCCTCGTTCAGGGCAAGGACGTCGGCACGATCCTCGAGGACGTGCTCGGCGGGACCAAAGTGATTGGCACCCTCCGAGAGATGCAGGACAAGTGGGGCAAGTCCTCCGACGCCAGTCCGGAGTAGGCATCGAGCCCAACGTCAACACCCCGGAAAGCGGCCTCTTGCGGGCGCGCTTCACGGGGCGACTGATCACGGCGTTGCTCGCTAGCGCCCGCGGTCAGTGGCGACGCGGACGACCAGTGAACGGCCAGCGTGCTCGGTACCTTCGAGCGCCTTGATCGCCGTCGCGGCGTCGCGGCGGTCGGACATCGTCACGAAACCAAAACCACGTGAGGCGCCTGAGTCCCGGTCGTGCACGACCACACAGTCATCCACCGGGCCAAAGGCCGCGAAGATCTGACGCAGGTCGGCCTCACCCATGCGGTCATCAAGGCCGCCGACGAACAGACGCATGGGGATGCCGGAACTACGCTCCCGCTCGACACCACTGTTGACGACGGAGTCCAGGACCTCGGCGTCGTTACGCATGTAGCCGCCTTGGATATCTTCGGCGCTGGCGATCGGAATGCCATCACCCTGGCGTGATTGATTGTTGCGGCGGCGCTCGGACTTCTCCTCGCGCTTGCGATCTCGCTCTGACTCGCGCTGACGTTTGCTCGCAGAAAAATTGCTCCTTGCCATCGACCTCGCGCTCGCCTTTCTCTCTGGATCCGTCGCAGCACCGCGCTGCGTTGCAGGATCTGGCCCCGCCTGAAGCACGCCCAGCGCGCGCTACCCGGGGATCGGAGGTTCGTTGTACGGTGCCAGGCGCCGTTCGTCCAGTGAGCACGCGTAAGTTGTCAGCTCAGACCGTGCACGCGTCCGTTTTCGTCGATTGAGATCTTTGCCGCGCTGCTCTCGCGAGGCATCCCGGGCATCAACAAGATGTCTCCGGTGGTCGCGACGAGGAATCCGGCGCCCGCGCTCACTCGGACGCGACGCACGGTGAGCCGCCAGCCCCGCGGTGAACCGAGCAAGGCCGCGTCGTCGGAGATGCTGTGCTGCGTCTTGGCCATACAGACCGGCAGCTCTGAGTGACCGTCGCGGCGAAGAAGCTCGATATCGGCGCGGGCCTCCTCGGCAAAGTCGACACCGTCAGAGCGATAGATCTGCGTCGCGATCGTCTTGATCTTGTCCTCGATCGAGTCGCTCTCCTTGTAGAGCCGAGTGACCGGCCGATTGCCCGCCTTGGCCGCTTCGATCACGGCGCGCGCAAGATCATGACCGCCCGGGCCACCGAAGTGCGCGACTTCGGAGATCACGGCGACAGCATTGAGCGCGGCGAACTCACGCACGATGGCGTCGAGCTCGGCGTCGGTGTCGGAGTTGAAACGATTGACGGCGACGACGACGGGGAGACCAAAGTGACGCAGATTCTCGAGATGCGTTCTTGCGTTGACAAAGCCGCGCATGACCGCGTCGACGTCTTCGCCCGCGAGTTGATCGTATGCCACGCCGCCGTGCATCTTCAGCGCACGTGCGTTGACGACCAGCACTGCGGCAGCCGGAGCGACGCCGAGCGCGGGTGACTTGATGTGCATGAACTTCTCCGCGCCAAGGTCCGCGGCAAAGCCGGCCTCGGTGACGACGTAGTCGGCGGTGCCAAGTCCCAGCTTGGTGGCCAGGACGCTGTTGCAGCCATGCGCGATGTTGGCGAAGGGGCCAGCATGAATCAGTGCTGGTCCACCTTCGACCGTCTGCACAAGATTGGGGGCGAGCGCATCTTTGAGCAGCACCTCAAGCGCGCCGACAACATCGCACTCGCGCGCGGTCATCGGTGTGCCATCGTCGCGGCGACCCACGACGATGCGACCGAGGCGCTCGGCCAGGTCCTTGCGGCTACTGGCGAGCGCGAGCACGGCCATGATCTCGGAGGAGGCGGTGATGTCGAAGCCGGCCGGGTGGGGGAACCCATTGCCCTTTCCACCGAGCCCGATCTCGCAGGACCGAAGCTGGCGGTCACAGAGATCTAGGACGCGGCGCCAGGTGATGCCCTGCGCGGAGAATCCCGGCACCGTCTTAAAGTGCACGAGGTTGTCGACCACCGCGGAGAGAAGATTGTGGGCCGCCGTGACCGCGTGGATATCCCCGGTGAAGTGGAGATTGATGTCCTCCATCGGCACGACCTGCGCATTGCCGCCGCCCGCGGCGCCGCCCTTGATGCCAAAGGTGGGGCCGAGGGAAGGTTCACGAAGGCACAACGCGACACGCTCACCAACGCTGCGCAGCGCCTGCGCGAGCCCGATCGAGGTCACGGTCTTGCCCGCGCCTGCCTTGGTCGCCGTCATCGCAGTGACGAGGATCAGCTTGGCGCGTGGTGATGCAGGAAGCCGGTCAAATACTTCAAGGCGCACCTTGGCCTTGCCGCGTCCGTACAAGTCGATCTCGTCCGGCTTGAGATCGAGCTCGGCGGCGACGTCCGTCATCGGGCGCAGCACGGCGTCCTGCGCAATGTCTGCATCGGGGCGAAGCTTGGGGAGGACGGCGCGCGGCATGGCGCGAGGATAGCAGCGCCGCTGCGCTCAGTGGCAAGCCGCTGTCGGCCGCCGCCTCTCGCACGCCCATGCACTCCACGGGGGTTCTTCGACAACCTGCTAGTCGTAGGGGAGGCTTGAGTGCACCGCCATCACCGGGCCGTCGAAGATCGGGAATCGGTGGCTGTGGATCGCGACGCGGAGACACGCCATGCCGCCAGCAGCTGCCAGCTTCTTGGGGCCGCGGGCGGTGACACCGGTGACGCGGCCGTTGCCGCCAACACCAAAGTCGAACTCCACTTCGCCACTCCCAAGGTCTTCGCCGCTGCGCAGTGCCGCGTCCGCGATGCACTTGTTAAATGCGCCAGAGAGCTTGCCCATATGCGTTCGAATCACGCTGTCCGAGAGCTTCTCGCTGCCGGCCTCAAGGTCAATCGTCGTGGTCGCGTTGGGGTCGAAGCTTGGCACTCGGCTATCGTCGACCAGCGCCGGAACCTCGCCCGCGGCGAGCTCTCCGCTCGCGTCGGCGGACTCGTCAGAACTCCCGGACGACTTGCCCTTCTTTCGGCGTTTCGTTGCGACCTTATCGGAGGCGGGGGGTACATCTCCTGTGGTGGCGCCCTCGGCTTGGTTCTCCGCGGGCACGCACTTGGCTTCCACGCACTGCGTGCCCGGGCCGCACACGTCAAAGCAGCGCGAGGGATCGCCGGGATTGCAGGCGGTGCCTAGCGCTGCAACAACGGTGGCGACCAAACCGGTAAGGAGCCACGACAGGCCGTGCGGCGCGGCACTGGAGGCCATCTCGCCGATCTTCGACGCCGATTTGTGGGACCAGCGAGTGGGTAGGTCATTCATGTCCGTTCTCCCTAGTAATGCCACGGGAATCGCCCGAACTTGCGCGGCCGCTTCTCAAGAAATGCGTCCCGGCCTTCGATCGCCTCGGGCGTCCCGTAGGCGAGTCGTGTCGCCTCACCTGCAAACACCTGCTGGCCCATCAGGCCATCGTCGACCATGTTGAATGCAAACTTGAGCATGCGGATCGCAGTCGGGCTCTTGTCGTTGATCTCAGCCGCCCATGAGAGCGCGAAGGACTCGAGTTGGCGATGCGGCACGACCGCATTGACCATGCCCATGTCCGCCGCCTCCTGAGCCGAGTAGTTGCGGCCGATAAAGAAGATCTCTCTCGCCTTCTTCTGCCCGACCATGCGTGCGAGGTAGGCGGAGCCATAGCCACCGTCAAAGCTCGCGACATCCGCGTCGGTCTGCTTGAAGATCGCATGCTCTGCGCTCGCGATGGTGAGGTCGCAGACAACGTGGAGACTATGACCGCCACCGACCGACCATCCTGGGACGACGGCAATGACGACCTTGGGCATAAAGCGAATCAGCCGCTGCACTTCAAGGATGTGAAGTCGGCCAAGGCGCGCATCATGGTGAGCGCGATCGCTGGCATCCTCGGGGTCTTGTTCCGCGTCACCAGGCTCGGCCGGAGCTGACGCCTCTGGATCCTCTTGGTACTGGTAGCCGTCCGCGCCGCGGATCCGTTGATCTCCTCCCGAGCAAAATGCCCAGCCGCCGTCCCGTGGTGATGGCCCATTGCCGGTGAGCAACACGCAACCGATTTCGGGAGACTGCCGTGCGTGATCGAGGGCCGTGTAGAGCTCGTCCACCGTGCGAGGCCGGAACGCGTTACGAACCTCGGGCCGATTGAATGCGATCCGCACCGTGCCGCGTGAGGGACCACTGAGCTTGCAGCGGTGGTACGTCAGATCGCGAAATTCGAAGCCCGGGACCTCCTCCCAAGCGTCTGGGTCAAACAGCTCTGATACCGGATGCGAAGCGTCGTTCATGGGCGTCCGGCCGGAGACTAGCAGGGCCCTGGAAAACCCCAGGGCGAGCCGGCCAGCGGACGCCGGCCATCGAAGCGGTCGGCCGCGTGCGGTCCGCCCGGCCGACTGGCCGGGAGTGGTAGAGTTTCCGCGTGAGCCGCAGATTGATCGTGACCCTCGGCCTGTGCGGACTGCTAACGGCCTGCGCACGCGAGAATCCGGCCTTCGACGACCTCCGCGGGGCGTCGGGAGATGCGGGTGACACCGCGGGCGATGGTGATGGGGATGGAGACGGCGATGGAGATGGAGATGGAGATGGCGACGGCGATGGAGATGGGGATGGGGATGGAGATGGAGATGGTGATGGAGACGGAGATGGGGATGGAGACGGAGATGGGGATGGAGACGGAGACGGAGACGGAGATGGAGACGGAGACGGAGATGGAGACGGAGACGGCGACGGCGACGGCGATGGCGACGTCGACCCCTGCTGGGTGTTCGAGGCCAACACCTGCGAGAGCATGGGATGCGTGCCGTCCTTCGGACAGCTCGTCGATCCCATGAATCAATGCCTCGCGAGCAAGATCGAGTACCTCGGCTGTGTCACGGGCGGCTGCGGTGACGCGGTCACGGACTGGTGCGAGAACGGTGTCTACAAGGCGAAGGGCAACGACAACTGTGCGCCGCAACCCGGATGGGAAGTGTGCGACGGTGTTCCGCTGCCGATTCAATGTCCGGGCTAGTGGCGGCCTGCGTTCGGGTCGCCACTAGCGACCGCTCGACCGAGCCTGAGCTCCCGCATCGCGGCTCAACCCGAGCTGTTGCCTCGCGTCGTCATGCAGCGCGGTCGCCCGTTCGCAGCGGGGCGGGTACGGTGAGCGTTATCGAGCACGCAATCCCCAGGATCCGAATGCTATCTGCTGATCGCGGCTCGTAGCCGCCCTTGCGGTATTGACGCCGCGTACGCGCTTGGGCAGCCTGCCGGCATGGCTGCAGATCCCGAGAAGCGTCGACGTCGATGGAGAATCGCCGGCGTCGTGGTTGGTTCATGCCTCGCGCTCATCGGCGGCATGGTTGGTTACGCCGCGCTCACGGCCAACAGCCGCATGATGTTTCCCGATGCGCCCAAGCCCGATCTCGCCGCGAGCAAGGATCCCGCTGTGATCGAACGCGGGCGTTATCTCGTGCATGGACCCGCACATTGCGTCGAGTGTCACTCCACCGATGATCGCGAGCATCCCGAACTCGTCGGTACCGTTCCGCTTCAAGGAGGCCTCGCATTCGCGATGGGTCCGCTTGGCACTCGCTACGCCCGCAACCTCACGCCGGACATGGAGACCGGAATTGGCAAGCAGACCGATGCCGAGCTTGCTCGCGTGCTTCGTTCCGGCGTGATGGCCGACGGCGAGCTCTCATTCTTCATGATGCTTGCTGCGCCCAACCTCGCGGACGAAGACATCGTTGCTGTGATCTCGTACCTGCGTTCGCTGGAACCCGTAAAGCACGAGGTTCCGCGCGGCGAGTGGTACCTCTTTGGCAAGATCTTGCTGACCTACGCGTTCCCCAAGATGTCGCCCCGCGACATCAAGCCGGCGCCCTACGTTGCACCCGCAGAGACGCCGAGTGTCGAGCGTGGGAAGTACCTTTCCGAGTCGGTCATGCTCTGCACGAGCTGTCACACCGAGTTCGACATGGGAACGTTTCAGTACGGCAGCAAGAAGGCCGGCGGCAGCCTCCCCGATCCCAGCCATGGCAACGATCACGAGATGGAGTTCGTCGCGCCCAACCTGACTTCGCATCCGACGGGTGTCACGGGGAGGATGAGCGAGGACGACTTCGTCAAGCGCATCTACCTGGGGCGCGGCTATCCCTCCTCGATCATGCCGTGGGAGGCCTTCAAGAACACGACCGAGGCGGATCTTCGCAGCGTCTATCGCTATCTGGCGTCGCTCCCGCCGATCGACAACGACGTCGGCCCGACCTACCGCAAGCAGGGCAGCCACAAAAAGCCGTAGTCGGCAGATGCGGCGTGCCCGCTGGGTTGCGCTACGTCGCGTCGGCTTAGGCGGCCATCTTGTGTACGCACTTGCTGCAGATCGAGAGCCCAGCGGGTAGCGTTCGCCCAGACACGGGATCGCACTGGGACGATGGAAGGACACGAGGTCGAGCTTTGCGTCGGAGGGCTGACGCTTCAGGGCGTCGCGCAAGGCGGGGTCGAGACCTGCATCTCCGCGCGCGAGCTCGGCGTTGTTTTCGACATCGGGCGTTGCCCTCACAGCGCGCTCAAGTTCGGCACCCTGCTCGCGTCGCATGGCCACGGTGACCATCTTGCGGGCGTCCACTACTACGCCTCGCAGCGATCACTGATGCGGCTTGCGGTCCCTCGGGTGTGCGTGCCGATTGAGATTGTCGAACCACTCGAGCGGATCTTCGCTGCTTGGCGCGAGATCGAAGACTATGACCTGCAAGTCGAGCTCCATGGCGTCGCGCCCGGCGACGAGCTCGCGCTCGATTCGCGGGGCATTCTCGCGGTCGCCGAACGCAGTGTGCATCGCGTTCCTTCACTAGCGTGGACGATCGAGCGTGAAGCGCACTCCCTCCTGCCCGAGTTCCAGGGACTCGCGGGCGAGGAGATCGGGAGGCTGCGCAAGCAGGGGGTGACGGTGACCCAGGCCAAGCGCACGCCCTGGCTCTGCGTCACAGGCGATACCCAGATCGACTACTTCCTTTCTTCACCCCGCTGCCGCAGTGCCCGCGTCTTAGTGCACGAGGTCACCTCATGGGACCAGCAGCGCGACGTCGAGACCACCCGGAAGTGGGGACACACCCACGTCAAAGAGATGATCGAGGCGAGCGAGCGCTTTGAAGGGGAAGCGCTGGTGCTTGTGCACCGCAGTCTTCGCCATAGTAAGGCGCAGGCAGAGCACCTGGTCGCCGAGCAGTTCCCCGCAAGTGTGCGCGACCGAGTCCACGTCTTTGGGTAGTGGCGGCCGGTGGGCGTGCGGCGAGCCGCGGTCCTTTCGGCACGGCAGCGCGTGAAGCTCGAGTACGCCGGCGTACGGGCTCGATCCGCGGCGGAACTGGACCTTCGCGACGCTTGCGGGGTCGCTCGCGGGGCGTGGTAGGCTCGCGCCGTGCTGCGCCCATCTGCCCCCCAACTCGCGCCGTTCCACACGCTCTCGATCGCGGTCGCACTGCTTTGTGCGAGCACCATGGTCGCGTGCGCGCCACCGCAAGATTCCAAAAAGGATGCCAAGGCCGACGAGGGTAAAAAGCCGGCGGGCGAGGCAGACAAGGACAAGGCCAAGGCCGGCGAGGGCGCGGACAAGGCGACGGGTGGCGAGGCAGACAAGCCCGCAGTGGATCCGACTGCGGCACCCTGGCTCGATGTCGGCGTTCGCAACTCGCTCGTGGTTGGGACCAAGCTTGCATACAAGCGCAGCACGATGAACGAGAAGGGCAAGCCGGTAGAGGGCGTGCAGACCTATGTGCTGCGATCATCAAACGACGAAGGTGCGGGCACCTCGTTCACCATCGATCCCGATCCCGGCACCAACAAGAGCACGGAGAAGGTCGCGATTGTTCCCTGGACCGCGAACGGCCCCTTCTTCGCGATGGAGAAGCCCAAGGTGACCTTCACGGCGCGAGAGAAGATCACCGTGCCAGCTGGTGAGTTCGAGGTCGCCGTAGGCACGATGGAGGACTTCTTTGGCAACAAGCAGAACGTGTGGATGATCGTCGACAAGCCGGGAGTCTTCGCCAAGGTGGAAGTGATGCCTGCGCCTGCGGACGATGTAGCGCCGCCCCCGATCGTGTACGAGTTGACCGCGATCACGCTCCCTGAGTAGCGCCCGCCTCGACCAGTGCGCTGGGCGCCTGGTGCCCGCAAAGCACGTTCATGGACCTGATCCCAAGCAGCGATGACTGCGACGCAGATGTCGTCGTCCTGGGCGCGAGCCTACTCGGCGTCGAGCTCGTCCATCAGCTACGCCGCCGCGATCCACAGCAGAGCCTGCGGATCTGCGTCGTGGATCGCCTCGCGCGGCACGACTACATCCCACTCTGCCACGAGCGACTGACGCGGCGCTTGACCAAAGAGGAGTCAACGCTTGAGACCGCCGCCTACGTCACCGCGCAGGGGGGGCAGTTCCTGGTCGACGAGGTGATCGGACTTGACCCTGCGACCCACACCGTCCGTCTCGCCAGCGG
>CAZVEM010000010.1:30659-45255 GCA_964626165.1 uncultured Nannocystaceae bacterium
TGCGCGGTCGAACCATCGTGGTGGCTCTGGGTTCGGTGGTCACTCCGCCTCCCGGGCCCGGGAGCGGTGATTCGCGCGGCGAGGATGCTGATGAGGATGTCGCCACGTCTCCCGTGCACGTGCGCGGGCTCAAGTTCTTGGCCGATGTCGCTCGACTCGATTCGCTGATTCGCGAGCATCAAGGCGAGCTTCCGGTCTACGTCGTCGGTGGCGGCATCTCGGGCTGCGAGCTTGCGGGCGAGCTTGCGCTCCTGGCCAAAGAGCGCCGTGGTCTCAAGGTAACCTTGGTCCAGCGCGGGCCACGGCTGTTGGAGGGGCTGTGGTCCAACGTTGGCCGCGCGGCGCTGCGGATTTTGTCCCGACAAGGCGTCGATGTTCGCCTCGGGAGCCACGTCGAGCGAAACGTGGACGCGGGGACTTGGCTTGTCGACGCGCAGGGCAAACGTGAGCAGATCCAACGCGGCGTCGTCGTGTGGTCCGTGGGCGTCTCGCCCCCTGCGATCCTGCCGGCACTCAACCTGCCCCTTGATGATCGCGGCTGGCTTTCTGTTGGCACGACGCTGCAGTGCTTCCCGGAGGCGGTGCCGTCTCATCCTGGGATCTTCGCCGGCGGTGACGTCGTCACGATCTACAGTGCGACGGGTCCTCTCTACGCGATGCGCCGCGCGATCGAAGCGATTGTCCAGGGCTCCGCCCTGGCCAAAAACCTTCGCGAGCTCCTACGCTGGAACGGCAAGCTCGATGACTATCCCGCGCTCTCGCCCTACCGACCCCTGCGCGATTTCCCCCATGGCGTGAGCTTGGGGCGACGCTCCCTGATCGTCTACGGTCCGATCTGCCTCAATCTGCTTGGCTTTTCGGTGTGGTTTCGTCGATTCCTGATGCGGCAATACCTCGCGCGTTATCCCGTACCGCGCGGTCGCGGCGCGAGCTGACCCCTTGGTCTGAGAGTGCTTGAGCTCGTGAGCCAAGTCGCCCCAAGTGCCAACCGGCGCGCGGTCATGAACACACGTGCCCCCGCGATCGGCCGTGGTAGATTGTGGCCGTGAACCGTTGCAAGTCTCGCTTGAGGGTCTGCGGAGCAGTCGCGCTGAGTCTGTCACTCTCGGTCGGCGTGCTCACGGAGCGGCAGGTCCACGCTGCGCCCCCCAAGTCGAGCGAGCCCGCGGCCCAAGAGGCGGTACCGGAGGAGACCGAAGAGGAGCGCGCCAAGACCGAAAAGGCACAGCAGCTCTACAAGGAGGGCAGCGCCTCGTTCTCGGCGGCGGACTACGAGGACGCGATCGATAAGTTCACCGCGGTGCTCCGGATCGCCGAGACCTCCGACTCATTCGGTCTGCACGTCCGCTCCGCGCTGCTCCTCAACCTCGCTCAAGCGCATCGCTTCCAGTATCGGATTGACAAGGATCTCAAGCGCCTTCGGTTGGCGCTCGACATCTACGATCGACTGCTACGAGAAGCACAGACCAATCAGTATCCACCCGAGGACGTGGAGGAAGCCGAGAAAAAGCGCGCAGAGCTGATTCCCGAGATCGAGGAAGCCGAGGCAGCGAACCCGACCCCGGCCGACCCCGACAGTGGCGGCAAAGATTCGCCTGCGCGCGATCCCAAGTCCGCGCGCAACCGTGGACTTGTGGCGGGCGGTAGCGTGCTCGCAGCGGCCGGAATCGGCTTCATCGTGCTCGGGACTCGCTATGGCCCGCGCGCAGAGAAAGAGGCCGAAGGTCGCACGGATCTCGACCAGCAACAGATCGACGATTTCCTCGCCACTGAGCGCGGCAAGGGACGCTCTTGGATCATCGGAGGCGCCGTCGCCTCCGCGGTCGGTGTCGGACTCCTCGTGACGGGGGCAGTCTTGATGGCAAAGGGCAAGAAGAGATCGAGCGCGGTCGCGCGGCGTGTCACGCCGACGCTCACTCTCGATCGCGGTTACTCCGGCGTGGGCCTTGTCGGCCGCTTCTAAGTTGATTCAGGTGTCATCATGCGCAGCTCTAAACTATTGAACCTTCTCCCTGGCCTTTCACTCCTCGTCTGTGTCGCGACGCTCTCGGGATGCTTCGGCAGTCTCCCCGAAGAGCAGGCAGACAGCGGCGAGGCCCAGGGCGACGGCGATGGCGATGGCGATGGCGATGGCGACGGTGACGGGGACGGTGACGGAGATGGAGACGGCGATGGAGACGGGGATGGAGATGGCGACGGAGACGGAGACGGAGATGGCGATGGAGACGGTGACGGTGACGTCCCGCTGCCCTGCGTCGACGGCGTCCTGGATCCCTCGATCGGCGATGCCCTTGTCACGGACGGCACCCTCGGAGCGGGCGATGATTTCTCCGGTGCTTGTGGCGGGGCATCGAGCCCGGATCTCGCGTACCAGTGGAACGTCCCCTTCGCGGGCTGGTTCTCCATCGACACCATCGGATCCAACTTCGACACCTCGCTGTACTTGCTCGATGGTTGCGGCCCGATGGAGATCGACTGCTCGAACGACTTCTCCTCCGGCACCATCGAGTCACGGATCGACCTCAAGGTTGGCGAGGATGAGGTGTACGCAATCATCGTGGACGGGGTCGGCGGCAGCCAGGGCGACGTGACGCTCAACATTCAGCCCATCGAGTGCCCCGCGGTCGACGTCGGCACCGGAGCCGCGCTCCCGCAGGTATTTACCAATGTCGGTAGCCCCAACGACTTCAGCAGCGCCTGCGGCGGGGACACTGGGCTCGAGCGAACGATTCGCTTTGAGGTTCCCAGCGACGGCCTGTGGCGCTTTGAGGCCCTTGCCGACACCAATGGCAGCCTCCAGAGCGTCGTCTACGTGGAGAACTCGCCCGCCTGCGGGCACGGCGAGATCCTCCAGTGCAACAAGTCGGAGAACACCGCCAAGCTGACGCACTCAGCGGTGAGTCGCTACTTCAAGGCCGGCGAGTACGCGACCATCTACGTCGATGCGGCTTCGGGCGCCGGTCCCTTTGAGCTGGATGCCGTCAAGTTGGCAGATACCTGTCCTGTCTCTGACCCGGCGAACTGGACCAACGGCCAATTCGACATCACGACGGGACAAGACTGGATGACCTCCAGCTGTGGCGTGAACCGAGCCTACGATCCATGGGGCGATCCAGTCTTCTATCAACCCGATCTCCTGGTGCCTTACGACGACATGGAAGAGGGCTCCGCCGGCTCGTGCACGATCGAGTTCATCACCGGCTT
Source organism: uncultured Nannocystaceae bacterium (assembly GCA_964626165.1). Classification (GTDB taxonomy): domain Bacteria; phylum Myxococcota_A; class Polyangia; order Nannocystales; family Nannocystaceae; genus CAZVEM01. Next base: position 33,864 of record CAZVEM010000010.1, read on the forward strand.
CCCCTTCTCGTTGTCGCGGATGGACGACCAGTGCAGCGGTCCTGAGCTCTCGTGCACGACCACGACCACGCTGACCAGCGGCCGCTACAGCGCCAAGATTCCGCTGGGCAAGACGGGAAAGAGCTTCGTCGCCGTCATCAGTCCGCTGGGATACGAAGGCGAGAACTCCAATGCCTGGATCGACGGCATGGTCGAAATCGGCTTCGCCTGCGTGCTGTAGCGGCAACCGGGCCCGGGCCCGCCCGGGCCCGTACACACGGCGACCGGCTCGGCGGCGCCGCGCTGCGCCAGAGATGAATGTTGTGTGAAGAGCCTTCGCGACGAGACTGAGCTGTCGCATGGCCAAGTTTGCAGGCAATGGGCGATCTGGGTCCGGCTGAAGCTCAACGATCGCGCACGAGGCGACGCGCTCGCGGCAGCGATCGAGCGATCCGACGGGCTCTATCGCAATCAAATTGAGACATGCAGCACCTTGACGGATTCGCACGCCCGTCGCGACGAGCTACGCGCACTCGCCGTTGTTGATGCACATGCGCAGGCGGTCGCACTCGCGGGCGCGACCGGCGGTGAGCTTGGCACCGCGCTGCGAATCGAGCCCAAGGCGTGGCGTGATGGCCAGTCGACCGAGTGCAGCTACGAGGAGTTCGGGCTGCCAAGGATGCGTGCGGAGGCTCCGGCTCCAAGCCAATGGGTCGAGACCTCTGTGCAGGTCGAATACCAACTCCACGATGGGACTCAAGCCGAACGATAGGTGGAGAGATCGTAGTGACGTGATGACGTTGGCACGTAGCGGCGGGTCGGCGGCGGTGTCGTCATTTACTGCGTGGTGTCGCGCTTGTTCTTGGAGCCATCGAGCTCGTGCGTCTGGGAAGCTGGCGTGCGCTCGGCAGCGACAACGAGGACAAGGGCGATGACCCCACAGCGACCGATGCAGGAGACGGAGATGGCGAATGGGACGGCACCGGCGATGACGATGGAGACGGAGAAGGTGAGGGGGACAGCGATGCACAGGGGAACAACGGCTCGATGGCTGAGCCGGCCGATTGATACGCTGCGGTGGGCGCTGCCAAGGGGGCCGCGGTGCTAGCCGGCCGGCACAGCCGCCAACACGGCATCGAGATCTGGGCGATCGCCCGCGCTGTCGCCGATCTTGATGAAGCGAATCGTTCCGTCAGGTGCGATGACGAACGTCGAGGGCTTGGCGATGTTGTGGCCCTTGTGCTCGATGCCCCAAGCTCGAATCGTGCGCAGGTCCGCATCGACAAGGATCGGCAGCGTGAGGCCGAGCTTGTTGGCGAGTGCCTGGGAGGTGGCCGCATCGTCGACGGAGATCGCAACCACCTTTGCATCCTTGGCCGTGAACTCTCCCAGATGAGCCTGGAAGGACTTGAGCTGCTTACGGCAGATCGGGCACCAATCGCCGCGATAAAAGATCACCACGACCGCGCCCTCTTGGCGGGCGACGCTCAGATCAAAGGTGCTGCCATCGGCCGCGGGGAGCGAAAGGTCGGGCGCCTGGGCACCCACGGTCAGGGGACCGGACTTCGCGTTCTGAGCCGGAGTTATCTCGGATGCGCCACCCCAAGCCGACCCAGGAACCACGTCCGGGGCGGAGACGCCGCCGTCTTGCCGACCACAAGCCGAGAGCCACAGCGCGACAAGGGAGACGCCCGCGAGCCGTAGCGCGCTGGAGAGGAGGGCAGGATGGGTCGATCGCTGGAGGCGGAGACGCGCGAGTGTGCCCGTCGATCGGTATCCGGACTGTCGTGGGTCAAGCACGAAGGGAGCAAGGACGGGAGTGGGGGCGGACGGCCGAGTCACGCGCCGACAACGTCGCACATCACGAGATGTTTCGTCGACACGCCCGCGGTTGCCTGAATGCGCGCGTGCCCGTGGGGACGTGCGCCGGGTCGAATGATGTCGTGGCTACGTGCGGCAGGCCCGGCGTCGGGCTTCCCTCCACCAATTGGTCGGCGAGTAGGCTCCCCTTTTCGGCGTGACCGCACTCAGTCGTCGCGTTCGCGACCGACAAGCGCTTGCACGGCCCGCTCGACACGCGTCAGTGCGCTGCGGAGTTCGGAGTCGAGAGGCTCGTCGTCCGCGGACGCAAAGAGCTCTTCCGCTTCAAGGGGCGCACCGATGCGCATGCGGATCGTCCACGGGATCCACGGGAGAAAGACAAGCGGCGTCCCAAGCCACAGCCAAATCGCGCCCAGTCGAAAGGGCCATGCCAGCGGCAGGAGATACCAAAGCAGCGCTGCGCCGATGCAGCCCAGCAATGAGATTGCCCAGCGTTTCACACCGACGAGGCGTGGCAAGACGAGGGCGTTCGCGAGCACGCGCGAGCGGACCAGCAAGGGTGCGGTGTAGTGACTGCCGCGGATCCCCAGGGGGACAATCGGCACGCCTGCAGCGCGCGCAATTCGAAGAAAGCCGATCCGACCGCCAAAGTCGACCTGGTTCGCCAGCCAGACGGGGCGGAGAGACTCGTGGTCCCCTCCGGGGAACACCAAGATCGGCACCTGAGCTGCCAGCGTGGTCTCTGCGGCGCGGTAGGTCGATGGGATCACGCCGAGGCTGCGCGCGACCGCGGACAGCGGCCAGACGTGGAAGTCTGTGGGCAGGACGAAGCCCGCTAAGGGGCGGTGTGCGCCGACCTTCTCTAAATAGAGCACGACGAAGGAGAGGATCTCCGCGAGTCCAATTCCCGCAGAGTGATTGGCGACAAGCAGGAAGGGTCGATCCAGCGGCAAGTTCTCCACGCCCGATAAGGTTGGGCGAAAGCAGGCCCGGACAAGTGGCGCGATGACCCTGCGCACGACGGCAGCGGCCATGGGTGAGATTCGCCCAGGGTGCTCGACGCGGATCTCCGCCCGCTATCTGCTGCGTGTCTTCTGCATGAACCTGCACTGTAGTTGCGAGAGCTGCGGCAAAGAAGACCTTGCACACGCGTATCTGCGTTGCTCGCCTTCTGGATCGGCCGGGGAGTCCGACGAGCATCGGTGACGGAGACGCCGCGGCGCCGACTGCCGGCTAAGGCGCGGTCGCTTGTGCACAGACCGCGACGGCTCCGCTAGCGCCGTCGTAGCAATAGGTCTGAGTACCGGGCAGTGGCGCTTCTGTTTCGAAATTCAGATAGCGGAACCGGCAACTGGTGGGCTTTGATTTGAGATCGAAGAAGTCCCACTCTCGCGTCACGCTGCCGGCTGGTGGATCGGTCAGGGGATGCGTGACGACGGTCGTGTCACGGAACGACCCTTTCTTCAATTTGCAGCTGGCCTCAAGCAAGATCATGCGCGGTGCAGCGGTCGAGCCCGCGCGCGCGGTGGAACAGACGTCGAGACTGATGGGACGCTGCGTCGCGTCAATCGCCACGGAGCGAATCTCGAACTCGGCGTTCGCACCCTTTGGAGTTGCTGCGTGATTGGTGCAGGCGCCGGCGGTCGCCGGTCCTTCCCCACGCGTGCAAAACTCAGCGATCGGTGTCTGAAGGGTGCGATCTTTTCTGCGAACCACGACGGTGCACGCGTCGAGGCTGAGATCTGCGGGACAGCGAGCGGATGTAAGCACGGAGAGGGCGGTCTGCGTGAGGCGCTTGCCGTTCTGGCTGCCAACCAAGCCAGTTCGCGGATCTGCGTTTGCGGACCAACCCCAGACGTAGTCGTCGCCGATCTTGCAGAGGGCGGTGGCGTTGATTTGCGATGCACTCTCGCCGGTCAGCTCGAGGTCGAGGTCAAAGACGAGTCCCGCGGGGCGATCGCTTGTGCCGCTGCTTCGGAAACTTGCGTCGAGACTCAGCACACGAATTTCGCCGCCAACCTTGGCCGTGGCGTCTGCGTTGGTGTCCGCCGCGGGGACGGGCTTTGCATTTTCGGGGGAGTCGCTCGGCGCTCCCGCAGACGAGGGGGAGCTTTCAACTTTGTGATCGTCGTCGAGCCACGCTTGCCAGTGCGGGCTTGCGCGCAGCGCAGTGAGATCGGCGTCCTTCTCCGCCTTCTTGAGCACGGCCGCAGGTGACCTGCCCCTGGCGATCCTCAGGAACAAGAACGCGCGTTCCAGATCGCCGCCGAGCGAGGCAGCGCACGCCGCATTGAAGGGATACTTCCATGCATCGTTGAAGTAGGTGGACAGCACTTCAAAGCTGGAGCTGGCCTCTGCATAGTTGCCTGCCCGGTACTGTCGCCAGGCAAGGGTCTCAAGCGCAGCGGCGGCCTTCTCGTCCAGGACGAGCTCGGGTGGCGTGGACGAAGTGTCTTGGCTGCCTTCCCCACGGGTGCCCGCATTCGCGTCGACACCCGACGCTCCCGAGTCACGCGCCGGACCCGAGCTTGCTCCTTCCCGTCCTGCGTCGTTGGCGTTGGAGTCATCGCCGCCTCTGGCAGCTGCCTTCGTCGTGTCTTGCCCCTTCGAAACTTCCCCTGTGTCTTCCGAGGGCGCGCAGCCGAGCGTCCACGACGCGCACATCCAGCCCACAACGATCGCCGCTGACGTGGAGCACTGAGTTCGCACGCCCGAAGGGTACCCGCGTCTCATTCATTCCGCGCCCCAACCGTCGGCAAGCGTACCGACGGCATTTCCAGCACCACTGGGAGTGGTCCCGCTCTGACTGTATCGGAGGTGTTGCCACCGCCATTGAGCGTGCCGCCGCTCCGACGATGCCGCAGGTGTTTCCGCCTTCATTCATGCGGCCGAGCAGCGCCGAACTCGCTCTCGGCGCGGCATCGCTCACCTCGACATTCGAGCCACGCCCTCATTCGAAGTTGATCTGGAACGTCTGCTTGCTGCAAACCTCGATGGCGGTACCGCCGACGAGGAAGGGTCGGAAGCGCCATTGCTTGACGGTGTCACGACAGATCCTGTCGACCTCGGGGTCGTTGGCAAACGCCTTCACGGTCTTGGCCTTGCTCACCTTGCCGTCGGTCCCGACGCAGAACTGCACGACGGATTCTCCGGACCGCTTGTCGGTGCGTGCGGTGGCGGTCGTCATGAGCTTGCGGTGATCTGGATCGGGCGAATAGACCGCCTGGCTGATCACGGAGCTGAAGGGCTTGAGTGTGGTCGGGCCTCCACCGTTGCCCGTGCCCGGGCCGCGTCCTGTACCCGGCCCGCCCGATCCGGTCTTTGGAAGACCCGTGATCCCAGGGATACCGATGCCGCCAGGGATGGCATTGCTGCTCGGAACGCCCATCACCACCGGGCCGGAGTCCGAGCGACGTTCGCTGCGGGCCGCTGGCTTGACCGCGGGCAGAGACTCTTCAAGGACCTTGGGCGTCGCCGCTGCGTTGGCGGCTGCTCCACCACTTGATCCGTCGGACTCATCGACGGTCTCAATCACTGGCGGCGGCGGAGGCGGCTCTGGCAGTGCCATCTCGGCGAGCTGAATAAGGTCCATGGTCGCGGTGGGTGCCGCGACCAGATCAATATCGAGCTTCTGTGCGAGCCACATTGCGGTACTGCCCGCGGCAAGCATTGAAAGGGTCGCGAGCACGGCAACCGAGAGCCGAATCGGCCGCACGAGATCGGGCTGCATCTGATCCAAGTAGTGGTCGAACATCTGGACTCCTGCAGAGGCCGCGAGCCTCGGACCACCCGAGACCCGTTGGGCGCGGCAGCATGAACGCGAAGCCGCGCCTCCCCTTACAGCCCTCGCCCGCGTACGCGGAGCGAGAGCTGTTGACTCTAGGACCCTGGGTTCGCCCGAACTGGGGTCTCTCGATGCTTGGGTCGGTACCTACTGAACCGCCCAGGGCATGGTGGAGGGTCTCTTGCGTCAGCTCGGCGCCCGACCGCAGTTCCGCCTCCACTTGCCATCGCTCTCCGCTCCCGCCAGCTCGCTGCTCGCTCGACGTCGCGAATTCGCACGTAAATGTTCGCGCGCCAACGGATTGCTGAACGCGCGATACGCTGCGGTCCAGGCGACGCCACCAGGAACCTTGACTGCTAACATGTGGCATGACCCGACTTCGGTGGGATTCGCTGCTGGCCGCCATCGCTGCTGGGCTGGCCGTCGCTGGCTGCGATCCCAAGAGTGCCGACGGCGACGGATCGGGAAATCCAGACCCGGACAATCCGATCCGCAAGCTGCTTGCGCTTCAGCAATCGTGGGCCGATAGCTACTGCAATACGTGCGTCGACGACGAATCGTATTTCTCGAGCGTTGAGCAATGCATGACGGAGTTGAGTCAACTGTTCCCGGATGCGGATGGGGAGTGCGCGGCAACGTGGCTGGACGAGACCCCTTCGAGTCGACCGTATTTTGAGTGCATGTACGGCGCCCACAAAGATCTTTACCAGTGCCAGGGAGAGCCGATTTGCGCATCGTCGACCTTCGCCTGCGAGAGCGGCGCAGAGATCCCGGCCGAGTACTTCTGCGATGGCTGGGAAGACTGCGACGATGCGTCGGATGAGCCTGACGGCTGTTACTACGATTGCAGTCAGAAGTTCGTCGACGCAATGCAAGCCTGCCCGTACGTGTCTCTGGCAGACGCGGAAGCGCTCTACGCAGAATGCAATTGGCCCATCTACGAGTACATCGACGAGTATGTCTATGATGCTGGCGGTAGCGCGGGGTCGACCGGGCACCTTGCTGAGGAAGTCGGAACACTGTTGCGGGGACATGAAATTCCAGGTGCGCCCAACTTGTCCTCCCACCGATCCTTTCGCGGAGCTGTCCCCTTCGCGAACTCCCCGTGAGTCGCGGACCTAGAAGGCTGCCGACAAAAGCCGCGCGGCACCTGGCCGCGCGTGCACGATGCAGCCCTTTGTTGCTCGGCGGTCACGGACGCCGGTTCGCTCCCACCTCGCGCGTCGGTCTGCATGGCGTATGCACGTCCATGCACCCCACGGGGATTCTTCGACTGCCTGATAGAGGCCCGCCAACGTGCCCGAGGACAGCAGCGGTTTCGTGACAGACAGGCCGTCAGAGAACCACTATTGTACGGGCCATGCGCAAACTTCCCGCCGCCCTCGTGCTTCTCTTTGGATTCTCGACCACCATCGCATGTGGCCTGATGGGTGGCGGACTCGAGTCCGAGGCCTGCAAGACCTACTTCGAACAGGTCGAGGCCTGCGCGGCCAAGGCGGACGCGGTCAAGGCCGGCATCCTCCGAAAGACCGCCGAGGTCTCTAAGGAGAACTTTAAGAAGAACAGCAACCCGCTCGCCGTCCAGAAGAGCTGCGAGATGATGCTCGACTCGCTCAAGGCCGATCCTGACTGCAAGTCGGACGCCAAGTAGCCCATCGCGAGCGCGTCGCGAGCTGGCCGCGACCACTGGGGCGCTTGTCGTCGATGGCGCATACCGTCGTCGAACCGAGGGCCCAACCCAGAGCGAGGGCCCAACCAAGGGCCCAACCCAGAGGAGAGCCCAACCCAGAGCAAGGGCCCAACCCAGGGAAGGGCCCAACCCAGAGAAGGGAGGAGGGCCCAACCCAGAGAAGGTCCCGGTCGCCCCACGAGAGCCCAACCCAGAGGAGAGCCCAACCCAGAGAAGGTCCCCGGAGAAGGTCCACGCATCATGCGACGCAACTCGGCGCGAGCCTGGCGCGCCCATCGCCACCCTGCGGTCTGTGCTTCCAGACTCGCGACCGAGCAGCGCAGCCGCCGATCTCTCGACTCGCCAAGCCTGCACGGCGAACGGCATGGCGGGAGGCCCATGTTGCGATGCGCTACGAGCGGAGGTCGGTGAGATCGACTCGCGCGCTCGTGCCAACCAAGACGAAATTTGGCGCTAAGGTCACCCGCGATGACCGACCTGCACACCGAAGTCGCTCCGTCCCAGAACCTCGTCTCTACGATGGTTGGCTGGCCCGTTCATGCACGACGTTCGTCGATCGCCGTGACGACGGTCGCACTCATCTTGGCAGCGGGTTGCGGCGCGGCGCCCTCGCCAACGCCTTCCACCGAGGCGGGCACAGCCGCGAAAGACTCCCCCAAGAAGGACAAGAAAGACACGCCGACCGAGGCGAACGGGGATGCCGTGGCGCTCGACAAGGCCGACGAGAGCAAGAAGCCACCCGTGAATGCCGAGCCGCCCGTGAATGCCGCGCCTCCTCCCGGGCTCGTCGTAGGTGAGCTCTCGACGCCAGAGTCCGCGATTCACGACGAGAAGGCCGACGTCTATCTGGTCAGCAACATCAACGGCTCACCGCTCGACAAGGACGACAACGGATTTATCTCCCGTGTCACCCCGACGGGAGAGATCGCCGAACTGAAGTGGATCGACGGCAGCAAGGAGGAAGTGACCCTCCATGCGCCAAAGGGAACCGCCTTCCTGGGCGACGCACTCGTCGTTGCCGATATCGACCACATTCGTTTCTTCGATCGCACAACCGGTGCGCCGCTGCAGCAGATCGAGATTCCGGGCGCAACCTTTCTCAACGACGTCGTTGCAAGTCGAGATGGCGCATCGGTCTTTGTGACCGACACCGGCATGCAGATGAAGGACGGCGAGTTCGCTCCGAGCGGGACGGATGCCATCTATCAGGTCATGGCAGACGGTCGCGTTGAGGAAGTGGTCAAGAACCCGAAGCTCGGCGGTCCCAACGGCATCACTCAAGCCGCCGACGGTAAGCTCGTTGTCGTGAACTTCAGAGATGGTGCGATCTGGACGATCGACGACATGAGCGTCAAGCCACCCGCGACGACAAGGGTGGTCGCCAGTGACGCTTCACCGGGACAACTCGATGGTATCGTCGCCCTTGAGGGCGGAGACTTTCTCGTGAGCTCATGGGGGACTGCCAAGGTGCATCGGCTCCACGACGGCAAGCTCAGCATCGCCCTTGAAAACGTGAACGCGCCCGCGGACATTGGGTTCGACGCCCAACGCGGAGTGTTGCTCGTCCCGCTCTTCATGGACGGAAAGCTCTCCGTCGCCGCGCCATCCGCCGCATCAGCGAACTAACAGGCTGTCGAAGAATCCGCGTGGAGTGCATGGGCGTGCAATCGCCATGCAGACCGACGCGAAACGAAGCGGGGCGAAGGGAATGATCTGCGCGTCCCAGGGCAAGCGTCGGCGTTCTGCGGCGAGTTCTTGCGTTGTGTTTGCTCGGCGTACTGGGCTCGCTCGCGCTAGGCGAGGGCAGCCCACTCGCCGCGCCCGGCTCCGCCCACCAGAAACGTCCGCCCAGGACGGAGGCAGAGCCCAACTCACGTGTGGTCGCGGACCAGCCACTGCCTGGCCGTGTGTTGGCCACTGCAGCCCGCTGGTGGACGCGTGTCCCGCGTGGTCGTATCTGGAATCGATCTGGAGCGCGCCACTTCAACCGACTTGCTCGTATGCCGGAGTGCAATCGAGGCGCCTGAAGATAGGTACATCGAACTCAACATTGATCTCGAGGGCTCATGGCGAACGCCGACGACGTCATCGAAGCGCGCTGCATTCGGTCTGGTACATCGAGCACGGCCTTCGGTTCGGTGCATCGGCCGTATTGCGCTTCGTGGATGTTGCTCACCTGCTAGCCTTGCGGGATGCGGCGAACACTCACCGTTTCTCTCGCTCTCCTGACGCTCCTGACGATGGCGGCTTGTCGCGCTGATTTCGCGCCGGGTGACGGAGACGGAGCGAGCCAGGGAGACGGCGATGGCGATGGCGATGGCGATGGCGATGGCGACGGCGATGGGGACGGCGACGGAGACGGCGACGGAGACGGGGACGGCGACGGTGATGGTGATGGCGACGGAGACGGGGACGGCGATGGCGACGGAGACGGTTGCCCTGAGCCATGCTTCGCAGAGCCGCAGTTTCTTGGGGCGGGCACGGGACCAACCGCGCTCGCGGTGGCCGACGTCACATTGGACGGCACCCTGGATATCGTCGTCGCCAACAGCGGCGCCGCCAACGTTCGCGTCCTCAATGGAGGCGCAGGGGGCCTGTTTACCGCTGGCTCGTTCTATGACACGCCGGCCAATCCGATCTCGGTCCTCGCCATTCAAGCCAACCCGCTCGTTGACTCCGACGTCGATCTCGTGATCGGGACAGGGAGCTCGCAGTCACTTGCCTATCTCTTTCATTCGGGCGCACCAATTGCGTACATGCTCGACCAGGCCAACGTCAACGACATAGACGTCGCCGTTCCCTCGTTGGCACCAGGCTACTTTGGTCAGGACACCGACTACGAGGGATTTGCCTTTGCCGCTGATACTTACGGCGCTGGTGTCGCCTACGGCACTGGGATGACGATCGCGAGCGACCTGGATGTCATCCCCACACTTGGACCGTGCAACGTCATTGCTTCGGGCACGCTCAGCCAGGACGCGTACACGGACATGGTCTGTGGTGATCCCACCTCCAGTGTTCTTGACGTTGTCGTGCTCGACCTCCTCGCCGACCCCCCCTTCTTCACGACCTCCGTGGCGCTCGATGCGGGGGTCTCGCCCGTCAGCCTCGCCTTGCTCGACGCGGACCTTGACGGCAATGACGATCTCTTCGTGGCCAACGGCGCCGGCGAGAGCGTCCACATCTATAAGGGTGAGGGGGACGGTGTGTTCACTGCCGCGGGCTCGATCACCCTGGCGGGCACGCCAACGCAGATCGCATTTGGCCGCCTCCAGGGTGGAGTGCAGCCCCAGCTGCTTGTCCTGCAGGCCTCGTCGGGCCTTGTCTCCGTGTTCCAACGTTCGTCCGCCCTCGACTACGAGGCGGTCGGTGATCTTCCGATTCTAGGGGGAGCCACGAGCATGGTCGTGGCCGATTTCGACGAGAACACTCGCGACGACCTCGCGATCTCCTATGAGGCCACCAACCAGGTCTCGATCCATCTGTCGCAGTTTCCTCCCGACTAGCAGTCCGAGGTGGCGGCCGGTCTTGGCAGAGGTCGCGAGACTGAGCCTCCGCTGCCTCGCGATCGGCCGGCAGCATGACGGCCACAGGGCATGTTGACCAATGGATCGAACGATTCCTGTGAAGTCATCTCGCGCGGGGTTGCTCGATCCCAGAGAAACGACCGGGCCAAGCGGTCGGTCCCAGGTATGTCATCTCGCGAAAGCGAGATGCTGCTTGGAAATGCTTTGGTTCGTTCAACCGCACGACGTGCAGACGTGACCGGAGACGTACTGCTCGAGACTACCGACGTCTCCTCGGCGTCGTAAAGATCGACGGAGACGTCGTCGAGGCGCGCCGTCTTCGGACGGGAGAACCTGGTTGACCCAGGCGATCTTCGATTCGGTTGATCCTGATCACCCGGCGGGCGTTCTCCCGTCGTGCTAGCGGCGGGTGCTGGCGGTCAGGGATTCTTGTCGTCGGGCAGACCAAGCATCGTTGCGAGTTCTTCCGGGAACTCTTCGCTAAAGCGCGTGTACGTGTCGATCGTTGTCTCGATCGCGACCTCTGGAAGCGCTCTGGTGAAACGGATGGTGTTCTCGTCAACCTGGATGAGATGGGTGAGGACAACGCTT
>CAZVEM010000011.1:0-44924 GCA_964626165.1 uncultured Nannocystaceae bacterium
GTTCCTTCCTCAAACGGAGAGTGCGTCCGCAAGTCGTGGTCTCATCGCTGCCGAGCAGACGCTCTTCCGTCTCAGGCTCAGCGGTCGATTGCCAAACCGGGACACCATGGTCGCCCGCCCCGGTACCTAGCTGGCTGTCGAAGAAGCCCGCGCCCTGGAGCTGTGTGACCGCTTCCCCCTGTGTGCCTGCGCACGCCCGCACGCACGCTCGACCTGAAGCAGCAGTGGATCCGGTCGAGGTCGCAATCGCGAGCAGTTCGTCCACTTTCGCTTCGGTCAGGTGAGCGGGTCGGTCGTGACTTCCCAGCGGTTGTCGAGGCGCTTGCTGAGGTCCACCGGATCGCCAACCAGTACGGTCCCCGGCGCTACCTGATAAGCCCAGACTTCAAAGTAGGCCAGGCTGGCGCCGCCAAAGATCGTTGAGAACGCACCGTCGACGGCGTCCTGACCATACGAGAGCCGGATCCGTCCGATGCGCGGGACGTGGAAGCGCGCGTCGGTCGTGAACCACTGCCCGCCGAGGTAGACCTCGGCGTACGCGTGGAAGTCCATGTGGTTGTCAGGATCGGGAAAGCCGATATCGGGGAGGTGACCCGTCACGTATCTTGAGGGAAGATTGAAGCAGCGGTTGAGGGCGATGGCCAGGTGCGCAAAGTCCCTGCATACGCCGTATCCGCGTTGCAGCACATCCCATGCCGATAGATCGGGGCGGCCCGAGAGGAAGCGGTACTCGAAGTTGTCGTGGATCCACTGGCTGATCGCCTGAACCCGCGGCCAGCCATCTTCGACGGCCCCAAACTTCTCCCAGGCAAAGTTCGCGAGCTTGTCGGAGTCGCAATATCGGCTGGGAAGCGTATAGCGAAGCACTGCCGGCGGTAGGTCGGCCGCCGAAATCGGCGTCCGATCCGTGAGGTCGAAGTTGTCGGGCGACGAGGGCACCCGAACGATCGCGTCGTGTCGCACGTAGTGCGTGCCGGGCGATAATCGAATGCGGCTCACACTGTTCCCATGACTGTCGATGAAGTCCTCGTGCGGCAAGCCGTCACCGAGCGCCAGTGCTTCGAAGACGACGGCGTGGGTGCGGCTCGGGCAAGGCCGCACGTTCAAGAGAAGGATCGCAGGCCCGGTCACCTCATACGCCAGGCTGCAGCCCACGCGCACGGTCACGTCAAAGCACGGGGTCGGAATGGTGGGCGGGCTCGGCATCGCGGTGCTTAGCAGGCACCAGCATCCCGTCGGCCGCAAGCCTTTTCTCGGTCATCAGCCTCCAAAGAGCGAGAGAGTCTGGCGCCGAACCGCCGCAGCGCGGTAGATCCACCTCGTGCTCCAGCCATCCGAGCCGCCAGCTTTCGAGATTGTCCGGCCAGAGGCCTCTTCTCGCTTGCTTCTGGTCTGCGATCATGCGTCGAACCGGATTCCGACATCGCTGGGTACGCTCGGACTCTCTGAGGAAACGCTGGCGACACATATCGCATGGGACATCGGCGCCGCAGAGGTTGCTCGCCACCTTTCTCAAATTCTCGACGCAACGCTGATCCTGTCGGGCTACTCGCGACTCGTGGTGGACTGCAATCGGCCCCCCGATGCGGCGGACTCAACGCCCGCGCAGAGCGGAGGTGTGTCGATCCCGGGTAACTTGGGACTCTCCGCGACCGAGCGAGAGGAGCGACAGCACGCACTCTTTCGCCCCTATCACGCAGCGATCGCCGCGGCACTTGACGCTCGCACTGCGACCAGACCCGGCCTTGCTCCGCCGACACTGCTCTCGATTCATAGCTTTACGCCCGAACTCCTCGGTCAGAAGCGGCCCTGGCCGATCGCGATGCTCTACGGCAATGACGCACGACTTGCTCACGCGTATCGCGATCGACTCTCTCGCGATCCAAGCGTGCTCGTGGGCGACAACGAGCCCTACCGCGTGTCGCCTGAATCGGACTACACCATCCCTGTGCACGGCGAAGCTCGTGGCATTCTCCACACCGCGTTCGAGATCCGCCAAGACGGCGTCTCAAGCCGTGCCGGCGCACAGGCGTGGGCCGAGCGAATCGCAGCGATTCACCGCGAGATCGAGCTCTGATCGGATCAGTGCCCCGAGCCTCGCGGTCTCAGGCGAGCGCCGAGCGACAAAGCCATGAGCGGCATCCGGAGGTGCCGTCACGCGTGGCTCGAATGAGGGACGCCTGCTACGGCTCGCTCGCATCCCAGGCCGCCTGGAACGCGTGGAGGATGTCGGGATGCAGGGTATCGGGGACCATCGTGGTCTTGGCTTGTTCAAGGCGGGCTCGCGCCGAGGCTTTGTCGCCGCGCGCAAGGGAGAGTTGGGCGAAAGTCAGCGCAGATTCCACTCGGATCGGATCGTCGGGCGCGACGTGCTGATCCAGGACGGCATCGACACCGCTGAGCGCCGCGGCGGCGCCGTCGAGGTCGCCCTGAAGGAGGGCGATGCGGACGATGCGGAGCTTGGTCACGGCGACTTGGGGGTGGTCCTCGCCAAGACCCTTGGACTGCAACTCAAGTGCTCGAGCATAGAGCGAGAGTGCGGCGTCAAACTTGCGCTGATCCTGGGCGAGATCACCGAGATTGAGCAGTGTTGGCGCCAGATCGGGATGGTCGGGCCCAAGCTCGCGCGTACGGATTTCAAGGGCTCGGCTCTCAAGTGCTTGCGCTTCGTCGACAAGGTCGAGCTCGCGCTTGGTGGTCGCGAGTGCGCTGAGGGAAATCGCGACGTCAGGGTGATCGCGTCCCAAGGAATGTTCGCGGATCTGCAACGCCTGCTCATCGAGTCGCAGCGTCTCCTCGCGGTTGCCACGGTTGTAGGCAACAATGGCCAGGTTGGAGAGAGACTCCGCGACGTCGGGATGCCACTCTCCCAGCGTGCTCTTGGAGATGTCGAGGCTGCGTTTGTAGAGTTCTTCGGCGCGGTCGAGCTCGCCGCGCTGGAGTTCCACGCTGGCGAGGTTGTTGAGTGACGTCGCGACGTCGGGATGGTCGGCGCCGAGGAGTCGTTGGCGTAGCTCCAGCGAGGCAGCGTACTGTGCCTCCGCGAGATCAAGCTCGCCGGCGACATAGTGCGTGGCCGCGATGCCGCTGCGCAGGTCGGCCTCGCGAAGGGTACCAAGCTCTTCCTGCTGTTCCAGCAGCGCCAGGCCGTGCTCGCCCCACTCGCGTCCCTCCTGTGAGCGGACCATGCGAAAGCCGACCAAGAAGGTCAACGTGGAAGCGGCCTGCGCGGCGATGCGTTCGCTGTGCGTTCGCACGCCGCCAAAGTACGCCTCGCGCAGAACAATCTCGGCCTCCTCGTACCCGCCGGCACGGCTGAGCGCGGAGCCGAGCACGGTCAGGCTCTCAAGACGCAGCGGCTCAAAGCCCAGGGCGCTCGCGGCTGCCAGCGCCTCCCGGGCGAGTGCGACCGCCTCGTCGTAGTGACCGGCGCTTTCGAGCAGCGACGCGCGACGGAGTGACCGACGGACATCCGCCACTTGGGGGACGGCGTCGTCGTGTGGCCACTGCTGGGTACGAAGTAGCGCGACGTCGAGGCAATCCTCAGGATCGGGCCAGCGCCTCGCGAGTCCGACGGCCTGTGCGCTCGCGGCTGCATCGCCATCGGCAATGAGCGCGGTCAGAACGTCCATCTGGACGAGTTGCAGCTCCAGACAGCTATTGCTGCGCTGCCCGATATCGGCCGGCATGGTCTGCTCAACCTCCTGCGCCAGGCAGCTTGAGCGCTGAGCAGCTTCCCAACGAAGGGTCCAGTCACCGGCGATCTGCGCGAATGCATCCGCGCTCGTCACTCGAAAGTCCTCGCCGTCGCCACGGAGCTGCTGCGTGACGGCGTTGGCACGCGTCTGCCAGAGCGTCGGCGCTCGCTGTGCATCTTCATCACACGACGACACCGCGAGCCGATGTTGGGCAAGCTGCGCCACCGCAATGCTGCCAATGCCGAGCGCCACCACCAACCCGACGATCGAGAGCCTACGCCGGTAAATTCGCGCCCGCCCGCCGCGCAACGTCGCGGCCAGTTCAGCGACGCTCGACCATCGGCGGCTCGCCTCTTTGTGCATGCCGCGGTCGAGCGCCGAGCTCAGCCAACGCGGTACGCCGCGGCCACGCGTCGGTGCCTTGCGCCGCCCCTCGATCACCGCGGTCGCGAGCTCGACAAATGTGCTGCCTTGAAACGGCCGCTCGCCATGGAGCGCCTCCCAGAGCGACACGCAATACGAAAACTGATCGGCAGCGGGCCCCACATCCGAGCCCGCGAACTGCTCGGGCGCCATGTAGGCGGGCGTTCCCATCACAGCCCCCTGCTGCGTCTGCGCCAGATCAGAGACCTGGCGCTGCGCGAGCCCGCGAAGATCGGTCGGCTCGGATCGTCGCGCACCGGCACGGACCAGGCCAAAGTCCATGACCCGCACGCGACCGTCGTCGCCGACCATGACGTTCTCCGGCTTGAAATCGCGATGCACCAGGCCCTTGTCGTGCGCCGCAATCAGACCATCGGCTGCTGCAAGGAACACATCCAAGATTTCGGACCAGGTGCGACTGCGCTCCTTGAGCCAAGCCTTGAGGGTCCGGCCGGCGACGAGTTCCATCGCAATAAAGATCGAACCGTCGATCGTGCCCACGTCGTACACGCTGACGACATTTGGATGCTCAAGCTGCGCCATGGCCTGGGCTTCTCGGAGCAGACGACCACGGCCATCGCCGCCGCTTTGGCTATCGCCACCGGCGTGATGCAGCACCTTGACTGCAACCTTGCGTTCGAGCTCTGGATCAAAGGCTGCCAGCACCACGCCCATGCCGCCTGCGCCGAGCGTCTCCAGCACGACGTAGCGGCCAAGGGTATCCCCGCGCGCGTAGCTCACCGCGTCGCTCTTGCTCGCACCGCCAGTCGCTTGCGGGTCGCGCTGGCGAGCACCGCCCGAGGGGTCCATCAAGGTCTGGTCGCTGACACGTGGTGATGCCGGGATGCCCATCAACGTCGCATCGTCGTGAATCCCGAGGCGCTTGCCCGACAGATCCGCGGCCATCGTGGCATCGAGTCCCGCACTTGGAGATGCGGGCAAAGTCATCTCGATCGAGGCGCCGGGTGCACGGCCATCGTTGCCGCGAGCAGCATGCTCGGCGGTCACGGCTGAAGCACCCTCGGGACTCACGGCACCTCACCGCGGGCTTGGAACTGCGAGCCGCTCCACTCGTAGACGCTGCGGATCAGCGAGCCGTGCTCGATCTCGACCATGGCGAAGGAGCCTCGCTTGTGGGGCTTGGGCGAGGTACTCGTGGCCGAACCGATCCCATGGACCGGGATCGCGGCCACGGGGCCGGGCAGCTCCAGGTCAAAGACCCGATGCTCGTGACCGTGAAGGACGAGGTCCGCACCATGGCGGGCGAGCACCTCGCGAAAGGCGGCGCGATCCAAGAGGTCGTGTCGGGCGTGGCTTTGTCCGTCGAGCGGCGGGTGATGGAGGAGCACGACCACAGCCTTCCGCTCCTGCTTGAGCGCGGCGAGCACCTGGTCAAGCGCCTTGAGTTGCTCTTGCCCAAGCTTGCCGGATGCCACCAGGGGGGGGCGAGGAATGGCGGTCGAAAGCCCGACAAAGACCACATCGGGGTGGTGCTGGACGTAGGGGTAACGCAGGCCGGCGGGCCGCTCACCGTCCATGAATTGCGCGAGGTGTTGCTCAAAGCGCGCAACCCGTGCGCTCCCCTGCGTGTAGACGTCGTGATTGCCCGGGATCAGCGTGACAGGGAGTCCCGCGCTTTCAAGGCGCGTCCGCACGTGGAGAAACTCGCTGTCGAGCGCGAGATTGGTCAGGTCGCCGGTGATCACCAAGCGCTCCGCGCCGAGCTGACGCGCCTGCTCCAGCATGACGTCAAAGCGCTGGCCGTCGTGCCCCTTACTGCGCTTGAGCCACAGGTTCATCGCGCCGGTCAGCCGCTTGTTCGCGAATTGACGGAGCCTCCAGCCCGTCAAGTCGAGCAAGTGGATGTCGGAGCAGTGAGCAAAGCGCATGTCTGTGCGTAGCTACCCTAGCAGACCGCGATGCTGGCGGCCCTGGGAGTCCGGCGTTCCCCATCTCCCGAGGTGCGAGGAGCAGCCTCCCCCAGCGGCCGCCGGGCGCCATCGGTCTCCTCGCCCGAACCTCGTGGGCGCCCCCGCGACGCGAGCGCGCGACCCAAGCGCCTATCGGCGTTGCGCGCCGCCCGACCCGTCGCACGCCAGACTGCGGTCGTGTCGGCCTCCTGCTACCTTCCGCCGCATGTCGAGCCTGCTTTCTCGTGGCCGCACACATGACTGTGGCCAACTCCGCGAATCCGACGCATCCAAAACCGTTGTCCTCTTCGGATGGGTGAATTCGCGCCGTGATCACGGCGGACGCATCTTCATCGATCTTCGCGATCGCGGTGGCATGACGCAGCTCGTCTTTGGACCCGACATCAACGCGGCCGCGCACGAGCTGGGCCAATCACTGCGCAGCGAGTTCTGCATCGGCGTGGAGGGCCGCGTGATCACTCGTGAGGGCAACACCAACCCCAAGATGGCGACGGGTGCGATCGAGATCGAGGTGTCCCAGCTCCAGATCTTCTCCACCTCCGAGACGCCTCCCCTGTCGGTCAGCGATGACGACCGCCTCGACACCAATGAGGTCGTGCGCCTGCGCTACCGCTACCTCGACCTTCGTCGCCCTTCCCTGCAGCGCAACTTCATCACGCGCGCCAAGCTCGGCAACATCATTCGACGCTGCATGACCGAGCAGCAGTTCCTCGAGCTCGAGACGCCCTTCATGGTGAAGTACACGCCGGGTGGAGCGCGCAACTTCCTGGTGCCCAGCCGCCTCAACCCGGGCACCTTCTACGCGCTCGCCGAATCGCCACAGATCTTCAAGCAGCTCTTCATGGTTAGCGGGCTGGAGCGCTACTTCCAGATCGTCCGCTGCTTCCGCGACGAGGACCTGCGCAACGATCGTCAGCCCGAGTTCACCCAGGTCGACGTCGAGATGAGCTTCGCGACCGTGGAGCTCGTGCAGGGCGTCATGGAAGAGGTGATGTGCGCGGTGTGGAAGGAGCTCTTGGGTATCGAGCTCCCCCGCCCCTTCCTCCGCCTGACCTGGCAGGAGGCGATGGACCGCTACGGCTGCGACAAGCCCGACCTCCGCTTCGGCCTGGAGCTGCATGACCTCACGGAGGTCACGCGCGACTGCGGCTTTGCGGTGTTTAGCGGCGCGCCGCTCGTCAAGGGCATCTGCGTGCCACCCGAGCATGCGGGCGGCATGGGGCGCGCGCGCCTCGACAAGCTCACCGACTTCGTCAAGAAGCGCGAGAACGGCGGCGCGAAGGGCCTCGCCTGGGCGGTGATCGAGCCCGACGGCAGCGTCCGCGCGCCCTGGGCCAAAAACGTCACACCGGAGGTGCTCACGGCGATCACCCAGAAGATGGCTGCGGCGCCAGGCAGCGTGCTGCTCTTTGTCGCCGACGACTTCGACACCACGCACAGCGCCCTCAATGCCTTGCGACTCGAGCTTCGCGACTCGCTGGGCCTGGTCAAGGGTGAAGCGCAGTGGCGCTTTTGCTGGGTGACGGACTTTCCGATGTTCGAGAAGACCGAGCGTGGCTACGTCGCGGCACATCATCCCTTCACCTCGCCGCTCGACGAGCACGTGCAGTACCTCAAGAGCGATCCGGGGCGGGTCTTGGCCAAGGCGTATGACCTCGTCCTCAACGGCAACGAGGTTGGCGGCGGCTCGATCCGAATCCACCGCAGCGACGTCCAGGCGGAGGTCTTCTCTGCGCTCGGGCTCAGCGAGGAAGACGCGCAGCGCAAGTTTGGCTTCCTACTTGAGGCGTTCCGCTATGGGCCGCCGCCGCACGGCGGCATCGCGCTCGGGCTCGATCGCCTCGCGATGCTGATCTGCGGCGCCACCAGCCTGCGCGACGTGATCGCCTTCCCCAAGACGCAAAAGGGCCAGGACTTGATGACCGAGTGCCCGACCGGCGTGGCCGACGAACAGCTCGCAGAGCTCTACCTTCGCCACCGCGCGCTGCCGGGTCAGGAAGCCTAAGGAGCCGACGTGGCGGACCCAGACCACGCTTTGACGCCGAGCCCGGACGCTGCAGCGGCAACCAAGCCGGCCGCTGCCAAGGGGGTTGCGGAGCCCAAGAGCACGGGTGTGCTTTGGCGCTGTGGCCTCGCGATCCTCACGGGTCTGTGCATGGCGTTTGGCGTGCCGGACCACGACATGTGGTGGCTCGGTTTTGTCGGCTGGGTGCCGCTGATGGCGGCGATCGATGGGCAGCGACTCCGAGCCGCGTACCTTTACGGTCTGCTCGCGGGCGTCGTGGCGGTCTTTGTCGGCTTCTTCTGGATGACCGAGCTCCTCACGCGCTTCGCAGGGTTCCCGCTCTACGCCGCCGCGGGCATTCACTTGCTCTTTGCGCTCGCGCAAGGACAAGTTTGGGCGCTCAGTTCGCTGATCATGGTCGCGGTCGAGCGACGCAGCGGGGTGCGGATGACTTGGCTGGCTGCGCCGAGTTGGGTGGTGCTGGAGTGGCTCTGGCCCGCGATCTTTCCGACCTACATGTCCTTGATGTGGTGCTGGCAGCCGATGTGGATCCAGCTCGCGGAGATCGGCGGTCCCCAGGCGGTCAGCTTCGTGATGCTCGCGATCAACGCCGCCATCTGGGCGCTTGTGCGCGGTCAGATCCGCAAGGAATCCTTCGACTACCGGCCCGCGGTGGCGCTTGCGGCGTATCTCGTGCTGGTCCCCGCCTACGGTGCGCTGCGCATCCGCCAGATCGACGCGATCGCGGCCAAGCAAGAGCACGTCAAGTTCGCGGTCGTGCAGGGCAACTTCGGTATCTTGACCTTCGCGGATCCGGACGCCAAGCCCGTTTTTCTGGGTGAGATGCAGCGGGTGACGGCAGAACTCGAAGCCCAGGGCGCACAGATCGCGCTCTGGGGCGAGACCGCCTATCCCTACTCGGCCTTTCGCCGCGAGAGCACGAGCGACCTTCGCAAGGACCATCCCAAGCGCGTCCGCGTCGGCTTTACGATCCCGATCATCTTCGGCGCGATCACCTCGGACCGCAAACACGACAACCCCTTTCCTTGGAACTCGGCGCTGGTCCTCGATCGTGACGGCAACCTGACGGGCCGTTACGACAAGGTCTACCCGCTGATCTTTGGCGAGTGGGTCCCCTTTGTTGATCCCAAGTGGTACCTCGCGACGGTTCCAGGCGCGTCGTACATCAACATCGGCGAGGGTCCGCGTGCGCTGGAGGTCGAGGGCGTCCGCGTCGGACCCCTGATCTGCTACGAAGACATCCTTCCGCGCTATGCCCGGATGGTCGCAGCGGAGAAGGTCTCAGTCTTCGTCAACATGACGAACGACTCCTGGTTTGGAAAGACGCGCGAGCCGTCTGAACACCTTGGCCTCGCGGTCTTTCGCTCGATCGAGCATCGCAAGCCGCTGCTCCGCGCGGTCGTGGCGGGTCGCAGTGCCTATGTCGATCCCGCCGGTCGTGTGGTCACGCGGACCGAGGTTACCGACTCCGATCGCGAGCCCTACAAGGGCGGTGAGGGCTTCATCGCGGATGTGCCGATCATGGATCCCAACGCGATCAGCCTCTATGCGCGCATCGGCGATCTCTTTAGCGCGCTGTGTTTGGGTGCGCTCGCGATCGTGCACCTCTTCCGACGGCGCCCCGAGGAGATGACCACCGCGAGTGCCTCCCCCGCGCCCGCCGAGCAAGGGGCCGGCGCATGAACGCCCCGTCACCTGACGCCGATCTCGCTGACCTGCGTGCATGGCAGTCGGGTGACAACACCGCCGGCAAGGCCTTTGTCGCGCGCCACTTCCCGGGCATCTTCCGTTTCTTTAGCGCCAAGATCCCCGCGCACGCGGAGGATCTCACCCAGATCACGTTCATGGCCGCGCTCAAGGGTGCGGCGTCCTTTCGCGCGGAGGGCAGCGTCCGTGCCTGGCTCTTTGGCATCGCTCGGCTGCGCCTGCTTTCGCATCTGCGCGACACCGGCCGCGAGCGCGATCGACCGCTCGCCGACGAGGCATTGGGTGAGCACTCGATCGCGGATCTCGTGGGTCTCACGCCCTCCGTCGCCGTCGACCAGCATCGCGAGCGGGCGCTCTTATTGGCGGCAATGCGACAGCTTCCACTCGATATGCAGATCGTCCTTGAGCTGCACTACTGGGAGGATCTTCGGGTCCCCGAGATCGCGCTGATCGTCGACGCCCCCGAGGGCACCGTGAAGCGTCGGCTGCAGCGTGGCCGCGATCGACTCGCGTCGGAGATGGCCCGTTTGGGCGCCCAGCCAGACTTGATCGACTCCACGATGGGCGGCTTTGCGACCTGGATCGACGAGCTCAAGGGCATCTTGGCGGCCAAGGCCGACGACTAATCGCCGTCCCGCCGCTGTCCGGCCAACCGTCTGGCCTCCGCGACCCGCCGCCTCCTGGCAGCCCTCTGGTAGCCCTCTGGTAGGGCGCTGCAGAGGCCTCCCCGTCGCGAGATGCCGAGACACGAGGGGAAGCCGGCCGCAGAGGAACAGCGCTAAGCTGGCACCATGTCTGCTCTCGCGCAGCTCCGTGCATTGGCCCTTCGGCATCCTCTTGTGCACGCCCACGCGGCGTCGAGGCGTGAGCGACGCGGCCGCATGCGGATGCGCGCGAGCGTCGTGGTGGCGCTGGCATTGGTCACGGCGACGAGCGCGTGCAGCCAGGACCAAGAGCCGGGGGTTGTATCCGTGAGCGGTACCGCCTTTGCCTTCAACCTTCCCGGCACACCCTACGGCTACATCGACGGCGGAACGGTCACGGTGTTGGAGGACCCCGACGCGATGGCGATGACCGCGCCAGACGGCACCTTCACGATCGAAGGTCTCACGGGGTCATCGCAGGCGACTTTCGTGATCGAGGCAGAGGGCTTTCCGATCGCGCAGACCAAGACCTTCACGCTGCCCAACGATGGCCCGCTGGATCGCGTGACCTTTCAGGTCCCGGAGGACTCGCTGTACGACGCAATCGCGGGACTTCTCGCCGTCGACATCGATCCCGAGCGCTGCCAGATCGTGTCGACCGTGACCCGTGTGGGCAAGTCGCTCTATGACGAGGGCGCGCACGGTGAGGCAGGTGCGACGGTCTTCATCGCTCCCGCCGCGCCCGAAGGCTCGGGTCCGGTCTACTTTGGCGACGACGTCATCCCTGATCCCGCGCTCACGGAATCGAGCACGGACGGAGGCGTGCTGTACACCAACGTGCCGCCAGGCATCTACACGCTCGAAGCAGACAAAGATGGCGTGGAGTTCACGGAGCTCTCCCTCAACTGCCGAGCGGGCGTGCTGGTGAACGCCTCGCCGCCCTACGGTCTGCAGGCGCTCTAGCACCCGCATCTAGCGTGTCGGAGATGTCTTGATGCGCGTCGCGATCACTTGTCCACCTTGTTGCCGGTGGCGAGTTCGAGCTTGACGTTGCCACCGGGGAGTCGGATCTCGACCTTGTCGCTCTTGATGGGCAACTTGCCGCAGTCGATGACGAGTCCATTGTTGGATCGTGCCGTGGGTTTCTTTGTGTAGGGCGCCGCAAGCTCGCTGGTCCACGCGACCTTGAGCTCGCGCAGCGACCAGCTCGTCACCTGGGTGCCTGCAGCGATGATGACGTTGTCGTCGGTACAGCCAACACCAAGATCGAGCCAATCGCCGGCCAGACGAGACGGTGGCGCGTCTGTGATTGCGGGATCAAAGTAGAGGGCGCCGTCATCGCTGCCGCGCACGACAAACTCGAGGCCGTAGGTATGGAAGGTCCCGCCACTTGAGATCGTGGTGCCGATCGTCGAGCCCTTCGTGGCGAGCTTGAGGGTCTCGGACTTGCCGTCGCCATCGAGGTCGGCCTTGCAAGAGCACCCCTGAAGCGGTTGGAACGCCTCCATGACCACGCCGGCAGCCGTTGCCTCGCGCAGCGTGCGACTGGGCCCTGCCGGCTCATCCACCACGACGGGCCGCTCTTCGATGGGGACGGGCGGCTCGACGGGTGTGGGCACCGGGCGCTCTTCGGCGACCGCGGGTTCGGGCGTGGGCGTGGCTTGTGCCGGCGGTGGAGGCGGCAAGGCCTCGCGCTCCTGAACCACGCTTGCCGGTGCCGAGGGACCACGCACGGCCGGGGCGCTCATGGGCAGGAACAGTACAAAGCCCGCGACCGAGATCGCGGCGATGATGACCACCGCGACCACGACCACCACACAGCCCGAGTTGGGCCCACCGGTCGCGCCGACGCCTCGCCCACCCTGCGCCTTGTTCGGCGCGAACTTGGTCCCGCAGTGGCCACACTCGAAGTGGCCACCGTCGCGAGCTTCGACCTCCCCAGAGCCGCATGCGGGGCACTTGATGGTCAGGAACGTCTTGCCGGCCACGGCCACATCTTACACGGCCGATCCGCCCGGCACGGGCCCCCGCCGCGCGAGCCGGTGCGGCCAACCTCGCGTCCTCTGCCAGCTCACCGAGGCGACCGCTAAGCTCGTCAAGGCAGCCGTGCAGATCCGACGCGTCCAGAGCCAGGATGTCCCAGAGGTCCTCGAGCACGTCGCGCGCGTGCTGGAAGAGTTCGGCCTGCAGTTCGGCAGCGGAAGCGCAACGGACGACGCGCTGCGCAACCTTCCCCTCTCCTACGATGACTTCGGTGGGGCCTTCTGGATCGCCCGCGGAGATCGGGGCGAGCTGCTGGGTACCTGCGGCGTCATTCCCGTCGACGAGCAGCGCTTCGAGCTGCGCAAGATGTATCTCGATCCACGCGCACGCGGCCATGGCCTTGGTGCACAGCTGCTCGCCCTCGCGGTCGAGTGGGCGACGCTGCATGGTGGCCAGCGCCTCGTGCTCGACACCACCGAAGCAATGTCGGCCGCGATCGCGTTCTATGAGCGGAACGGCTTTGTGCGCGACGACAGTGAGATTCGCGGCAGCCGCTGCACTCGGGGCTACACGATGCGGCTGCCGCCCGCGCGGGGGTAACCGGGCCCGCCTCGAAGCGCCAAGGTCGGGCCCTTGCGGCTGCTCCGCGCTCACGCACGTGCGCGGACGGAGCGGCGGGTGCCCGTGCCGGCACGCCGCACACCAAGCACGAGGACGAGGAGGCCGAAGAGCGCGCCCTGGCGTCCGCGCTCGGGTGTCGCCTGACACGCGCAGCCGTCGCCTTCAGCACCGCTTCCGCCGTCAAGGCCCGCATCCGACCCGTCGCCCGTCGTCACGGCGCCGTCGCCGTCTCCGTCGCCGTCGCCGTCGCCGTCGCCATCGCCATCGCCATCGCCATCGCCGTCTCCGTCGCCATCACCATCGCCGTCACCATCTCCATCTCCATCTCCATCTCCATCTCCATCTCCATCTCCATCTCCATCTCCGTCGCCGTCACCGTCGCCGTCACCGTCGCCGCTCCGCAGCGCGCAGCAGTGCACGACCATCCCCGTCATGGCCTGATCGTCGAAGCTGCCGCCGAGCGGCGGCTGCACCCGCACCTGGAGGCCGCACACCGCCTCGCCATCGACACACGACTGATCCGCGGACCACTCACCCCAGGGGGCGTCGTTGGTCGCGACGAGAGCCCCGCCGTCGGAGCAGGTAAAGCGCGCAGCGTTGGCATCCACTGTGTCGGAGACGCCCAGCGGATTCTCCCACTTGAGCGCGCCGCCGGTGATGAACGCGTCCGCCTGACATACCTCATCGTCGCTCCAGTCGCCCCAGACGCCTTCCCACGGCGTGAGGCGGTGCTGCTCGACCCCTGACGCGGCGCAGTAGAGGCTGACCGCGTTGAGTGCGGTGTCATCCCCGGACACGGGCGCTTCGACGCGCTGCGCGAAACCAATCGCGTAGGTTCCCGCGGGACAAAAGAGCGGCGGCGTCAGGTAGCCCGTGGTGGACGAGCCGAACTCGAGCGTGTTGGTGGCATCGGCTCGCGACTTGTCTCGGGCCGGGAGCGGCAGCTCAAAGCCGAGTCCCTGAAGCACCGACTCCGCTTCTCCCGGCATTTGCTCAAAGATGTCGTCGACCATCTTGTCGAACTGATCCTGCATCGCGACGACCGCGGTGAAGTAGGCCTCCGCGTTCGCGCCGATCCCCGAACCATCCTTGGCGAAGACGTTGTGATGCGGTGTGCCGGGTCGGCAGTGCAGCGCGCCGGCGTTGGGGCCGCTGTCGCCGGAGTTGCTGTAGGTCCCGCTAAACCACCCCGAGGGCTTGGGCTGACCGGGGACATCAAGCGGAGCGAGCACGCCGGGCTCGTGCGTCTCGACCCAGTTGCTATGCGCGTAGTGATCTTCGACCGCGTGCATGGCGTAGCCCCACTGATCGAAGAACTCTTGCCGATCGCTCGCCGATCCCGAGCTCGCGAACTGCATCGCCGCCACGAGCGCCTCACCGTGGTTCTCGATCACCCAGTCCCGGCCCTCATCCCAGTAGCAGTTGTCAAAATGAGCCTCGCTGATGATCCAAGTGTTGGGATCGGTGTCACCGATGATCGAGGCATCTTCGAGCACATCGAGTGTGTTGCTGTCGAACACCCATGAGGCGGCGGCAACTCGGGTCATCTCGGTATGGCGACCGCCGCTAAACAGCGGCTGAGGATCTTGACCGCTGTGCAGCGGAGCGTGGTGTTCCGCGGGATCCTGGGTCGCGGTCAACGCCGCGTGTGAGCGATGTATGTCGGTCCCGTTCGGCATACTGCCGTCGTCGGCATGCAGTGTCTCTGGCGCTCGATTCGGGGCGCGACCCAAGTCGGCATCGCATCCGGCTCCACCAGCGGCGAGCGCGGCCAGCACGGGCACAAAGTGGCTTCGATGGGACCAGCGAACATCATCGATAGGCGAGCCAGGGCGTACGGTCATCGTGGCGGCACGATGCCACGGGCGCTGCTTGGCCCCACGCCCATCGAGGCGATGTCGCGCAATTGTTTCCGGCCATTCTCGTTCGCGTGTCCAAGCCATCGAGTGAGGTGTCGAAGACCCCGCGTGGAGTGCATGGACGTGCCATCGCCATGCAGACCGAGGCGCAAAGAGGGAGCGTACCGGGCATACGTGACCGACGAGCAACAAGACGAGCAACGAAGGGGCTGCATGGTGAGTGCGCGGCCATGCGCCGCGCGGGGTACTTCGACAGCCTGCTAGCAGGCCAGTGGGAGCTCGTGGACCCCGTGGGAACGATAGCGCTCGGTGTATGCCGCCGGGTCGCATCCGCGACGATTGCCAGATCGACATCCAGCTACGACTCAGAGCGCCACAGCGGCATTGCGGATCGCTCGGCGCGACAGGCCACGACGTGCGTAGCCGCGATCCATCGCGCCGTGCCACGGAGCTGACCACCCATTTGGGGGCTTTTCGGCCGCCTGTTCGCGTGGCAGCGTAGCGGCACGTGGAACCCTCAGGAGCACCACCAGCGCCCGCAGCGCCTCCGCGCCCAGGGCCGCTTCCCGCGAGCTATCGCTTCGACGATGCCGTCGTGCGCGTCGGCTTTCCGTGGAACCCTTTCCGGGACCTCTATTTCGAGGTGCAGCGGGGCTCTTGGCGGATGCTGGGGCTGCTCTACGTCGGCGGTTTCTTGCTCGCGAACATCATCTTCGCTGGCCTGTACATGCTTGGCGGCGACTGCATCGAAGGAGCCGAGCCCGGGAGCTTTCGCGACCTCTTCTTCTTCAGTGTCCAGACGCTCGCGACGATCGGCTACGGCGAGCTCGCACCCAAGACCCTTTACGCCCACTTGGTCGTGATGGTGGAAGCAATGGTAGGCCTGCTTGGCGTCGCGATCGGAACAGGACTGGCCTTCGCCAAGTTCTCGCGGCCGAGCGCCATGGTCCGCTTCTCAAAAAACATTCTGCTTGCGCCGCATGATGGCCAACCGTCGATCTACTTTCGCACGGCCAATGTCCGCGGCAATGACATCGTGGAGGCCACCATCCACGTATCTGCACTTCGCACCCATATCAGCTCAGAAGGTCACGTGCTGCGCCGCGTGCACGACCTCAAGCTGACGCGCACAACCACGCCGCTTTTTCGCCTCAGCTGGCTTGTGATTCACCAGATCGACCGAGACAGCCCGCTCTACGGACTCAGCCTGCAAGACCTCATCGATGATCGGGTGCTCTTCATCGTCTCGATGATCGGGCTCGACAGCACCTTTGGACAGTCCATCCACTCGCGTCATATCTACGTGCCCGGCGACATTGTCGAGGGCCATCATTTTGCCGATGTGATCCGCGATCTCGACGACGGTCGCATCGAATTTGACTTCTCGCAGTTCGATCGGCTCGTGCCTCTGCCCAAACCAGTCGCGGCAGAGCCGCCCGGTGGCACGGAACGCGATCGATTCGAGCGGCTAGAAATCGACGCGGACCTTGAGGCCCAAGCACTCCTCGCCGAGGACGAGCAGGCTGCGGCGACACGCTCGACAGATCACTCGACCTGACCGTCAGGCGTGTCATCGGCCGATTTAGAGGCCGATGCACAGGCCGATACACAGTTCCACTCACAGTTCGATGCACCGAAACGCGACGAGCGGCCGCAAAATGGCCCTTGGTCCTGACTCAGTGGGGCGACCGATTGAGCCACTGTGCGATGCGACGAGTCGCCGCTCGCGGCGAGACCATCGACAGGCGCACGATGACCTTATTTTTCAGGCCGGGGATGGCGATCACGTGGCTGCGCTTAAACGCGCGCCAGCCTGATTCAGCCACCGACCTCGAGCTCGCCACACCGGCCTGGAACAGACGGGACTTGGTGATGCCCGCCTCCTCCGCGAATTCGGTCGCGGTCGCTCCCGGTGCCAGGCAGCAGACATGCACGCCGTGGCCTTTGACCTCTTCGGCGAGCGCCTCGGAGAACGACTGCACAAACGCTTTGGTCGCGTAGTAGGTTGCCATGTAGGGGCCAGCCTGAAAGCCGGCGGTGCTACCGACATTGAGGATGCCACCGCTCTTACGCTCAACCATCGCCGGTAGGTAGAGCCGCGATAGATGCACGAGCGCCGTCACGTTGACCTGAACCATTGCCAGCTCGCGCTCGCGATCGAGCGCGTGGAAAGGTCCGGTGCTGCCAAAGCCAGCGTTGTTGATCAGGACGTCAATCTTCAGTCCGAGCTCTTGGGTGCGCTCGAAGATCCGAAGTGGCGCGTCAGCTTCCTCGAGATCTGCCGCGATGCATTGGACCGAGACCTTGTGCGCATCACGAAGTTCTTGTGCGAGCGCCTCAAGCCGATCCAGCCGGCGGGCGACCAAGACAAGCCCCCTGCCCTCGGCTGCGATGACCTTGGCGAATTCGCGGCCGAGTCCCGCAGATGCTCCGGTGATGAGTACGTCGTTCATGGCGTTTAGAAGCGGAACTGAAGTCCGTAGAGTCCGATCACCGAGACGGCCTTGAGCTCTTTGCTGACGACATCGCCGCCAGGGACGGGCGTCTCTAGCACGACGGTCTCGCCGGCAAAGACGCGCCCCTGCACAACAAAGGAGAGCCAGCGCCGCACGTGGAAACGCAGATCGATGGCCGGGCTCGCCACGAAGTGATAGCGGTCCGTCGCCACGAAGTCGCCCGTGCGCGGCGCCCAGGAGCTGCCGAGTCCGAGGGCGAAGGACATGCCAAAGACCGGCGCGATATCGACGTAGAGCGCGGGCTCGACCAAAAAGCGCATCCAAGGCACCTTGGGCCGCCCCGGTCGTGGGCTCACGTCCGCATAGTCGGCGCTGTAGTAGCCCCACTGGCCGATCGTTCCGCCGAGGCGCAGCTCACCGACCAAACGGGACCACTTGGACTTACGCGGGCGGAAGCGTGCCGCGATCTGAAACAGCGCGTTGAAGTGCACCGGGGTGCGCACGTCCCGACCTTGCTGGACATCTGAGTCGATCAATGCGACGGGTCCGCCCCCCTGGAGCACGTCGAAGTGAAAGCTCAGGATTCGAGCGCTCGCCGAGGGTGGATCGAGCACGAGCTCTCCGTCGCGGACGATTGCGGTGCTCTCATGGTAGTCGAGGTCGCCGATCCAGCGCACCCGAACCGGCTCGCAACTCGCACCGGGAACGACCACGCTGAGCTGCTTGCGTCCCTTGGTGGAGAATCGACGAACGCTCCCATCCTCCCCGCTGACTTCGAGACCAGTGATCCGGTTGCCGGGTCGGTTCGTCTCGAACTTCGTCAGGTCGACGCGTAGCTGCGTTGCCGTGCTCGGAACATCCCCATCGACGATCTGGCCAGGCCGCTGGACGATGACCGTAAACGCCTGTTTGGCCGCGCCTCGCACCATTCGCACGCTCGTGGGGGTCGAGACGCTGGCGGCGTCGCCCTCGCCAGCGCACACGTAGTCACACACGCCCTCGCCGCGGGTCCCCAGGCAGCTCGTGCCGTTCTCAAGCTGCGCGCTTGGGCAAGTTCCCGCGTCGACGATGCACGCCGGTACCGTCCACGACAATCGCAGCGCGTCGGGATCGAGTTTCACGCTGCCGGGGGACGTTGTTGCGTAAAGACCGGACCAAGAGTCCGCAATACCGCCTGTTGCCGCGCGCAACGCCACGCGCAGCATCGAGGCATCGTCGCGTGGGCCGGGGAGACGTACGCGCAACGTCGAGGCACCGGCAACCGCCATGACGCAGCGCTCCGAGTTGACCGTGACGCCATCCAGCGTGATGTCGAGTCGACTGCGTGCAGCCTCCGGCAGGTGTGCGCCACGCAACTCAATGGCGCGTGCTTGGCAGCGCGGCTCGATCGGGAGCGCGATCGTGACCCCCTCGCGCGTCGCATTCTCGCCGCGAAAGCTCCTTGAGTGAGCGAGGTAGTCACCTCCAAGGCTGCGCACGCCGATCACCGCGCGCCGCAGATCCGTGCCGACACCGACGGTCAAGATTCCGCCGGCGAGGTTGACCGATTCAATTGCGGGCGGAGCGGCCTCAAGCTGCTCAAGCACCAGGACCAGGACCCTCGAAGCCTTGTCGTTGGACGAGGGGGGCACTTGATCGGCGGTACAAGCGACGAAGTTGCCGCGCCCGTTGCCGGTCGGAGGCGTCACCACCCACGGTGCACACGGATCTCCATCCTGTGTGCACGCCTGCTGTTCAGCGATGCTGGTCACGGATTCGCGCGCGAGGAGTGACAGGCCGCCGTCACCGCCTAAATGCGCAATCTCGCTGAGCTTCTGGCGCGCTCGGGCGCTACCCACAGCAGACGTCACGCACACATGGGTCGGCACATCGCCGCCGCGTGGGCGCAAGTCGACGGTCACGACACCGTAGGGATCGTCAGCTCTCGCGGTGGCCGGCCAAAGAGCACAGATCGCGAGCATGACCAGCGCGAGGACCCAAGGTGCGCTTTGGATCCGGCCGCGACGACAGGACGAGTGCAGCAGAGGGCTCATGGTTTGCACGCGTCGTCGGCCGCCGCGCCACACAGATAATACGCGTCGCAGCCGGCGGTGCTGAAACGATCGATGCGAGCCTTCCGTTTCTCCTGTCGGCACAGATGGCAGGTCCCATCGACACGGAGGCTGCTTCGCGCACGACCACGGCTCAGCAGCGCGAAGCTATCTTCGTGCAAGAAGCACGCAGTGATGGAAGTGCGCGGTGAGTTACCCAAGGGGTCCTTGGCACTGTCTGTCGATTTCCCCGATTCGCTCGCGCTGTCGATCCCGGCCGCAGTCTCGCCACTGGCAGACCCGGATGATGTGGGCGCGTTGTCATCAGCGCCCCCCGTCCCTGCGACGGCCTGCTCTGCGCGCAGTCGCTCGCCAGAGCCAGGGACGTCGTCGCCCATGCCCTCACGGGTTGCATCGGACAAGCCCGCTCCAGCACCTTGCTCCGCTGCCGTGAGATCCGTCGGCGATGCATCGACCGCGCCTGCCCTTTCCGCTCCGGGAGCCTCGACCGCCGCGTTCGCGCGATTGAGCGACGCCTGGTCGGATGAACCCAGACCGACCAAGCCGGTCGCATATCCGATCAGCAGCACTGCCGCGACCAGTGCGAGGGCGCCGCCGAGTCCTGCCAAGAGGTTGGCATAGCCGGGCGCGGGGCGGGGCGCCGCATCGTTCACGGACGCAGAACCGGCGCCGCCCGTGGAGCCGGCTCGCTCGCCCGATCTCAGAGTCGATGCGTCCGAGCTTTCCGCGTGTCCAGACATGAGCGCTGCATCGCTGCTTGCTCCCACCATGCAGCCGCGGAGCGCTTCTCGAAGCTCTTTGAGATCGCGATAGCGCTCGGTTGCTTGATACGCCATGCCGCGTCGGAGTACTGCGAAGAGCGGATCGGGCGCGCGAGGATCCGTGAGGGGTAGCCCTTCCGCGATGGTGAGCAGCAATGAGGGTATGGAGCGCGCGGGAAAGGGAGTCTCGCCGAAGTAGCTCTCAAACAGCGCAACGCAGAGTGAGAACTGATCGCTCAGGGCGTTCGCGATGTCGCCTTTGAGCTGCTCGGGCGCCATGTAGCGCGGTGTCCCGACCAGCGCGCCGCTGCGCGTCAACACATCGACGGTGAGGTCCTCGGAGATGTCACGGCCGCGGCGCTCGGAAGCGTCCGCATCTGCCTCGTCATGCTCCTTGCCGCGCTCTGCGGCCCGCTCCCCTTCTGCGAGGGTCGAATCGCGACTGCTTGAGATCTCGGCGTCGCTCGGCTCGCCTCGCTCACCCGGAGGGACTCGAGCCGGATCTCGACGCGCGTGCGCGT
This sequence comes from uncultured Nannocystaceae bacterium, assembly GCA_964626165.1. Lineage (GTDB taxonomy): Bacteria > Myxococcota_A > Polyangia > Nannocystales > Nannocystaceae > CAZVEM01. The sequence goes on from CAZVEM010000011.1 coordinate 20,682, forward strand.
GACCTCGGTGCACATCGCCGGCCTCCATCACGCCGCGTGCGAGACCAAAGTCGACGACCCGAACTCGGCCATCAAAGCCGACGAGAATGTTGTCGGGCTTAAAGTCGCGGTGGACGATCCCTGCCTGGTGGGCGGCATGAAGGCCGTCGAGGGCTTGGAGGTACCAGTCGAGGACCTGGCGCTGCGCTTGGGGCTCGCGCGCGGCAAGCTCTTGCACGGCCCGCCGCAGATTTCTCCCATCGACACGTTCCATGACGAGGAAGAGCCGGGCGTCAGGGCCGGGTGGCTCGTCCTCCAACTCGCCGTCGGGACCGCAGAACGCGACTTCGTGCACAACAATGACGTTCGGGTGGCTCAGACGTGCGAGCGAGCGGGCCTCGCGGAGCAGCCGGGCACGCCCGATCGACTCCGTGGCGGCGTGACCGTGCAGCAGTTTGATGGCGACGCCGCGCTCGAGCTTGGGATCGAAGGCATCCAAGACACGTCCCATCGCCCCCTCGCCCAGGACACCGCGCACGAGGTAGCGGCCAAGCTTGACTTGCGCCGGCGCCTCGTCGTCGCCAAAGAGCGCGGCGGTGACCCGCCCAAGCGCCAGCGCCAGCCCCTCGCGCCCACTCTCGGGCTTGAGTTCGCGCAGACGCTCAGCGAGCGCGTCAGCGTCATCGCGTCGCGGCGCAGCCACCCGACTACGGTAACAGATGCCCGCAGGCGGGCCATCGCGTTTGCAGGTCGTCGCCCACACGCCGACGCACTCGCGGACAGGCCAAACTTCACGCGGATGGGCGGGGCCCACAGCGCCCGCCTCCTCGACTCAGCACGATACCAGCTCGCCCAGATGCTTGGACCTCATCACACAGCGACGGAACGAGCGCTCCCGGCCGGGCCGCATCCGCGACATGCGTTCGCGCAGCTCGCTAGGGCAGTCATGCCGCGCAAATGCGGCCCCCTCTTCCGGCGGACCATTCGCGGCGAGCTGCGCGATCTTGGCGCAAAGTTCATCGTCTGAGGGTTGGCATCCGACCAGGCCGAGGAGGCAGACGCCGAGCAATTGCGCACGCCACCGACACACTTCTGAATCGCGGCGCCAGAGCACGGGGCAGCGTAGCAGTGGGCGCGTAAGGCCCCCAGCCTGACGCGCTCGTCATCGTTCTCGGTGCACTCGGCGCCTTGAATTCCCCGGTGCGGGGACGGGCACTGGCGTTTGCGGACGCTGATAGTCTCCGCGCGCGGTGCAGCCTCCCGGCGAAATTTTTGCGCTGATGACGGCCGGATGCTGGGTCGCCAGCAGCATCTTCTTCGCGCAGGCAGGCCAGCGCATCGGTGCGCTTTCGCTCAACGTCATTCGGCTCACCATCGCGGTCTTGCTCCTCGCGGTGCTGGCTTTGCTGCTCGACGGTCGCCTGGTCCCGGCGGTGCCGTCGAGCCGCGCCCTGCTGTGGCTGATGGGCTCGGGCATCGCAGGACTGTTGATCGGCGACTTTCTGCTGTTCCGTGCGCTCATCGAGATCGGCCCACGGTTGTCGACACTGATCATGGCGAGCGTCCCGCTCTGGGTCGCGCTGTTCACGATTGTGCTGCTCGGTGAAGACCTCGCGTGGCGAGACCTCGTCGGGATCGCCGCGGTCCTTGGCGGCATCGCCTGGGCGATTACGAGTCGTGCTGCCCCAGTGCGCGCCACCGACGAACCTGCGATGCCCGCAGAAGATCCACCGTCGGCGCCGGCGACCGCGAAGTCCGGCGAGGCAGCACGGCGTCCGCTCCCGTCGTCGCCCGGAGGCGTGACCATGACTGGCGTGCTCTTCGCGACGGGCGGTGCGATCGGGCAAGCGAGCGGACTGATGATGAGCAAGGTCGGTATGCAAGAGGTGCCACCGCTGGGTGCGACGCAGATCCGCATCGCGACCGGCCTCGTTGGATTTGTCCTGGTTTGCACCGTGCTCAACTGGTGGCCCCGCGTGCGTGATGCGATCCGCGACCCAGCGGCGCTCCGCTTCGCAGGTGCAGGTGCGTTCTTCGGGCCCTTCATCGGCGTGTGGTTCTCGCTGCTCGCGATTCAGACCGCGAGCCACCCCGCGGTCGCGGCAGCGCTCATGGCGACCACGCCGATCCTCATGCTCCCCGTCAGCGTCGCTCGCGGGGAATCCCTCTCCCTGGGGGCCATCGCCGGTGCGGCGCTCGGCGTCGGGGGGGCAGCCTTGCTGTTGCTGTAGCGCCACGATCCACGGCACGCCGACCTCACCTCGGGCGCCTGCTGCGGCGGCCACTGCCGTCCTGCTAACATGCGCGTCGCCATGCAGCGGCACGCACAGCGACGTTCCCCCCGATTCCTCCTCGCGCTCACCCTCGCGCTCCCGCTCGCGGTGGGGGCCCTTGCTTGCAAGAAGGACGGAGAAGGCACCGCCAACCCCGGCAATTCGAAGATGCACGGGACGGCGAAGGTCGAGCCCGAGGTCGCGGTGCCGATCATCATCCAAGCGATGTCGGAAGGCGACCGCGCCAAGCTCCTTCAGATCTGCGACGGCGACCTCAAGCACGACCTCTCGCAGGCGGCCTTTGACGACTTCGCGACGGTCATCAAGTACCTCGGGACCATGAAGGACTTCTACGAGGAGGCCAACGAAGACACGCCGGTCGCCAAGCAGCGCGTCTACGAGCTCGAGTTCGACAAGGGCGAGGTCCGCCTCATGGTCCAGCTCTATCCCGACGGTGGCCTCATCGGTTTCCACTTCGATGGCGACACCTTCGTCGCCGCCGAGCACGGCGCACTCGAGGACGGGTACAGCTCGTTCAAGGTCTACGACTTCAAGCTGCTCGACGGCAAGGGCAACGAGATGGACACGTTGCGGACCCGCAAGGGAGAGGTCCGCTATCAGCTCATCATCGGCGGGCTCGAAGCCAAGAAGGGCGAACACCACGTCTCGGTCGAGAAGATCGTCTTCACCGACAAGAAGGAGGAGATCTATCACCAGCCCCAGGAGTTCGACCTCAAGTTTGAAGAAAACGCCGAGGGCATCCCGCGTGGGGTGATCCGTGGCTCGATTGAGATCCACGAGAAGGGCCACTTCGACATGGAGTTCAAGATCCGGGACAACCTCGCTAAGGAAGAGATCGACTATCACGCAGACGTCGAGGTCTTCTAGGATCGTCGAGACTTGACGGTGTGGACTGGGCGGGGTGCCCTCCCCGCTTCCTCACCAAGACCAAGACCAAGGCCCACACCAGCACCGGCTGGCGCGACGACTTGCGAATCGCGATGCCTCAACCGTGCGCGCGGAGGATCTCCGCGGCGCCCAGATCCAGGAGACGCGCGGCAACGGTCTCGCCATGCGCCACGGCCTCCTGCGGGGCCCCCTGCGTAAATGCCTGCAGCAGCCTCGTCCCGGCGGGATCGATCACCAAGCCCGAAACGTGAAGGTCGCCGTCGACCAACTTGGCGTAGCACGCCATCGGAACTTGGCAGCCACCCTCCAGCGTCCTGAGAAACGAGCGCTCGGCCTGCGCCGCGACCCGACTGCTGGGATCTTCGAGCGGTGCGAGGAGGCGAAGCGTGTCAGCGTCGTCCTGGCGTGCTTCGATCGCGAGGATGCCTTGTGAAGCCGCGGGCAGCATTTGCTCGGCTTGAAAGACGTGACGCACGGTGGCGCCGAGTCCAAGCCGATCGAGGCCCGCCTTCGCAAGAACCACCGCGTCAACCACACCCTCTTCGATCTTGCGCAGTCGCGTCGCCACATTGCCGCGAACGGAGATGACCTCGACCTGCGGAAGGAAGCGGCGAAGCAATGCGGCGCGACGCAGGCTTGAGGTGCCGATGCGAAATCCCGCCGGCAGGCACGTGACGTCGACGTTTTCGGGCCCACACAAGGCGTCAAAGGGACTTGCCCGCTCGGGCGTCGCCGCCAAGGCCAGTCCGTCCGGAAGCACCGCGGGCATGTCCTTGAGGCTGTGCACCGCAAAGTCGAGCTCGCCACGCAGAAGTTGCGCCTCGATGCCGCTGACAAAGAGACCCTTGCCGCCAACCTCGGCGAGCGGACGATCGAGTATGCGATCGCCCTCGGTGACAATTTCGACGAGCTCGATCTCGATCTCGTCGCCCCACCGCTGCTTGAGCTGCGAGGCGACAAAGCGTGACTGCCAAAGCGCGAGTTCGCTGCGTCGAGTGCCGAGTCTCAGGTGCTTCACGATGCTTCGCTTTTACCTTGATCGGCATGAGGTCGAGGGGCCTCGGGCCCGTCGCGTTCGTCGGAGATCGCGCTTGAATGATGCTGTTGCGCCCTACTGCGTGCAGCACTCTCTGCTGCGTCAGGGCCATCCGACGCCGAAACACGAAAGAGGCGTCCAAGTGAATCGCTGGTGCTCGAGGTTGTCAGCGCCTGTCGCTCCGCATCTTGCTGCGCGGATTCTTGGTCGATCGCAAAGAGCACGCCCAAGGCGTCCGCGAGCACGTGGTTGCCCTGCTCCGCAGCGTCTCTGGCGTGCACGATTGGGTCGTGCAGCAGCTTCCCGATCAGCGAGTTTGCGAGGCGCTCCAGCACCGCGCGCTGCTCGGGCGTCGCCGGCTGTCCACCGCCTTCAAGTCGACCGAGCGCCCGCGCAACTTCGCTCTGGGCCAGCTGCCGGGCTCGACCTTCAAGCCGCGCGAGCACGGGACCGAGATCTCGACGGTTCTGCCAGCGAAAGAACGCGTCGAGTTCGCTTTCGACCAAGGCCGCGGCGAGCTCGACTTGCTCGGAACGGAGGCTCAGGTTGTCGTTGACCACTTGTTGAAGATCATCCACGTTGTAGAGGTAGACCTGGTCCAGCGCCGCAACCTGTTCTTCGACGTCGCGGGGCACGGCGATGTCGACCAGGAGCAGCGGTGCGCCGCGTCGCGCTCGCATCGCGCGCCGCACCATCGCGCTGTCGATCACGGGCGCGGTCGCACCCGTGCTGCAAATGACGATGTCGGCGCGTGCGAGTTCGTCCCCGAGCGCCGACCAGGGAGCGGCGCTACCGCCGAACTCGGCGGCAAACTCCTCTGCGCGGGGCAGGCTCCGGTTGACCACGCGCAGTGACGCGACGCCTTCGGCGCGCAGATAGACCGCGGACTGGTGGGCCATCTCGCCGGCGCCAACGACCAAGGCGCGCAGGCCAGACAGGCTGCCAAAGATCTGCCCCGCGAGATCGACTGCCACCGAAGGCACGCTTGCACCGCCATGACCCAGTGCCGTCTGGCTGCGGACTCGCTTGGCGCCATGGAAGGCCATGGTCAAACAGCGATCCAGGACGGCCCCGAGTGTGCCGGCACGCTGAGCATTGCGGTAAGCCTCTTTGACCTGCCCGAGGATCTGCGGCTCACCGAGCACCATGCTCTCGAGGCTGGCCGCGACGCGGAAGATGTGGCGCGCAGCGTCACCTTCGGTGCGCAGGAAACAGTTCTTGCGAAGTGCGTCCGATGCGATGTTGTGCTCTTGCGCCAAGGCACCGAGCACCGCGGCCGCATGCTCTGGCGTACCGACGCCGTAAAGCTCGACCCGATTGCAGGTCGACAAGATCACCAGCTCACTCAGCGAGGCACGCTGGGCGAGTCGTTGGAGCACATCCACCTGCCGCTCTTGCGGCACGGTCAACCGCTCGCGGAACGCGACGGTTGTGGTGGTGTGGTTGAGCCCGAGGGCGAACATGGGAGCTTGGTTGGCGAGTGATAGCGCGGGACGAGAGACCCGCGAGCTAGCGGAGGGCGTAGGACGCGACGATCAGCGCGAACCACAGGAGATTGAGCAAGGTGAGCGCGGCCGCGCGTCGGCCCCGAAGTCCCCACGCAAGGCGAGAGCTGAGGACCGCAAGACACGTCAGCCACGCCAAGCCGGCCGCGATCAGCTCAAGCAAGAGCCAGGGACCGGCCGTCCCCTGCGCCAGGGGACCGGCTGGACGCAGCGCGACAACGATGCCAGTCGCGATCGCGACCGTGAACACCGGCACCGTGACCAAAATCGCGGACCACTGCAGCTTTTCAAGTCCCGCGATCGAGATGCCGCGACGCTTCGCGGTGAGCAGTTTGGCCCGCAGCCGGCTCTCCTTGACGAGATAGAGCCCCGCGACCGTTGCCGCGAAGACGCTACCCGCGAGACCGGCCGTGGCAAAGGCGACGTGGACCCAGACCAAGGGCAGGTCGGCCGCGGCGACACTTCCCTCGACGCCGACAGCGCCGACCGGTGCGACGACCGAGACCGTCAGCGCGACCATGCTCAGCGGCGCGAGTACGCTGCCGATTGCGGGCATCGGCTGGCTGCGGCCCGAGACCGCGAGATAGGCGATCACCACGAGGAGCAGTCCAAGCGAGACGGCGTGATTGATGCCGCTGAGCGGATGCTGGCCCACGGCACACAGCGCGCCAATCGTCGAAAAGTGCAGTACCGCGCCCACAGCCAGCAGCGCTCGTGGCAGCCGGGGCGGCTCGACTGGCTCGCTGAGCGCACCGGTGCTGCCGTAGGCGTAAGACGCTGCCGCATAGGCGAGGGCTGCGGCGACAAAGAGCGCGAGCATCGGCGAACTCTCCTCAAGACACGGCGCGAGCGGCCAGTTTGGCTGCTCTAGCACCACAATCCTGCGCCGGCATCCCCGCGAAGGGGCTCGGCGTGAATCGAGGAGTCGCCACGCGCGCGCAGCTAGACAACGCCGTAGCTCTCCATCGTCTGCACAATGTGGCCCCAGGTCACGGGATCGAGCTGGGCCTCCGTACCGTCCTGGGCGAGCGGCATGGCCTGAAAGCCCGGCGTCACGGTGTAGGCGTGATCGCCGATGACCACCGAACTCTCGTAGTGGTCGGCGCTCATCTGCGCCAGTTCAGCCTGGGTCTTGACCGATCCGATGATCTCGAGCGGATCGTGCGATCCACCGTCGATGGCGACGAAATGCACGGAGGGGATCACGTACATGTAGAGCGACGGCAGCACCGCCAGCCGCATCATCTCGCCTTCGAGCGCAATCGCGCCGTGCTGCATCCACGTATCCATCGCGAGTTGGGAGATGAAGATGCGCATCGGGTCGTACGCTAATCGGAGCGCGACGGCGCCGCAAGATCTCCGGGAGGCCGCGGGACCATCTCCCGATGGGGTGGAGCGCGCAAATGGGCTGCCAAAGGCCTCCGATAGGCCCTTCGCGGCCGACCCCGAAGCAAGTCGCGTCCCCGCCTTGCGCGACCCGGGGTCCGGGCCAATACTCGCGACCCGGACGCCTGGTCAGTGCGCTCGCGGCAAGAGCCGCTGCATCTGCCAGGCCGACCCATCGAAAGGCAACCATGGCTTCCGCCCGCATCAAGCACACCACTGACGCACAGTTCGACGCCGACGTTCTCAAGTCGCAGGCCCCGGTCCTGCTCGACATGTGGGCCAAGTGGTGCGGCCCGTGCCTCCAGCTCGCGCCCTTCCTCGACGTACTTGCGGACGAGTTCGGCGATCAGCTCCAGATCGTGAAGCTGGACATCGACAGCAACCCGCAGGTCCCCGCCAAGTTCGGCGTCACGAGCATCCCCACCCTGCTGCTATTCAAGGGCGGATCGGTCGCGGATCAGATGGTCGGGAACCCCGGCTCGGCGAACCGCCTTCGCGATTTCGTGAAGAAGAACCTCTAAAACCTGTCCGCAATCCTGCGCGTCCGGGCCGGCGATCGCGATGCGATCCGCTGGCCCGTTGCGCGTTGTCGCTTGCCCTCCGCAGATGCGCCGGGGCTGGCGCTTCCTCTCCGCAGGCCGCCGGCCCCGCGCCGCCTCAGCGCTCCACGGCTCCGCATCGCCGACGATCGAAGGCCGATCGGCCAAGCCGCAGGAGCACGTGGTGATCCGGGGCCACTGAGACGCGTCCGCCGTCCGCCGCGCCTCGATCGGCTGCGGGGACTCGACGGGGCCAAGCGACCGATGCGCCAGCGCTGCCCGCTAGAAGCGGAAGCCGGCGCCGATGCCTGCGCCGCCGCGGGCCAAGGTCGGTCCAATCCTCAGGTCGGAGATCCGCATCTCCTTCTCGCGCGCCAGCTCGCTTTTAGCCAGCTTGCGGTCCTGGCCGACCGTGATCGCGAAGACGACGCCGAGGAGAAGGGTCGCACCGAGCGCGATATCGCCACCCAGGGCAAAGCCGCCGACCTTGTCACCCGCGGACGAGACCTGCCCCGCCAACCTGGCGTACTCGTCGGCCGTCGTGGGATCGCTCGGGCTCAGGCCTGAGGCGTCGAGCTCATCCTTGGCGTCAGACCACTTGCCGCGATTGACCAATGCGATCGAGTACATCGCGATGGTCGCAAGACCCGCGGTGACCGCCAGGCCACCCATGATCCAGGATCGTGGACGGAAGTAGCCAAACACCGGTCCGCGCTTGCACGCGGGACGAGGGTCACGCTCAACCAGCTCTGTGCCGTCTTCAAGCTTGGTGACCTTGTCCTCGCGCGGGCCGTTGCGACAGAAGTCTTTGAACTCGGCGCGAAGGTCGACCTTCTGCTCGCCGGCGTCGAGATTCTGGTTGTAGCCCTCAAGGGCGCGCTTGCGCTTCTCTTCGAGCTCGCGCTTGTCCGCTGCGATCTCCTCGGGCGTCTGCTCCGGCTCATCGAGCGCGGCGATCTTCGCCTTCTCGTCGTCGCTCATCGGAGGGAGGGGAAGCTGGCTGTTGAGCAGACGTGCACCGAGATCGCGCGGGAGCGCGATCGGAAGGATGAGGTCGTCATCCGAGTGCGTGTAGTTCATCTCGACGACGATCGCCTTGGTCTTCACGTCGACGACGACGACCGTCGAGGTCGCCGCGGGATCATTCGAGGCGATGCCGTAGGCGTAGTGCGTGATGGGCTGGCGCGTGTTCTGGACGAGGTAGTCCGTCACGCTGCCAATACAGCTCTTGTCGGCGGCCTTGCACTTCACCTTGGCCGCGGAGTCTTCAAAGCTCGCCCGGACACCCACCACCGTGTAGCCGTTTTCGGCCAGGGCAGCCTGCACGCCGTAGCGCATCGCGTCGCCGCCCGGTCCGGTGAACTTGAGCAACGCGACCGTTCCACCTGCGGTCGCGGGCGCGGCGGCCGGCTCGTCTGCGGGCGGACCCGCGAAGGCCGGCATCCCCTGGCCCATCATGCAGCCCGCGATCGCGAGCGCGACACCGCGCGATGCAAGCGATGCATAGGGGGCGGCCATGCGGCGGCCGGCACCGCGGTTGCGGTGCCGCGAACGCGCGATGGAGTCCTCACGCGCGGGGGCACAAGGACGAATCTGCTGCATGCTCGGATGTTGCGTGGCTCGCATGGGTCGTGTCTGGATGGCAAGAGGCAGTGAACGAGGCGGATGCAACCGGTCGGATGTCTCGGTCGGACGTCTGGGGCGGATGGCTCGCCGTCCGGCGAATCCGTCTGGCGAATCTGTGGGCGAATCTGAGGCGGTGCGATGCAGTCCGTGCTGTGGACGCGGGCGAATGGAGGAGCGTTGATCCGCCCCGATCGGCCAAGAGCGGTATATCCGCTGTCCCGTGGAAGGGGCCGCGATGATACCGGCCGACCCCCCACGTCACAACCAGGCCACGGAACTCAGCTTACGCAGCGACCCGCGCTTCTTGGCCCTCCCCCTCGGCCCCCTCGTCCAGCTGGCTCCCCGTCGGCCCGTCGGACTGTTACTGTCGTTCGCGCTCTGGCCGCTGTGCCCGCGTATCGGATGACGGACCCAAACGCCGAAAGCCCCGAGCCCGTGCCCGCTCCAGACGAGACGGATGCGACGGCGCACGAAGAGTTCGATGGTGATCCGGCTGGATCGGAGGCTAGATCGGCGGCTGGATCGGCGGCTGGATCGGCGGCTACGTCCACGACCGCGCCTGCACGCGCCGGTGCATCGGAGGAGGCGGGCACGCGTGAAGGAGATGCCACCACGCGGCTGGTACTGCCCCTCGTGCCGGTCCGGCAGGCGTCCGTGTTCCCAGGGATGCGGGTGCCGCTGGAGCTGGGTCGGCGGCCCTCCGTGGTGGCGATGAAGGTCGCCTTGGAAAATGCGCGTCGACATCCTGCGACGCCGCAGGTCGTGATCGCACTCCAACGCGATCCCTTGGCTGAGCAGCTCACGCTCGACACGCTGCAACCGATCGCCGTGCTCTCGACCGTGGAGCAGGTGCTGCACGGTCTCCCCGGCCGTGCGACCGCCTTTGTCCGCGGCGACACGCGGGTCCGACTTCTCGGCATCGAGGCGCGCCGTGATCATCTTGTCGCGGTGTATGAGCCGGCATGTCCCGTGCACGCGGATAGCTTGTTTGCCCGAGCCAAGGTCGGAGCCCTCCACGACCTCAGCCGACGATACGAAGAGATCCTCCCCGAAGGTGAAGCGGGGGATGCCGCGCGAATGACCCTTCGCGCATTGCGGCTCGAGCTCCGACCCGATGCTGCATCTGATCTCGCCGCCCTGGCGCTCGACGTCGATCTCGAGCTCAAGACCAAGTTGCTTTTAGAGCTCGACGTCGATCTTCGGCTCGACGAACTCCTCCGGGTGATGTCGCGCCTCGTGCTCACGGACTCCGTGCGCCGCGACGTGCAGGAGGCCGTGCAAGCGCGACTGAGCCAAAACGAGCACGAGGTCATGCTGCGCCAGCAGATGCGAGCGCTGGTTCGACAGCTGCGGGGTGACGACGAGGACGAGATCGTTCGCGAACTCGAGCGCCGCCTGAGTGCCAAGGATTTGCCTCCGGAGGCCCGCAGTGGCGCGAACCGTGAGCTTGGACGCCTGCGCGGGATGAACCCGGTCAGTGCCGAGGCTCAAGTCGCGCGTACGTGGCTTGAGTGGATCGCCGACCTTCCCTGGGGCGATGCCGACGCGAGCAGGGACACCATCGACGTCAACATCGCCAAGACACGGCTTGAAAACGAGCACTTCGGGTTGGAAAAACCCAAGCGCCGCGTGCTCGAATATCTCTGCGTCCGCAGCCTCGCGCCGACGCAGCGGGGACCGATCCTGTGCCTCGCCGGTCCCCCCGGTGTTGGCAAGACCTCGCTGGCCCGCAGCATCGCCGAGAGCCTGGGACGCAAGATGGTTCGGATCGCGCTCGGCGGCGTTCGGGCGGAGTCCGAGGTCCGCGGCCATCGGCGCACCTATGTCGGCGCGCTCCCGGGGCGCCTGATTCAGGCCCTCAAGACCGCGCAGACGAGCAATCCGCTGATCCTCCTCGACGAGATCGACAAGCTCGGCGGCGGCGACATGCGCGGGGACCCGACGGCCGCATTGCTCGAGGCTCTCGATCCAGAACAGAACTCCGCGTACGAAGACCACTACCTCGGCGTGCCCTATGACCTCTCGCGCGTACTCTTTATCTGCACGGCGAACGAGATTGGCGCGATTCCACCGGCCCTGCTCGATCGCCTCGAGGTCCTTGAGATCTCGGGCTACACGATCGACGAGAAGGTTCAGATCGCGCGACTGCACCTGATCCCCCGACTCGCACGCGAACACGGACTGCTGCGCGACGACATCAAGCTGCCGGAGTTCGATGACGCGACCATCGAGCAAATCACCACGCAGTACACCCGCGAATCGGGTGTGCGTCAGCTCGAACGCAACCTCGCGGCGATCTTGCGCGACGTCGCGATGCAGATTGCGGAGTCCTCTCCCCTGCCCCGCGAGGTGAACTCCTCCCTCCTCGATCGCGTCCTGGGTCCACCGCGCTACCACGACGAACTCGCGCAGGCACAGCCGCGCGTCGGCGTCGTCATGGGGCTGGGTTGGACCCCGACCGGCGGCCGACCGCTCATGGTGGAGGCAACCGCGTCGCACGGCGCGGGTCGCCTTCGATTGACGGGCAGACTCGGTGAGGTGATGCGCGAGTCGGGACTGGCGGCGCTCAGCGTGCTGCGAAGTCGTCCGGTGCACTACGATGTCGATCCCAAAGAGCTGGCGGCGATTGACATCCATGTCCACCTTCCCGAGGGCGGCGTCGCCAAGGATGGTCCCAGCGCCGGGCTGGCGCTGCTGACCGCCCTCGTATCGATCGCCAGCGGCAGAAGTGTCCGGCCAGATGTTGCGATGACAGGCGAACTGACGCTGCGCGGGCAGGTGCTTGCGATCGGTGGTGTGCGCGAGAAAGTTCTCGCGGCACATCGCGCGGGCATCCGCGACGTCATCCTCCCCAAGGCCAATCGCAAGGACGAGGACGACATCCCACCTCGTGCCCGCGCGGACCTTCGTCTGCACTGGGTCGACCACGTCGATCAGGCCCTCCAAGTCGCACTCCTCGACCCGCCGACCGCGATCAGCGTGCTCGATCCCGCCCCGACCTCGATCGGCGAAGCGGCCGGCTAAGCCGGTGGGACGCGTCGGGGCCGTCCTCCTTTCTTTCGGAACCCGAACTCTCGCTCGGCGCCCAAACTTTGTTACGGGACCCGAACTTTGTTTCGGGACCTGGTCCAACCGCCCGCGCGTACCGCCACTCCGATGCGAGGGGCAAGGTCCATCGCGCCGCGGGCCAGGCTGGGACCGCGCGCACGTGCATGCGAAGGCGGCGGCACTCACGATCTTACCTACGCGCTGCTGCGCGTAGGTTGTCCAGTTTCGAACAGCCGGTGTCCGACTTCGGGCAGCGTGAAGGTACCAGCGGCGCCTAGCGTATTGCGATGTCGATCCATTCGCTGCGCTTGGGCACCACGCTCCTGCTTCTCTCCGCACTCCCGCTGCAGGCTTGCAAGTCCTCATCCGGGACCGACGCATCTGACGATGGCGACGAAGGTTGTTTCTCGCTGCTGGATGGTTCGTGCGTGGTCGAAACCTATGTCGACCCGCCCACCGCCACCCCTGACGAAAACGGCGTCTACACGCTCACCCTCGACGCAAGCGAGGTCACTATCGCGGGTCAGCGTCACTGCGTGCGGACCTACAACGGATCGTACGGCGGCCCGATCATCGACACGCCCGCGCGTGAGGGGACGCAGGAACGTCAGGTCCGTATCAACCTCGCCAACAAGCTCAAGGGCCACGCCTACAAGTCGCTCAAGGGAGAACAATGCACCTGCGAAACCTCCGACGGAGCAGCGTGCACACCGGCACATATCCACAACTCGTGTGCGAGCGGTCCCGATGACTGCACCTGCGTCAACGAAGACGGCGAAGCATGCGAGGGCCTCTTCGATTTCAATGTCACGAACCTCCATGCCCACGGCTCGCACATTCGGCCGGACTGGTCGCGCGGCGGCGAGCCGTGTGAGCCCACGACGATGGATGGAACGACCTTCGACTGCCGCGACTGCGACGAGGACGTCTGCGACGGCAGCGGTGCCGACAACAGCTGCTATCACGGTGACAACGTGCTCAATGCGGTGCATCCAGGCGAGGGCGCGCAATACCGCTGGGACATCGACGAGGATGGGACCCACCACACCGGACTCCAGTGGTACCACCCGCATATCCACGGCACGACCGCGATCCAGGTCGCGTCCGGCGCGGCGGGGCCGTGGATCGTCCGCGGTGAGCTCGACGCCCTCCCCGGGATCGTCGATGCACGCGAACGCGTGCTGGTGTTCTCGACCCCCTCGATCGCGACCGAGAGTGGCTTTGAGCCCCTGAAAGAGGGTGAGACCTGCAGCGAGAGCACGATCACCTTTGACGATTTTTTGACCCTGAGCTCCACGTCCGTGCCTCAGCTCGACGTCATCAACGGTGTCCACAAGCCGCGCATGGTGACGGCCCCTGAGCAGGTCGAACGCTGGCGGATCCTCCACGCCGGCTACCTCGACGAGGTCTTCCTCGGCCTGTTCCGGGGCATGGACAGCGACTGTGAGCAGTTCAGCACGGCGTCGGAGGACACCATCCGCTTGACGCAGATTGGCCGCGACGGCCTCATCCTGCCCCAGCCCTTCGAGCACGACTACATCTTCATGTCCCCGGGCTACCGGGTCGAGGCGATGCTCGGCGGCGCCGGTACGCTTGCGGATGGAGAGACCTGGTGCCTCGTCGCAGCGCGCTTCCTGCAAGACTCGACGACCCCCGGTGATCCCTTCAACGAGCAGCCCCACGCTCCAGACGGCGAGATCGAGCCATCGGATGTTTTCGCGCGGTTCTCCTCGGACGGCGAGGTCGTCGCGATTCTCAACGTCGCGCAGTCTTACGGCGAAGCAACCACCAAAACGCTGCCGGACTATGCGGCGGTTGGTGAACTGGCGCCGAGCCTGACGCTCGACGGCGTGCCAGCCGAAGAGCGCTGCGCGACCGCGGCCGCGATCACAGCACCGGAGGACATTGACCAAGCCGCGGTTTTGCAGGTCGGCTTTTGGACGCTCGATGACCCCGATCCCTGCGGCTGCGAGCCCTACAACGTCAACTGCCACAACTTTGAGTACACGGACCGGACCAAACGCCCCTTCGACCGCGACATGCCACTCGACGCCGTCGAACACTGGCGCATCGCGGCGTCAACGGATGGCCATCCGTTTCACATCCACATCAACCCATACATCGCCTGTCCCAGCGACGACGAGGTGTTTGATCCCCTGCCCTTTCCGCATTGGCGCGACACCTACCTCGTCAACCTGGATCGCAAGATCGATATTCTGACCCAGAACAAGAGCTACACCGGGTCCTTTGTCTTCCATTGTCACAAGCTCACGCACGAGGATGACGGCATGATGCAGCTCATCCGAGTTTGCGATCCGAGCGAGGATGCGACCTGTGGCGACTACGGCTGGCGTTCGTGCCCCGTCGACGACCTTGAGTGCATCCAGGCGCTCGCAGCAACCGACTGCGCACTCACGGCGCCGAACCAGGTCGCCGCTGGCGCCTGCGTGATGAGTCTAGGGGGACCCAACGGGGTCTGCGGAGCGAACGCGTGCGTCAACAGCAGCGAGTGTGCGCCGCCGGGGTCGTGCGTCGACAACGTGTGCGTCCTACCGTGAGCGATTGATCTGTTCGACGAAGCTGCGCACGGCGGTGAGCACCTGGCTGATCTTGGGGCTCGTGGCGAGTAGCGCGGGAGCCGAGATGAGGAAACCGATCTCGCGAGATAGCTGCTCAGGCAGCACTGGACGCAGCTGCGCGTCGCCCGCGCTCATCGCCGGAAGCAGCGCGTCGGGGAGAAGCGCGATACCAAGCCCTTGGATCGCACACTCTCGCAACTGATGGATGTCTGGAGAGACCATGACCGGTCTCACCCGCATCGGCGCGGCGTTGTGCACCATCCAAGCGCCGGGGTCCATCTCTGGTCCCGCCCAACTCAGAAGATCATGACCCGGGAGATCCTCAGGCGACTCTGGCGTCCCGCGTCTCTCAAGGTAGCGTTGGCTCGCCAACGCCCAGAGACGGAGACGCACCAGCTCGACGGTCTCCCAGGGTCCCACCGGCGACGCCGCTGCGAAGTGAAGGACAAGATCGACGTCCGTGAGATCTTCGCGCATCGGATCGGCGCTCGGCCGTAGATCGACGCTCAGCGCAGGCCATCGCTGCCGAACCGCGCCCAAGAGCTGGGTCACCACCGCGGGCGGCAGCCCAACGGGCGCGACGACGCGCAAGAGACCTTCCGGCACTTGGCCCGCGCGCCGCAGCGACGAGAGCAGTACGGAGACCTCGCGTTCCATGACGCGTCCGCGCTCAAGCAGCGTTTGGCCCGCTTGGGTCAGCACGATCCCTCTCGAGGTCGATCGCATCAAAGGCACTCCCGCGCGCGATTCAAGCGCTTCGATCCGCCGCTTGAGCGTCGTCCGAGAGACGCCCTTGGAGTCCGCCGCTGCCAGCACGCTTCCGGCTTCGACGACCTCAAGGAACGCCCGCAGCTCCTCTAGATCCATGCAGGGAGCTTCGCATATCGGTCCGTACGATGCCCGGCGCGGCGAATCGGGCCAACTCAATGCCTTGGGTGCGCCTCGCATCACTCGCGACGCGGCATCCTCGCCGGTCTCCCTCGGGCCCCCTCGGGCCCCCTCGACCCCGCCGATCTTGAAGCGACTAGCCGATCGGCACGAAGTCGTCGCACGCGACGTCGATCAGCTCGACGGCCTCCGCGAAGAACTGCGGATAGTCCTGGGAGCACACACTGCCGACCGTCACATTGGTGAAGGACTCCGCAAAGCTGCGTAGTCGCGGCGCCGCCTCGGCACCGGTCATCCCGTCGAGTTGGGTGCAGATGGCACCGGGCTGGTCATTGTCGCCAAAGAGTCCAAGGATCACGACGCCGGGCTCGTTGCCCTTCTTGGCCTCGATCACGTCTGCGACCCAGTCCTCTGGATCTCCCGCGGATCCCATCGTCATTCCGCCCTCCATCTTGCCGTCCTCCTCGTCCGTAATGAACGTGATCACGAGCAGCGCGTCGTCGCGCAGGAAGCCCTCGTTGCACGCTCCCGCTTGATTCAGCGACGTGCCGAGCGCGGTCGTGATCGCCTCCGCCATCTTCTCCTCGCCGCTTCCGGTCGTACCGACCGCGCCGACGCAGGGAAAGGCATCCGCGAGGTTTGGCGTGGCCTGCGTCATGAATCGCGGTGGGCTGTCAAAACAAGACATTCCCATCGAGCTCTTGTTGCGACCCGCGCCCAGCTCTACATCGCACTGGTCACTGAGCATCGGGTCGCAGGCGGGTGTGCCGTTGCAGGTCGCGTTGGCGCCGTACTGCGAACAGACCATCTGGCAGCATTCGGGCGAAGGCGAGCAGGTACAGGACGTCACGCCGTTCATGGTCGAGCAGTTGGAAGACGAGTTTCCCGCTGCGTTGGCGTCGGAGTCCACCACCATGATGTGGTAGTCCTGCGCCTGCACGACCGCCTGAATCGTGCTTAGAAACTCCGGAAACGCCTCGACGAGCTGTGTCTGCTCGTCCTGCATCGATCCGGAGTTGTCGATCACGAAGAGGAAGTCGACCTTCTTGCAGCCGTCCCCCTCCCCATCGCCATCTCCGTCTCCGTCTCCGTCTCCGTCTCCGTCTCCGTCTCCGTCGCCGTCCCCGTCGCCATCTCCGTCTCCATCGCCGTCGCCATCTCCAATCTCATCTTGGATCCCGTCATCCCCCGCGGCGTCGGTACTCCCGACGGTATTTCCGCCACAGCCCATCGCGAGGAGCAGCGAGGAAACCACACCGATGACGAAGGCGGAGCTTGGCGAGCGCATCGCGACATACTTGGCCAAGGCCGCGGACGATTGTCTCGGACCATCCACGATTGTGACCTCCCGGTGGGCAATCCCGCCCGCGCAAACGTAGATTACTCCGCGGCAGCCGGGCCGGCACAGGTGTCCTTGAGTCGATGGACCCAGACGGAACCGGCGGCTCGCTTCCGCAGTGCGGCGCTGATCACCGCGGCGCGTTTGCTGTCACCGATCCTGCACAGAACCTGCACCCGCGACAAATCTCGCTCGCTCTCCAGCGCTCCTCGCGGATACTCGGCGGCGTGCTGGTCGAGGGCCGCGAGCGCCTCGGCGTCGCGGCCCGATTTGATCGCCAAGCGAGCCTTCGAGACAAGCGCGAGCTCGGCCGCGAGTGCATCGACGTCGGCGGCATCGTCGTGTGGGATCGGCCTTTTCTTCGAAGCAGCTGGGCGTGCACTTGCAGCGCTCCCTTCGCCAAGGGCCCGCGTTCGATCGTTCCCCTCCGCGGGACTCGTGGTGTCGTCGAGCTGCGGCATCGCGCCCAAGGTCGATGGTGCGTGCGGCTCCGTCGGTGCCGGCCGCTGGACCTCAAGCGCGCGCTTGGAGCCCGCGCTCGGATCTGCGTTTCCCGCCGAGGCCATCGGTGGCCCGGCGGCAGCGAGTTCCTGCTCGACCTCGGCGGTCATCGAGCCGAGCGCGATGCCATCCTCGGCCGTGCTCGGACGCTGTTCCCAAGGCCGAACCCACGCGATCGCGGCGACTCCAGAGAGGCCAAGGATGAGCGCGACCCGTCGCCAGAGCGAAGCGCTGACCTGCGCTGCTGCGATCACGGAATGACCAGCGCTTGAGGTGCTCGCCCCGCTCCACGCGGCGTTGCCCGGCGCTGCGTCACGCGGTGGCAGATCCGGACCAAGCTCTCCCGCAGCGATCCTCTGGGTCAGTCCCGCCAGCACCCGCGCCTGCACTCCCGAAGGAATCTGGGCCGTGTGGTCCGCGTAGTCAGCGATCAGTCGCGAGACTGCGCCTTGATCAATCGTGGGATCCATGTCCGTGGGCGTCACGACGCACGTCCTCTCTGCGCGAGTTCAAGCGCCTGCGCGATGCGACGGCGCAGGATCTTTTGGCGGGTGTAGATCGTGTTGCGGGGCACGTCGAGCTGATCTGCGACCTCTTGTGGCGACACACCTTCAAGCTCGATCAAGATGAACATCGCGCGCCAATCATCATCGAGGGGAGCAAGCACTCGTTCGATGATCGCGAGCGTGTCGGCGTCGCTCGCTTTGGACTCGGGACCTGGGTCTTGGAACTCGGTGGTCCCCACCAGGCGAAGACGGCGCTGCGTTCGAGCACCACTGCGGCGTCGATCGGACGCGACACGTCGTGCGATCCCAAAGAGCCATGCGCGCATCGAACGATTGGGATCGAAATCGGGCAGCCGGCGATGCACCACGAGGAACACGTCCTGCGCCGCATCCTCTGCCTCCGCCGCGTCCAGACCCCACCGCCGTAAGGTTCGCCAGACCAACGCGAAGTGCTCGCGGTAGACCTTCTCCAGCCGTGGTCGCTGGGTCGCTGGGTCGGGCGTGATCGGCACGGGCATCATGGCCAGTGCCTCTCCATTGGCCGCGCCCGCACAACCTCGTCTGCAACGGAGAAATTCGCCGCAGGGCGCGGGGCTGTGCGGGTTTGGGCCGATTGCTCCTCCATCCCCGGGATGGCGCTGCGGGCCTCGGTCCGCGCTTGGCCGCGGGCGATATCGCTCCGGGTTGCGCCGGTCATCGGGCTCTTCCTTGCGCGGTCCCTCCGGGCGGGACGAACGCCAAGGCCCCAGTGCACGCCCAGCACTGCACGGCCGCCGAAGGGGATGCCTCTCGCGAGTCCACCGAGCCCAGCGATCTCAAAGCGCGGACGCAGGGGAGCCCACTCAAGCTCAAAGCCCAGGTGGATCTGAGCGCGTCGTCCGACGGGGATCACCGCCGCAGCAGCAACCAGCAGCCCGACGATCGGCGAATAGGCTGCGCTGGAGATCGGGACGCCTCGGCCCACGCCACGCACGACGCCCGCCCGTACGCCGCCACATAACTTGGGACGCGGGCCGGCCAGCGCGGGCTCCCAGCATTCTCGCAACGAGGCCGTGATCGCCAAGAGGTCCGCGCGAGCCGTTGGCCACTGCGCGCGTGCGAGCTCATTGTCGGGTCGCTCTCGGGCATAGGCTGGTCCCGCGCTCCACACCGCGAGCGCGAGCTCGGGGCCATGTGCTCGCAGGGACCGAAAGCGGCCACGTCCCGGCATCAGACGCACACCGGCCGCGAGTTGGCCGCCCGCGTGCATCCGCGGGAGCTCACCCGCACCCAGGATGCCGGCAACGCCGATCCGCGGACCTAGACGGCGCGGACCTCCCGGCACTGGCACACCGATGCGTTCGTCGGTCGACAGCTCACCCTCGCGCGGGAGCGGTGTGCGAGTCCCCTGCGCGACCACGCGATCGATGCGATCTGTTTCGCGCGGACCAGATCCTCGGTGCGGTCCTTCGCGGCGCTGCGCCGCATCGCCGTTGCTCTGCGTGTCGACGCCGCCCTCCGACGGCGCGCCCTCCCCCTCGCCCTCATCGCCCAGTCCCGGCTGCGGCGGCGATGCGCCCGCGGAGCGCGAGGTCGTCGTGTCCATCGCGATCTCGCGTTCGACGTGACTCGGATCGGTGAGCACTGCGACCGTCAACATGCCCGCGGAGGCAAGCGCCTCGCAGTTCGTCGATCGCAGGCGCTGCGAGACCATACCGTCGGGGAGCGTGACGTCGAGCAGCAGGACGTACTCCGCACCATCCTTGCGGACGCGCGCATGGACCCGCGCCCGGCCCTCGATCTCGCCGGCGCCCTCGTTGGCGTCGATATGAAACTTTGCGAGTTCGTTCGCGACCTGCACCTGCGTGGGACAGCTCGCAGGCGCGGACCAACGCAGCTCCACGCTGGTCGCACCTGGCGACGCCGAGGGAGGCGCGGCACGCAGGACTTCGAGCCCGGCGAGTGTGCGCTCTCGCGATGAGCTCGGCGAGCTCGCCGAGGCGATGGTTGGCGTGCATGCGATCACAAGCGACACCCGTCGCGCGACCACACCACGACCTCGCCATCGAAACACGCGTCAACGTTAGCGCACCGTGCCGAGACCGGGAGCACCATCGCCGGCCCCAAGCTGCGCAAGCAACCCCCGAGAAGCCGCCACGCAGATGTCCAGCACGGCCTCAAAGCCCGCTGGGCCTCCCGCATAGGGGTCTGGCACCTCGCAGGTGCGCTCGGCAACTTCGATCGGCGTCGCGTTTCTACGGTCGTCGCCCGGAACTCGGCTCCACGCGGCGTGCAGCGGATCACACCGTAGGTAGCTGGCAAACAGTGCGACGCCAGGCCCTTTGGCGCGGGTGCCCTGTCGTGCATCTGCGTGACGCGGCGTCATTTCGGGATGTTCCTCATCGACAAGCTCAAGCGTGACCTCGCTTGGCGCCATCGTCCGCACGTGCGAGAGGTTGCTCCGATCCATGACGACGATCAGGTCAAAGGTCCGATAGTCGTCGTCGGTGATCTGTCGCGAGCGGTGCGTGATCGTCAAGCCGCGGGAAAGGGCCGCTGCGCGCGTGCGGGGATCGGCGAGTTCGCCCGCGTGCCAATCCCATGTCCCTGCCGAGTCCACCTCAAAGCGGTCCTGCAGACCCCGTGCGCGCAACAAGGCCTCGAAGGTCACCTGAGCCGTCGGGGACCGGCAGATGTTGCCGAGGCAGACGAAGAGGATGCGGGTCATACGTGCGGCCTGGGTTGGGACGTGCGAGACGCGGACGCGTCGTAGCGTCAGCTATGCGCGCAGACGGGTTGCGATGCTCTCGAGGCGTTGCAGCGTGGTCCGCAGCGTGGTGGCCCGCTCGCGCTCTTTCTCAATGACCTCTGGTGGAGCCTTGGCCACAAAGCCGGGGTTGCCGAGCTTTCCTTCCAGTCCGCCGAGCTCCTTTTGAACCTTCTCGATCTCTTTGGCCACACGCTTGCGTTCTTCGGCCATGTCGACCAGCCCTGCCAGCGGCAGGATCACCTCGACGCCCTCGGCCATGGTCGCGAGCGACTCTTGCGGCACCTGATCTGCGGGCGCGAGGACCTCGACACTGGAGAAGCGGCCAACAAACACCAGGCTGTCGCGCAGCGCCGCCACGCGCCGCGAATGTGCGGCATAGCGACAACGTACCAGTAGATCCACCGTCTGCGCCGGCGAGATTCGGCACTCCGCCTTGAGCATGCGAGCAGCGCTCACCACCGCGATCAGCTCACGAACGTCCTGCACGCAGCTGCGCGCTTGCTCGCCATGCAGCAACGCGGTCGCGTCCCGCAACGGGCCGGCAAGCTCGACGACGCGAGCGGCAGCCCCCTCGCCTTCTCGCCTGATGGGGCGCGGGTAGGTCGCGGAGATGAGCATGGATTCGTGCCGGGTGGTCTGCGCGCCGGCAGCATTGCTCTGCACCGCGCCCCGCGGGCGTGGCAGCGCCTGCCAGAGCTCCTCGGTCACAAACGGCGCAATCGGATGGAGCAGACGCAGGACCACGTCGAGCACGGTCGCCAAGGTGCCCTGAGCCGCGCGCCGTCGCTGTGGATCCACGCCCTCGCGAAAATCTCGCTTGCACAGCTCGATGTACCAATCGCATAGCTCGGCCCAGACAAACTGGTAGAGCCGATGGGTCGCAAGGTCGAGGCGCCAAGACTTGAGGTGCGCATCGACATCGATCGCCAGCTCGACGCAGCCCGCGAGGATCCAGCGATCGGCGGTCGAGAGCTTGGCGAGCCCCGCCTCCCCCGCATCGAGGAACTCCGCCTTGTAAGCATCAGGCTCGTAGTCCGCGAGCTTCATCAGCGCAAAGCGAGAGGCGTTCCACAGCTTGTTGCAAAAGTTGCGGTAGCCCTCGACGCGCGCGCGCGAAAAAATGATGCCCAGATCCTGACCGGCCATGGTCGCGAGATAGATGCGTACGGCGTCGGCGCCGTACGCATCGCAAAGCGCGAGCGGATCGACGACGTTGCCCTTCATCTTGCTCATCTTCTGGCCGTCTTCGCCCAGCACCATCGAGTGCAAGAAGACGTGGCGGAAGGGCGCCTTGCCGGTGAACTGACAGCCAAACATCATCATGCGCGCCACCCAGAAAAACAGGATGTCCCAACCCGTCTCCATCAGCGCGTTGGGGTAAAAGCGCGCCAAATCGCCGCCCGGTTGCGCGGCGGATTCATCGGGCCAGCCCAGACATGTCAGTGGCCACAAGCCCGACGAGAACCAGGTCTCGAGCACGTCTGGGTCCTGGGTGAGCGACGCACTCGCGCACTTCTTGCACGTGCTGGGCGCGGCCCGTGCCACGGTGATCTCGCCGCAAGCCTGACAGTGCCACGCGGGGATTCGATGCCCCCACCACAGCTGCCTTGAGACGCACCAGTCGTGAATGTTCTCCATCCAGCGGTAGTAGTCCGCCGTACGACTCGCCGGAATGATCGTCGTCTCTCCCGAGCGAACAGCGGCGAGTGCCTTTTCGGCCATCGGGCCGACGCGCACGTACCACTGCGTGCTGGGCAGTGGCTCGATGACCACGCCCGAGCGCTGACTATGCCCGACGTTGAGCTTGTGCGGCTCGGTCGAGACGAGATGGCCACTGGCCTCAAGCGCTGCGAGCACTGCCTTTCGTGCATCGACCACGCTCATGCCGACAAACGGCTCGGGGGCAGGCGCGCAGATCTTGCCGCGTGTGTCGATGATGGCGATCACCTCGAGGTTGTGTCGCTTGCCGGTCTCGAAGTCGTTGAAGTCGTGGGCGGGCGTCACCTTCACGGCGCCCGTGCCGAACTCCATGTCGACGAGCACGGCGTCACCGACGATCGGAATCGTGCGGTCGCACAGCGGCAGTGCGACGCGCTTGCCGATCAGGTGGCGATAGCGCGGGTCGTCGGGATGCACCGCGACCGCGCTGTCTCCGAGCATCGTCTCGGGCCGCGTGGTCGCGACCACCAAGGCCTCATCGCTCCCTTCGACAGGATACGAGATCTTCCACAGCGAGCCCTGCACCTCGCGGTGCTCCACCTCGAGGTCGCTGACGGCTGTCTGGCTGCCCCAGTCCCAGTTGATGAGGCGGTAGGCGCGGTAGATCAGGCCTTCTTCGTGCAGGCGCACGAAGCACTCCATGACCGCCCGACTGCTGATCTCGTCCATCGTGAAGCGGTAGCGCGACCAATCGAGCGACGCGCCGAGCCGCTCGTGCTGCTGGTCGATCGCCCCGCCTTGCTCTTCCTTCCACTCCCAGGTGCGCTTGAGAAAGCCCTCTCGCCCGATCGCTTCGCGCGTCGTGCCTTCTTTTTCGAGCTGTCGCTCGACCATCACCTGGGTCGCGATACCGGCGTGATCCGTGCCCGGCACCCAAAGCGTTGCGTAGCCCTGCTGTCGATGCCAGCGCACGAACGCGTCTTCGATCGTCGCGGTCAGGGCATGGCCCATGTGCAGTCGCCCCGTGACGTTGGGTGGGGGCAATACGATGCAGTAGCTCGGTGCGTCCGCGTCGTCGCAGGGCTGAAAGTGCCCGCCATCGCGCCATGATTGATAGAGACGGCGCTCGACCTCAGCGGGCTCGTAGACCTTGGCCAGCGCACTCGCGCTTCCCTCCGATGCCGTGCTGCTCTCCGTCGCTGCCTCTGTTGCCGTATCGTCGCTCATGATCGTCACGTCGGGTCGTGACGTTAGGTGGCGGCGCGCATCCGATCAACACGCGCAGCAAAGGCCGTGTCGCAGCGACGCTGCAATCACGGCCTTCACTTCGCTTGAGCCGGACGAAGCGTGGACGCCCTATCGGTGCCCCGTCGAAGCCCGAGCAGTGCGTGACCTCGCGTCAGCCCGCGGCGCGCTCGCGCACGATTTGTTCTGCGAGGTCCGGAACGACCTCCCAAACGATCGATTCGACAACCTCGCGAGAAAGCGAGAGCAGACCCTCGATCAGCTTGGGATCGACACCAGGGGCGACGCCTTGCGCCTTTGCCAGTCGATCGAGCATGCCTTTGGAGGGTGAGTCGGCAGCGGTGAAGGGAATCGGGATCGCGATCGGGATCGACGGACGAGGCCCCGCCGACGGCCCGCTCGGCGGACGAGCCACGGCGGCCGGCGCGGGCGCGGCGGCAACCGGCGCGGCCGCGGGTCGCGGCGCGACGCCCGGG